>JBFILX010000028.1:0-16725 GCA_041612035.1 Gemmatimonadales bacterium | reverse complement strand
GGCTGAACTACGAGCCGCACCACGCCTGGCTGGCCTGGAGCGGCGGCAACCACGCGCTGCGTTCCATCATGGACGACCCCCGGTTCGACACGCTCATGGCCCGGATCGGCGTCGGCACCCGGCTGGCCCGGCGCTGAGGAGGGGCGCCGCCGAAACGCGCGGGCTAGCCATCTCGTAGGGGTCCCGTCTCGCTGATCCCGGACGTTTCCCCCGTCCCGAAGGCCGCCATGTCCCGCTCCCGGTCCGGACCCCTGCTGGCGCTGTCGCTACTCCTGGCCTTTCCGTCCGTTCCCGGCCCCCTGGCCGGTCAATCCACGAGCGCCGTGAGCGGCGCCGACGCCCGGCCCGCGGCAGCCCCCGCCTTTTCGGTCACCCGCGCCCCGGGATCCATCCGGATCGACGGGGTGATGGACGATCCCGGCTGGCAGAACGCCGTCCAGATCCCGCTCGACTGGGAGTGGACCCCGGGTGACAACACGGTGCCCCCGGTCCGCTCGGCCTGCCACGTCACCTTCGACGACGACAACCTGTACCTGGGGTGCCGGGCCTGGGACCCCGATCCCGGCGCGATCCGGGCCCGCTACTTCGACCGCGACAACACCTCCCGCCTGGTGCGGGACGATCACTTCAACGTCCTGATCGACCCGTTCAACGACCAGCGCCGGGCCTTCCAGTTCCGGATCAGTGCCCTGGGCGGCCAGGCCGACGCCCTCCTCAGCACCGCCGAGGGCTTCGAGGACTTCTCGTGGGACGCCATCTGGTCGTCGGCCGGGCGGCTCGACACGGAGGGCTACGTGGTGGAGGCGGCGATCCCGTTCCGCAGCCTCCGCTTCCCGCGCACCGACGCGGTGCAGACCTGGGGGTTCATCTTCGAGCGGTCGTGGCCCCGGAACGTCCGGCACCGGATGCAGTCGGCGCCCCGCGACCGCCGCAACACCTGCCTGCTCTGCGAGGCCAACAAGCTGACCGGATTCCAGGGCATTACGCCGGGCCGGAACCTGGAGTTCGGCCCCACCCTCACCGCCGACCGGACCGATGTGCGGACGCCCTTCCCCTCGGGGCCGATGGTCGGGGGCGACGCCACGCCCGAGTTCGGGATGGACCTGCGCTGGGGGATCAGCCCCAACCTGTCGCTCAATGCCACCGCGAACCCCGACTTCTCCCAGGTGGAGGCCGACGCGGCCCAGCTGGAGGTGAATACCCGGTTCGCCCTCTTCTTCCCCGAGAAGCGGCCCTTCTTCCTGGAGGGTGCCGACCTGTTCAGCACCCCGCTCCAGGCGGTCTTCACCCGCACCGTGGCCGACCCGACCGCCGGCCTCAAGCTCTCGGGCAAGGTCGGGGCCGGGTCGCGTACCGGGTTCGGCGTGTTCGCCGCGCGCGATGAACTGACCAACCTCCTCTTTCCGGCCAACCAGGGGTCCGGGTCCACCTCGCTGGACCAGGACAGCTACACCGCGGTGGGCCGCCTCCGGCGCGACATCGGGCAGTCGAGCTACGTGGGGGCCCTGTATACCGGCCGGTTCGGGGACGGGTACGGCAACCAGGTCGCCGGCTTCGACAGCTTCCACCAGCTCACCCGGTCATCGTCCGTCCGGGCCCAGGTGCTCGGCTCCATGACGGAGTACCCCGCTGCCGTGCGGACGGGGTTCGGCCAGCCGGCCGGGACCTTCACCGGCAGCGCGGTGCTGCTCAGCTACAACTACTTCAGCGCCCGCTGGTTCGGCGGGGTGGACTACACTGACCTGAGCCCCCGGTTCCGGGCCGATGTCGGATTCATCCCCCGGGTCGATACCCGATCGATCGGGGCGAACGGAGGCCGGATCTTCCGGCAGCAACGCGGCTGGTACAACCAGATCTTCCTGGGCGGCTTCTACAACCGGACCCACGATCACGGGGGCGGGCTCACCGACGAGTCGTTCGGCTGGTTCGGGAACTACAGCGGGCCCCTGCAGAGCTCGGGTGGCCTGCACTACACCCACAGCCGCACCCGCTTCCTCGACCGGCTCTACGACCTCGACCAGCTGCACGCCTCCGCGTCCATCCAGCCCACCGGCAGCCTGGTGATCGGGGTCTCCAGTTCCTTCGGCGAGACGATCGACTTCACCAACGCCCGCGCCTCGAACCAGGTGTCGGTGAGGCCGTCCGTCCGGCTCAGTCTGGGGCGGGGGCTCGGCGTCGACCTGAGCCACCTGGTCCAGCGGCTCAGCCACGAGGGGGACGAGGTCTTTACGGCCAACCTGTTCCAGAGCCGGGTACTCTACCAGTTCAGCATGCGAACCATGGTGCGCGGCATCCTCCAGTACCGGAGCGTGGACCGCAACCCGGCCAAGTACTCCCGGCCCGTGAACCGCTTCGAGGAAGGGCTGTTCGGACAGTTCCTCTTCTCGTACAAGGTGAACCCGCAGACGGTGCTGTTCCTGGGCTACTCCGAGAACGACAGCGGGAACCAGGCGGTGGACCTGACCCGGGTGAACCGGACGTTCTTCGCCAAGGTGGGGTACGCCTGGCGGCCCTGAGGGGCCGCTAGAACACCCCGTTGCCGTCCAGGCCGGCGTGCGGGTCGGGCGGGACCCACACCCCGTAGTGGCGCACGCACTCGCCCTCACGGCCCCGGATCACCCGGCGGCCCCGGAGCGGGCCGGAGCGCTCGGTGACCGCCGTGGCCTGTCCCTCGCCCGACGGTCCGTCGTAATAGAGGACGACCCAGTCGTCGGTCCGCCCCAGACGGTGGGCCCGCGCCGTGTTGGAGTAGAGGGCCGTGAAGGGCCGCCCCCGCCTGACGGTATGGAGCACCGGCAGCCAGCTCCGTCGGTGCGGGTTGAAGCGGCGGGGCGCGATGGTCTTGAGCAGCCCGGCCCTGGCCTTCCGCCGGTACTCGCGATCCACGTCCAGCAACTCGGCCACCGGCGGTCGTGACCGGTCCTCCGGCAGGGGCGGCCGGCGCCGCTGCAGCCGATCCGCCAGGGCGGCGCGGACGGACTCGAGCCGGCTGGTCCCGACTCCCGGCACGCGCTCCAGACGCCCGTCGTGCGCGGCGAGCTCGAGCTCTTCCAGGGTGCCGATGCCGAGGGAGTGATGGATCCGGTCGGCCAGCACCGGCCCCACGCCGGGCAGGCTCGCGAGCATGGAGATCGGGTCGGCCCGTCCCCGGAGCCGCTCCAGCACGGGCAGCCACCCGGTACGCACCAGGTCGGCGATGCCGTGGGCGATCCCGCGTCCGATGGTCGGCAGGGCCACGAGGCCCGGAACCCCCTCGGCTTCAAGGATGTCGGCCACGGGCCGATTCATCCGCTCGATCGTCTCCGCCGCCCGGCGGTAGGCCTGCACGCGGAAGGGGTTGTCGCCCTGCTGTTCCAGCAACTCGGCGGCCTCGCGGAGCCGCCGTGCCATCCGGGCGTTGCCGCGCGGGGTGCCGGCCACGGCCGTCGTCATGATCCCTGCCTGCCTCTCTCCCCCACAAAAACAAACCGCCCGGCAGGAGGACCGGGCGGTTGGAGCGGAGGGGCCGTGCTGTTGTGCCTCGATCGGCACTGGGAGGCCGTGTTCTTTCCCCGTGGACCGGCCTCGGGCTCCCCAGAAGGGGTCATCGAACCCGCCCGACGCCTCACGCTCCACGAGCAATATTCCCCGCGGGCCATGAGAAAACCGTGAAATTCGCGGGAAGACGGGTTCCAACCGGTAGGCCGGCCAGCGGTTAGTTTTCCGCGTCCCTTCCTTACTCCGCTCGCCAGGAGTCCGGCCGCATGTCCGGTGCCCGCTCGCCCTCCCGCCCGCCGCGCAACCTGCCGACGGGGATGGCCCTCATCAACGATCCCCGGTACAACAAGGGCACCGCGTTCACCGAGGCGGAGCGCGACGCCCTGGGCCTGCGCGGCCTCCTCCCGCCGCGCGTCCTCACCATCGACGAGCAGCTGCGCCGGGTGCGGCTCAATTACGACAACAAGCCCTCCGACATCGAGAAGTACATCTTCCTCGTCTCCCTGCAGGACCGGAACGAGACGCTGTTCTACCGCCTGGTGCTCGACCACCTGGCGGCGATGATGCCCGTGATCTACACCCCGACGGTGGGCGAGGCCTGCCGGAAATTCGGGCACATCTTCCGGCGGTC
The DNA here is from genome assembly GCA_041612035.1 of Gemmatimonadales bacterium. Taxonomy (GTDB): domain Bacteria; phylum Gemmatimonadota; class Gemmatimonadetes; order Gemmatimonadales; family GWC2-71-9; genus SZUA-320. The sequence goes on along the minus strand of JBFILX010000028.1, from coordinate 12,617 downwards.
CCGCGGCCTCTACCTGTCGATCCGCGACCGGGGCCGCATCCGCGAGGTGCTCCGGAACTGGCCCGAGCAGGAGGTGTCGGTGATCGTGGTGACCGACGGGGAACGGATCCTCGGCCTGGGCGACCTCGGGGCGCACGGGATGGGCATCCCCATCGGCAAGCTCGCGCTCTACACCGCGTGCGCCGGGGTGCACCCGGTCCGCACCCTCCCCATCACCCTCGACGTCGGGACCGAGAACGAGTCGCTCCTGGGCGACCCGCTGTACACCGGTCTCTACCAGCAACGGGTGCGCGGGGCCGAATACGACGCGTTCATCGAGGAGTTCGTGACCGCGGTGGACGAGACCTTCCCGGGCGTGCTGCTCCAGTGGGAGGACTTCGCGACCGACAACGCGATCGGCCTGCTGGACCGCTACCGCGATCGCCTCTGCACCTTCAACGACGACATCCAGGGGACCGCCGCGGTGACGCTGTCCGCCGTCCTCTCGGCCTGCCGCGCCACGGGCCGTCCGCTGCCGGAGCACCGGATCGTGTTCCACGGCGCCGGCGCCTCGGCCGCCGGGGTGGCCGGGCTGATCGCCTCCGCCATGCAGCGGCAGGGCCTCGGCGAGGCGGAGGCCCGTGGCCGGATCTGGATGGTGGATTCGAAGGGGCTCGTGGTGGGCTCGCGGAGCGACGTGCGCGGCCACAAGCGGCCCTATGCGCACGACCACGCCCACCTCCCCGACCTGGCCTCGGTCGTGGACGACCTCCAGCCCAGCATGCTCATCGGCCTGTCCACCCAGGCCGGCGCGTTCACCGAGGGGATCCTGCGAAAGATGGCGGCGGCCCACGAGCGCCCGGTCGTCTTCGCGCTGTCCAACCCGACCAGCAAGGCGGAGTGCACGGCGGAGCAGGCATACCGGTTCACGGAGGGCCGGGCCCTGTTCGCCAGCGGCAGCCCGTTCGACCCGGTCACCCTCGACGGTCGCCGGTTCGTGCCGAGCCAGGCCAACAACGCCTTCATCTTCCCCGGGCTCGGTCTGGGCGTGGTGCTGGCCGGGGCCAGCCGGGTGCCCGATTCCATGTTCCACGCCGCCGCCGCGGAGCTGGCGTCGGCGGTGCCGGACGAGGCCCTGGCGGCGGGCAGCCTGCTGCCGCCGATCGGGGAGATCCGGGCCGTCTCCTCGCGGATCGCGGCGGCGGTGATCCGGGTGGCGCAGGAGGAGGGCCTGGCCCGCAAGGAGACGGGCCCGGACCTCACCGCCTGGGTGGGCGAGCGGATGTACGAGCCGGTCTATCCGGTCTACGCATGACCGGCCCGGGCACGCTGGATCCGATCCTCCGGCCCCGCTCCATCGCGGTCATCGGCGCCTCGCGCACCCCCGGGACCATCGGGCACGAGACCGTGGCCAGCCTGGCGCGGGGCGGCTACACCGGCTGCGTCTACCCGGTCAATCCCAAGGCCACCGCCATCTGCTCCATGCGGAGCTACCCGGACATCGGGTCGGTGCCGGAGCCGGTGGACCTCGCGGTGATCGTGGTGCCCAAGGAGTTCGTGCTCGACGTGACCGGCCACTGCATCGCCGCGGGGGTGGGCGGGCTGGTGGTGATCTCCGCCGGGTTCCGCGAGGTCGGGGGCGAGGGGGTGGAGCGGGAGCGGGAGCTCCGGGACCTGGTGCGGGCGCACGGGGTCCGGATGGTCGGGCCCAACTGCATGGGGGTGCTGAACGGCGCGCCGGAGGTCCGGATGAACGCCACCTTCGCGCCCCGCCTCCCCCCCTACGGGCGGGTGGCGTTCGTGTCGCAGTCGGGCGCCATGGGGCTGAGCGTGCTCGACTACGCGCGGGAGTACGGGATCGGGATCGCGCAGTTCGTCTCGGTGGGGAACAAGGCCGACGTGAGCGGCAACGACCTCCTGCTGGAGTGGGAGGACGATCCGACGATCGGCGCGATCCTCATGTACGTCGAGAACTTCGGGAACCCGGTCAAGTTCCTCGACATCGCCTCCCGGGTCACCCGCAAGAAGCCGATCATCGTCGTCAAGTCGGGTCGCAGCCGGGCCGGGGCACGCGCGGCCAGTTCCCACACCGGGGCCCTGGCCGCCAGCGACGTGGCCGTGGATGCGATGGTCACCCAGGCGGGCGTGCTGCGGGCTTCCTCCGTGGAGGAGCTGTTCGACCTCGCCATGGCGTTCTCCTCCACCGCCTCGCCCCGGAGTCGACGCACCGCCGTGCTCACCAACGCGGGCGGCCCCGGCATCCTGGCGGCTGACGCCCTGGAGCCCAACGGGCTGCTGATGCCCGACCTCTCGACCACGACCGTGAACCGGCTCCGGCCGCTCTTTCCGCCGGAAGCCTCCATCCGGAACCCGCTCGACATGATCGCTTCCGCCACCCCGCAGGGATACCGCACCGCGCTTGATGCGCTGCTGAGTGACCCCGAGGTGGACAGCGCACTCGCCATCTTCGTGCCTCCCCTTGGCGTGCGGCAGGCCGACGTGACCGATGCCATCGCCTCCGTGGCGGTGCGGCACGCGGCCAAGCCGGTGCTGGCGGTGCTGATGGGACATGACGGGCTGCCCCAGGGGAAGGCGGAGCTGCACGAGGTGGGGATCCCGGCCTACATCTTCCCGGAATCGGCGGCCCGGGCGCTCGCCGCCCTCTGCCGCTACCGGGAGTGGCAGGAGCGGCCCGTGGGGATGCTGGAGGAGTTCCCCGTGGACCGCGACGCGGCCCGCCGGCTCATCGACGCGGCGCAGGCCGCGGGGCGGACCCGGCTGGCCGAGACGGAGGCCCTGGACCTGCTCGATGCGTACGGCATCCCGGCCGCGCGGGCGCCGCTGGCCCGATCGGCGGACGAAGCGGTTCGTCTGGCCGAGGAGACGGGGTTCCCGGTGGTGCTCAAGGTCGTGGCCCAGGCCATCGTCCACAAGACGGAAGTCGGGGGGGTCCGGACCGACCTCCGCGACGCCGAGGCCGTGCGCGCCGCCTGGAGCGCCATCGAGGAGGGCGCCCGGCGCGCCCATCCCGATGCCGTGCTCGACGGGATGCTGGTGCAGCGCCACGTCCGGGGCGGCCGCGAGCTGCTGCTCGGGCTCAGCCGGGACCCGAGCTTCGGGGCGCTGCTCGGCTTCGGGCTGGGAGGCGTGCTGGTGGAGGTGCTGGGGGACGTGGTGTTCCGCATCGCGCCGCTCACCCGGCTGGACGCCCGCGACATGCTGCAGGGAATCCGGGGCGCCAGGATGCTGGAGGGGATCCGCGGGGCCCCGCCCGTGGATCGCACCGCCCTGGAGGACATCCTGCTCCGGCTGTCCCAGCTGGCCGTGGACTTCCCCGAGATCGCGGAGCTCGACGCCAACCCGGTGCTGGCCTTCGAGGACGGGGCCGTGGCGGTGGACTGCCGGGTCCTGCTCTCCTGACCACGGAAAGGGGCCGGACCCCTCGGGCCCGGCCCCTCCTGCCTCCCCGGAGGGCGGTGGGCTACTTCGCCCGCTCCAGGTACTCCCCCGTGGTGGGGTTCACCCGGATCCGTTCCCCGGTGCCGAGGAACTCGGGCACCTGCACCGTGACGCCGTTGCTCAGTCGGGCCGGCTTGCTGGACGCGGTCTTGGTGGCGGTCTTCATCACCGGAGCGGTCTCCACGATCTCCACCTCGACCACCGAGGGCAGCTGGATCGCCATGGGCTTCCCTTCCAGCCACTCCGCCAGGAACGTGGTGCCCGAGTCCAGCCAGTCCTTGGCGTCGCCCACCAGTTCGTCGTCGAGCGTGTACTGATCGTAGGTCGCGGCGTCCATCACGTGCACGCCCTGCGCATCCCGGTACATCACCTGCAGCTCCTTGGTGTCCAGCCGCGCCTCGTCGATCGTCTCGGTCGCGCTGAACCGCTGCTCGAAGGTGTTGCCGGTGTTCAGGTTCCGCATCCGGATCTGCACGAACGCCCGGAGGTTCCCCGGGGTCCGGTGCTGGTATTCCATCACCCGGCAGGGCGCTCCGTCCACGTAAATGACGTTGCCGCGCCGGACATCACTGGCCTTCATGCCGCACTTCCTTGCTGGTGTCGCACCCGGGGACGGCCCGCGGCCGTCCGGAAACCGGCGCGTAAGATAACCGCGGCCTCCCGAACCGGCACCCGCGAAGGCCCTGGCCTCAGGAACCGTCGGCCGCGGTGGCGAACTGGTCGGGTCGCTTGCCGGTGGCGCGCCGGAAGACCGCCTGGAGCCGGGCCAGGTCGCCCTCCACGTCCCCGGTGGTCCAGATGAGCGGCTCCAGCCGCACTTCGCGGCGCCGGTAGTCGAAGGCCGCCGGGACGATGGGAAGGCCCGCCCCGTGGGCCACGTGATAGAACCCCGTGCGCCAGTTCGTCACCCGCTTGCGGGTGCCCTCGGGGGCGATCACCAGGATCATGGCCTGCGCCGCGCGGATCGCCTGTACCGTCTGCTCCACCACGCCGTGGGACGAGCGCCGGTCGACCGGCTCGCCGCCCAGCCACCGCATGAACCAGCCGAGCGGGGGCCGGAAGAGGGTGTCCTTGCCGAAGAAGGAGACCCGGAATCCCATGGCGTACATGGCGCCCATCCCGACCATGAAGTCCCAGTTGGAGGTGTGCGGCGCCACCGCGATCACGCACTTGGACAGGTCGGGGAACTCGCCCGTCACACGCCAGCCGGCCAGGGCGAGCCCGCGGCGGCCCAGCCACCGGGTGAACCGGTTGCCGCGCCGAGGCACCCGGGGCCCGATCCGGTGCCAGGGCGTCATGGCCACCGGCGGAGCGGGGGAGGGACGCGGCGCGCTCATCGGTCAGGCCGCCAGCCCGGCGAACGCCTCCGCCACGGCGGGGCCCGCCACGTCCTCTTCGTGCTTGAAGTAGACCAGGCACTCGCTCCACGGCTGTTCGCGAAGCCGGGCCGCCCATCCGCGCAGGTCCGTTTCGGTGTAGCCGGCCCGGTGGAGCCGTACGTATCCCCAGTCGGCGGTGGCCGCCAGGGTGGCCTCGGCGTCGTCCTGCTCGGCGGCGACCAGCGCTACGCCGTGGTCCCGGAGCAGCTCCAGCACCTCGTCGTCGTGCCAGGAGGGGTGCCGGCACTCCAGCGCCACCCGCCACCCGGGCGGGAGCAGCTTCAGGAACGCGGCCAGCCGGGCCGAGTCCTTCTTCATGGTGGGGGGGAGCTGGAAGAGCAGGGGCCCTCGCCTGGTGCCCAGCGCGGAGACGTTCCGGACCAGGTACTCGAGCATGCTCCCCACGTCCGCCAGCCGGTGGTTGTGGGTGATCCGGCGCGAGGCCTTGATGGCGAAGACGAAGTCCTCCGGCACCTGCCGGGCCCAGTCCAGGATGACCTTTTCCGACGGCATCCGGTAGAAGGTGTTGTTGATCTCGACCGTGGGGAACCGGGTGGCGTAGTGCGACAACATGTCGTCGGCCGGGAGATCCTCCGGGTAGAAGGACCCCTTCCATTCCCTGTAGGCGTACCCGCTCATCCCGACGGCTATGCGCATGACGCTCCTGGGTACGGGAAAACGTCCCCGGTCGCGGGCCTGCTGGCAAGGGCGGGTGGTCCCGTTGCCCGGGCCGGATCGGGCCCCGTACCTTGCGGGCGACACTCCCGACCCGAGGGATACATGACCCGCCTGCCGCTCGCCGCCGTGTTCCTGCTGCTCGTCGCCCCGCCCTCCGGCCCCGATCCGGCCGCCGCCCAGGCGGTGGACCCGCGCATCGCGGCGCTGGTGGACAGCGTGTCGCCGGAGCGGCTCGACCGCATCGTCCGCACCCTGGCCGCGTTCGAGACCCGGCATACCCTGTCGGACACGGTGTCCGCCACCCGGGGGATCGGCGCCGCCCGGCGCTGGATCCACGACGAGTTCCGAAGGGCCAGCCCGCGGCTGCAGGTGAGCTACGACACCCACGCCATTCCTGCCGGGGGCCGGATCACCCGCCCGGTCGAGCTGCGCAACGTGGTGGCGGTCCTGCCCGGTCGCACCGCCCGGCGGATCTACCTGAGCGGGCACTACGACACCGTGGCCCGGCCCGCGGGCGGAGCGGGCTTCGACTGGTCGGCCGGCGACCTTCCGGCCCCCGGGGCCAACGACGACGGCAGCGGCACCGCGGTGGTGCTGGAGCTGGCGCGGGTGATCGCCGGGAGCGGGCTCAGCTTCGACGCCACCCTCGTCTTCATCGCCTTCGCGGGCGAGGAGCAGGGGCTGGTCGGCGCCACGCGCCACGCCGCGAAGGCGGTCGCCGAAGGGTGGGCCATCGACGCCGTGCTGAACAACGACATCGTGGGCGGAACGACCGCGGGGAACGGGCTCAGCGACTCCCGGACGGTCCGGGTCTTTTCCGACGGGCCAGAGGACTCCCGCTCCCGGCAGCTGGCCCGCTACATCCGCGACGTCGGGGCGCGCTACGTGCCGTCCCACCAGGTCCGCCTGGTGGCCCGCTACGACCGGTTCGGGCGGGGCGGCGACCACACCCCCTTCGACCAGCAGGGCTTCGCGGCGGTGCGGTTCAGCGAGGCGATGGAGAACTACGCGCGGCAGCACACGGTGGACGACACTCCGGAAGGGGTGGTGCCCGAGTACCTGGCGCGCACCGCCCGGGTGAACGTCGCCGCCATGGCCTCGCTGGGCCTGGCGCCGCCCGCGCCCATGGTGAACGGACGCAGCGGGCCGATGCTGGGCCGGGGCCGGACGGGCTACGACGCCACCCTGCGCTGGGAACCGTCCCCCGGGGCGGTGGGCTACCGGGTGGTGTGGCGGCAGGCCTGGGCGGCGGACTGGGAGCAGGAGCGCCTGGTTGGCCCGGTGACCGAAGCCGCGTTCCCGAACCTGTCCATCGACGACTACGTGTTCGGGGTCGCCGCCATCGGTCCGGACGGCCACCAGAGCCTGGTGTCGGCGTACGTCCTGCCGCCACGGCGGACCACCGGGCCCGACGGATCCGGGGGCCGGTGAGCTTCACGCCGACCCCGCGCCAGCGCGAGGCGATCGAGGCCTCCCTCGGCCCCGTCCTCGTGGTCGCCGGCCCCGGGGCCGGGAAGACCTTCTGTCTCATCGGCCGGATCGAACGGCTCATTGATCATCACGCGCTGGTCCCCGAGCGGATCCTCGCCGTCACCTTCACCAACAAGGCCGCGGACGAGATCTCCCACCGGCTGGCCGAAGGCGGTCCCGGCCGCGCGGGGGTGACCCGCGGCACCCTGCACGCGCTCTGCCTGCGGCTCCTGCGCGAGTTTCCGGAGCCGGCGGGACTCCGGCCCGGGTTCGGGGTGGCCGACGACGAGTACGCCCGGGCCCTGCTGCGGCGGCTCCGGGTCCGGGAGCAGGAGCTGGCGGGGGTGCTCCGGCGGTTCGATGCCGCGCGTCACCAGGGGGCGGCTCTCGAGCCCCGGGACGAGCGGCTCTTCTCCGAGTTCCGCCGCCAGCTCCGGCGCCACAACCTCGTCGATTTCGACGACCTCATCCTCCACACCGCCACCCTCCTGGAGACCCACGCCGACGTCCGGGACGACGTGCTGGAACGGTGGGACGCCGTGCTGGTGGACGAGTTCCAGGACCTGACCCCGACCCAGTACGCCATCGTCGCCCGACTGGCGGAGCGCCACCGGCACCTGTTCGCGGTGGGCGACGACGAGCAGTCCATCTACGGCTGGGCCGGGGCGGACCCGGGCATCCTCGACCGGTTCGCCAGGGACTTCGGGATCACGGCCCCGGTGGTACTGGAGACCAACCACCGGAATACCCGGGCGATCTTCGAGACGGCCCGCCGGCTTCTGCGGGCGAACCCCACGCTGTTCGAGAAGGAGCTCACCGCCCCGCGCGAGTCCGACGTTCCGGTCGCCGCGCTGAGCTTCGACACCGATCGGGACGAAGCCCGCTGGCTGATCGAGGACCTGGTGGCCGATCGGGCGGCGGACGGACCGGCCTGGCGGGACTACGCGGTGCTGGTCCGGGCCCACTGGATCGCCGAGGTGCTGGAAGGCGAGCTGCTGCAGGCCGGGGTGCCGGTACGGACGGCGCGCGGCCGCGCCATCCGCGACGACCCGATCGCCCAGCCCGTCTTCGCCGCGTTCCATCTGGCGCGGGACCCCTCCGACCGGACCCCGGTGGAACTGCTCGCCCGGTGGTTCCTGCAGGACCACGTCCTGGAGGCGCTGCGGGTCGGCTACCCCGGGATGCCGCTGGTGCGGGCGCTCCGCGCCTACGGGAAGGACCAGAGCGTCCCCGACGCCGACGGCCGCCAGGCCCGTCGCCTCTACCGCTACTTGGCCAACATCCCGGCGATGGCGAGGGCCGCCGATACCCTGGGCGACTTCGTCGACGCGCTGCTGGAGCAGCGCCCCTCGGAACACCGGACCCGGTTCGAGGACGAGGCCGACAGGCTGTCCGACCCCGAGGACCTCCCGGCCGCCCGCGAACTGGCCGATGCGCTCGTCGGCCTGCAGGCGAGCGGCGGGGCGATCCACCTCACGGCCGCCGGCGGGCTCGACGTGGCCCTGCGGGGAATGCTGGGCGCCGCCGGGCTCGCGCACCACCTGGCTGACCGCCCCGGTGCCGCGGGGCCCGACGACCTGGTGCTCGACGCCCGGGCCCCCGGCATCCCGTTCCGGCTCTTCAAGGCACTTCAGCGCCTCACCGCGGCGCGCTCCGGGCTCCGGCTCGACGACTGCGTGACCTTCGACGTCGAGACCACGGGCACCGACACGGACTCGTGCGCCATCGTGGAGCTCGGGGCCGTCCGTGTGCGGGGGGGCGAGGTGGTGGATCGGTTCCATGCCCTCGTCGATCCCGGGGTGCCGATCCCGCCCGAGGCGACCGGCATACACGGCTACGGCGATGCCGACGTGGCGGGACAGCCTGCCTTTGCCGAGATCTGGCCCGCGTTCCGCGAGTTCCTGGGCGAGGACCTCCTGGTGGCCCACAACGGGCGGGAGTTCGACGTGCCGGTGCTCCACCGGCACGTACGCGCCGCGGGTGACCGGGAATGGAACTCCCGCACCTTCGATACGCTGCCGCTCGCGCAGGTGGTCTCGACTCGGCGTCGCCTGGCCGATCTGGCCGCCCACTTCGGCGTGGACACCGGCAGGGTGCATCACGCCCTGGACGACGCGCTCACCCTGGCTCATGTCCTGCGCGGGCTCGTGGCGGGCCGGGCGGCCTTCCACCGCCGGACCGCGTTCGCGTCCGGTCTCGACTGGCTCGGCCTCGCCCTGGTGCTGGAGCGGGGCGAGCGCACCGAGGAGGAGCAGCTGCTGGCCGAGATCGCGCGGATCTACACCCTGGGTCGGTACAGCGACTGCCTGGAGCGCTACGATGCGGCCCGTCCGGACGACGCCCCGACCCTCGACGAGGTCGTGGAGCGGCTGGGGGGGCAGGCCCTGATGCGGAAACTCCGGGAGCGGAAGGGGTCCGCGGCGGATCGCTATCCCAGCTCGGTCCTGCGGCTGCGCCGCCTGCTCGAACCCCTGGCCCACCTCCCCGTGGAGGAGGGAGTGGCGCGCGCGCTCGAGCTGGTGGCGCTGTCGTCGCACGACGGTCCCGAGGCGGAGGCCGACGCGCTCAGCCTCCTCACCCTGCACGCCACCAAGGGCCTGGAGTTCTCCCGCGTGTACATCGTCGGCGTGGAGGATCACCAGATCCCGGGCTGGCGGGCGATACGGGACAACCGGCACGACGAGTTCCCGGAAGCGAGACGCCTGCTCTACGTCGGAATGACCCGGGCCCGTGACCGCCTCGTCCTCACCCGCTGTCTGGTCCGGGGCGGGCACGAGACCGGGGGCACCATGCTGCTGGAGGAGATGGGGTTCACCTTCGCACCGCGGCCCGAGGAGGCATCGGCGGGTGCGCCGACCGGCTGAGCCCGTGGCCCGGCGGGCGGCCACCTGGCTGCTCGGGCTCGCGCTGTTCGCCGCCCTGCCGGCGGCGGCGCTCGCGCAGCGCGCGACGGCGGTGGCCGCGCCCGCGTCGTTCGGCGCGCTCATCGAGCGGCTGTCCGAGCCCGGCGGGTACTTCGACACCGACAACCTGATCTCCAACGAATCGTCCTACCTGCACGCGCTGGGCGGCCTCCGGCGGCTCGGGGTGCGGGGCGGCGCCTACGTGGGCGTCGGGCCCGACCAGAACTTCTCCTACATGGCCGTCGTGCGGCCCGAGGTCGCCTACCTGGTGGACATCCGCCGGGACAACCTCCTTCTCCACCTCCTGTTCAAGGCCGCCTTCGTTGAGGCGCCGACCCGGGTCGAGTACCTGGGACTGCTGTTCGGCCGGGCTCCGCCGGCCGACGCGGCGCGCTGGGACCGCCGACCGATCGAGGACCTGGTCGCGTGGCTGGATGCCGCCCCGCCGGCCGACCGCCGTCGGGCCTCGACCCGGGTGCTGCAGCGGGTAGCCCGGTTCGGGCTGGCGCTCGGGCCGGCCGACTACCAGACGATCGAGCGGTTCCACCGGGCGTTCATGGCGGCGGGGCTCGACCTGCGGTTCACCAGCCAGGGCCGGGGGCCCCGTCCGGGCTATCCGACCTACCGGGAGCTGATGCTGGCCCGCGACCTCGAGGGCCGGCCCGGACACTACCTGGTGCGGGAGGACGACTACCGGTTCCTGCGCGACCTCCAGGCGGCCGACCGGGTGGTGCCGGTGGTGGGGGACCTGTCGGGGCCCCATGCCCTGGCCGCGATCGGCGACGATGCCCGGGCGCGCGGACTCGTGATCTCGGTGCTGTACGCCTCCAACGTGGAGTTCTACCTGTTCGGCACGGGTCGCTTCGAACGCTACGCCGGGACGGTGGAACGGCTGCCGCGCTACGCCCGGAGCGTGATCATCCGCAGCTGGTTCGAGCGGGGCCGGACCCACCCGTTCGCCCGCCCGGGACACAACAGCACCCAGGTCGTGCAGACCATGGACGCCTTCGTGGCGGGCCTGGCCGACGGCTACCGCTCGTACTGGGACGTCGTCACCCGGGACCCGATCCCGCCCGCGTGAGTCGGACGACCCTGGTCATCGCGAACCCGGCCGCGGGTCGAGGCCGGGCCCGGGCCCTCGCGCTCCGGGCGGTGCGCCGGCTGGAGGCCGCCGGCACCCCGGCCTCGCTGGAGGTGACCCGGGGGCCCGGCCACGCCGCCGAGCTGGCCGCGGCCGCGGTGCGGGCCGGGGCGGGCCGGGTGGTGGCGTGCGGCGGCGACGGCACCATCGGCGAGGTGGCGGGTGCCCTGGCCCACACCGGCGCCCTCCTCGGCATCCTGCCCGGCGGCCGGGGCAACGACCTGGCCGGGGCCCTGGGGGTGCCGAGCGACCCCGACGGGGCGCTGGCCCTGATCCTGTCAGGTTCGGAACGCACCATCGACCTGGGGGCGGTCAACGGGCGCCGGTTCTGCACCGTCGTGGGGGTCGGGTTCGACGCCCACGTGTCGGAGCGGGCCGGGCACGCTCCGCTCCGGTTCGCGGGCGGGATGAGCTACAGCCTCGGCGTGCTGGCGCACATCTTCACCTGGCGCGCCCCGGTCATGCGGATCGCCGCGGACGGGGAGACGCGGGAGGGACGCTACCTCCTGGCGGCGGTGAGCAACACGGGGCGGTACGGCGGGGGGGTCCGGATCGCCCCCGATTCGAGCCCGGACGACGGGCGGCTCGACGCCTGCCTGGTGCGGGACGCCTCCCGGTGGCGCCTCCTCAGGATCTTCCCGACGGCCTTCTCGGGACGCCACGTCGGGTTCCCCGAGGTGGAGACCGTCTCGGGCGGCGCCCTCCGGATCGAAACCGACCGCCCGGTGCCCGTCGTCGTGGACGGCGAGAACGCCGGCACGACGCCGGTGACCTTCGAGGTCGATGCGGCCGCCCTGCGGGTGGCCGCGCCGGCCCGCCGTTGACACCGGGCACCGACCGGGCCTGCTTGGGGCCATCGGGGGGATGACGCGCGTGGACGAACTCGACCGGGCCCGCCGCGAGGCGGTCACCAGACTCTGCCAGGCCCAGGTGGACGGCCTCCTGTCGCCGCACGCCTTCGAGGAGCGCTACGCGCTGGTGCTGGAGGCTCCCAGCGTGGCGGCGGTGGAGGCGATCATGGCCGACCTCGACCACGACGCCCCGGGCTTCCTGGCCCCCGCGGGGCCCGAAGACCTGGCGGCCGGGTCCGACCCGGCGCCGGTGTCGATCCGGATTCCCGCGGTGCTCGGGTCCACCACCCGGGCGGGTCCCTGGAACGTCCCCGACGAGATCAAGGTCCTGGTCGTGCTGGGCAAACTGGTGCTCGACTTCCGGGACGCCTCCTTCGTCGGGGACACGGTCGAGATCGACGCGTCGGTCACCCTTGGCGGGCTGGAGGTGATCGTCCCTCCCGGGACCCAGGTCGAGATCGAATGCCGCGAAGTGCTCAGCTCCTCCTCCCACAAGCGGCACCGTCGGAGCGCGGCTCCGCCCAACGGCCTGCTGGTCGTGGTGCAGGGCCAGCTGTTCATGTCCGAGCTGGAGATCAAGGAGAAGCCCCCCACGGGCGAGGACCCCGGGCTGATGGAGCGGATGGGGCTCGACAAGGTCTTCGGCACCTGACGCCGCGGGTCAGTTCCGGCCGATCAGTTCCCGATAGCGCTTCAGGTGGACCATCGCGGCCAGCTTGTGGCCGGTCTTCTGGTACAGCAGCGACAGGTTGTAGTG
>JBFILX010000027.1:0-16830 GCA_041612035.1 Gemmatimonadales bacterium | reverse complement strand
GAAGAAGTCCCAGGGGGCCAGCTGCGACTGGACCCGCCGGCGCGAGGTGACGTGGATGGAGACCACCGAGGGGGCCACCCGGGCCGTCGCCTCGACGATGGCCGTGCGGCGCGAGGCGGTCACCGGGTCGGGGGCGGGCCGGGCCGGCGGCGGGGCGGCCTGGTCGGCCCGCGCGTCGGCCACCAGGCTCCGCGTCTCCGCGGGCCGGCAGGCGGCCAGCGCGAGCAGGGCGGCGAGGGCGCTCAGGAGGCCGGCATGGGTCATGGGCAGTCGTCCGCGGCGTCGAACCAGTGGGCGGGGTACTCCGCCCGCACGAAATAAAGCCCCTCCGGGGGCGCCGGAGGACTGGCCCGCACCCCGTCGTCCAGGCCGAGCAGCCGGTCCAGGTCCTCCTCGGGGCGCCGGTGCAGGGCGATGTCCGCCATGGTGCCCACCAGCATGCGGACCATGTGATGCAGGAAGCGGTCGGCCGCCACCTCGAACCGGACGCCCCGGCGGTCGCTGCGCTGGGTCCACCGGGCCAGCCGGATCTCGCAGCGGGCGTGGGCCCGCCGCGCGGTCTGCACCGCCAGCCGGTCGAACCGGTGGCGGCCGGGGAGGCGCGCGGCGGCCCGCACCAGCCGGTCGAGGTCGAGCTCGCGCGCCAGGGCCCACTCGAAGGGACTCCGGAAGGGCGATCGCGAGGCCGGATCGGTGCCGATCCGGTACTCGTACGCCCGGCCGCTGGCGCACTTCCGCGCGTGGAACCCCGGGCGGGCGGCCACCACCTCTTCCACCCAGCAGTCGGGGGGGAGCAGGGCATTGAGGGCTTTCGCCAGCGCCGCCGGGGTCCAGCGGGCGGGGACGACGGCACTCACCGCCATCCCCAGCGCGTGGACCCCGGCATCGGTGCGGCCCGCGGCGTGGGCCCGGATGGGGCGGCCACAGAGCCTGGCGAGCACGGCCTCGACCTCCCCCTGCACGGTCCGGCCCGACGACTGACGCTGCCAGCCGGCGAAGCCTGCGCCGTCGAAGTGAAGGCGTGCCAGCACCGTCAGCTCCATCGCGCGGGAATCTAGCCCCGCGCGACGGGGGCGACAAGCCGGAACTCGTTGTATTGCTTGGAGCTAGGCGGACCTCAGTAGCGGCGGATGACCCCCACCACGACGCCCTGGATGAGCACCTCGTTTTCCCGGAAGCGGAGCGGCGGCATCGCCTCGTTGCCGGGCTGCAGCCGAAGCCAGCCCCCCGGCTCGCGGTAGAAGCGCTTGACGGTGGCCTCGGACCCGTTCACCAGGGCGATGACCATCTCGCCGTTCTCCGCCGTCTGGCGCCCGTGCACCACCACGTAGTCGCCGTCCTCGATGTGGTCTTCCACCATCGAGTCGCCCACGACCCGCAGGGCGTAGTTGGGCCCGCCCCGGGGCGGGAGCATCCCGTCGGGGACGGCGAGGGTCTCCTCGTGCATGAGGGCCTCGATCGGGAGGCCGGCCGCGACCTTGCCCAGCAGGGGCACCTCGGTGGCGCCGGCGGTGCCCCGGGGCGGGACGATCTCGACCGAGCGGCTCTCGTTGTAGGAGCGGCGGATGTACCCCTTCCGCTCCAGGTTCGAGAGGTGCTCGTGCACCGTGGCGAGCGACTGGAACCGAAAATGCTGGGCGATTTCCTCGAAGCTGGGGGCGTACCCCCGGTCGGCGATGTACTGCTCGAGGAAATCGAGGATTTCCCGCTGGCGTTTGGTGAGGGGCATGCGCTCCGTGCCGAAGAGAACCCGAACAACGATACCCGAAGACGGGCCGAACGGCAACCCCCCGGGCAACGCGGTGTGCGGCATGGCGTTGCGCTATTAGGTTGCAGATCGGACCCGTTCCCTCCTCGACACCGACCCACGGACCCGTGACGCCCGGGAGGCGCCTCGCATGAGCATCGGTGCGGACATCCTGCCCGCCTCGACGGTGGAGGAGATGGTGCGCGCCCTGGTCAAGGCGTACCGCGCCTTCCAGATGTACCTCCCCAACAACCCGATGTTCGAGAAGGCCCACCACGCGCTGCGCGCGTCGTTCGCCCCCATCTGGGAGGTGCTGGACGATCTCACCCTCATGGTGGACGAGACCCGCCTGGTGTGGGAGGAGCAGGTGGTCTACGACCATGGCGAGCGCGGGGAGAGCTTCGCCTGGGCCCTGTACAAGGACGGGATGCGGTTCCTGGTTCTCCGCAAGGGCGTGGAGCAGGAGGAGATCGTCCGGTTCCTGGGCTGCCTGGCGCGGGCGCGGCACCTGGCGTCGGACGCGAGCGACGACCTGCTCACCCTGCTCTGGGCCCAGGACTTCACCGGCCTCGACTACCGGTTCGCGGAGGTGGTCACCGACACCTGGGTCTACGACCCCCAGGCCCTGGCCCTCACCCCGCAGGCCGACGCCCCGAGCGTGGTCGCGGAGACGGTGCGGGCGGAGGTGGCCGCGGCCCGGCCCGAGGGGATGGTGGACATCGAGGAGTTCGAGTCCACCCTGTACTTCCTGGACGA
Organism: Gemmatimonadales bacterium; assembly: GCA_041612035.1. GTDB lineage: Bacteria > Gemmatimonadota > Gemmatimonadetes > Gemmatimonadales > GWC2-71-9 > SZUA-320. The sequence goes on along the minus strand of JBFILX010000027.1, from coordinate 14,327 downwards.
GGTCGAGATCGCCGAGCTGCGGCGCCAGGTGGCGCTGGAGTACGAGCGGGACGTGCGTCCGGCGGCGTTCGCGGCGGTGCTCGACACCTTCGAGCTGGTGAAGGACCCGGCCGTACGGGAGGAGATTCTCGGGATCCTGGAGGCGGTCTTCCCCAACTTCCTGGCCAAGAGCGACTTCGAGATGGTGGCCGAGCTGCTGCGGGAACTGCGGGCGGTCAACGAGCGGCTGGTGGAGCTCGACCCCGCGCTGCGCCGGCGGATCGAGGGGTTCCAGGCGAGCCTCAGCCAGCCCGAGGTGATCGTGCAGTTCCTGCAGGCCCTCGACGAGGCCGTGACCACGCCCGACGAGACCGCCCTGGGCGAAGTGCTGCGCGAGCTGCGGCCCGCCGCGCTGAGCACCATCCTGGATCGGCTGCCCACGGTCGGTTCCGCCGCGATCCGGACCATGATCGGGGGGGCGGCCCAGCGGCTCGCCACGGCCCACCCCACCCAGCTCATCGACGCCCTCCAGATGCTCTCCCCCGAGGCCCTCCCCGATGCCATCCGGCTGGCCGGCCGGATCCGGCTGCAGCCCGCCATCCCCACCCTCGGCCAGCTGGCCCGGCACCCCGACGCCGGGGTGCGGGAAGCGGCCGTCGAGGTCCTCGCGGGGTTCGGGACGCCCGGGGCCCTCGCGGCGGTGGGGCCGATGGTGGACGACCCCGAGCGGGCGGTCCGGGCGAAGGCCCTCCAGGCGGTGGTGACGGCGGACTACAAGGCGGTGCTCTCGCGGCTGCACGCGGTGGTGACCGGGGAGACCGGGGCCGCCTACGAGCGGGCCGAGCGCCGCCACTTCTTCGAGGCGTACGCGACCCTGGGCGGCGAGCCCGTGGTGGCCGTGCTGCGCGACCTGCTCGAGCCCCAGGGCCTGTTCCGCCGCAAGGCCCCCTCCGAGGTGCGCACCTGCGTGGTCTATGCCCTGGGCAAGATCCGCACGCCGGAGTCGCGGGCGCTGCTGGAGGGGGCGGCGCTCGACAAGGACCTCCCGGTGCGACACGCCGCGACCACGACCCTGCGGGAGTGGGGCCGATGACCGAACCGACGACCGGCGTCGACGGCGGCTTCCTGCGGCACGCGGGCCGCGCCTTCCTGGGCAACCTGTACGCGGCGCTGCGCAGCCTGCGGCTCTACCCGGTGGAGAACGTGGCCGTGCAGCGGAGCTTCGACGAGCTGGAGCACGCGGCCCGCGAGCTGTTCCAGGCGGAGGGCGTGATCGAGGTCCGGGTGGCCGGCGACTTCATCTTCGTCAACGGCGTGCGGCTCCGGCTGGAACTGGAGAACTACGCGTCCTTCAGCCACGTGCAGGGGCTGCTGCGGGCCTTCGACATCGGGAACCTCACGGTGCACCCCGACATCCAGCGGCGGGAGTGGCAGGCCCTGCTGAGCGTGATGCAGGACCTGTCCGGTCAGGGGGAGCCGGAGGACCGCTTCCTCGACCTGGTGGACCGGCTGGCCGACGCGAAGGTCGCCAACCTGGAGCTCCAGGGCGGCACCGGCGAAGGCGAACTGGGCGAGGGCGACTCGCTCGAGATCGCCAAGCGCACCTACGCCCAGGGCGTGGAGGTGGCCAAGGAAGTGGTGAACAGCGCGCGGATGGGGCGCACCACGAACATCAAGCGGGTCAAGCGCGCGGTGCAGATGATCGTGGACCAGGTGCTGAGCAACCAGATCTCCCTCATGGGGCTCACCACCATCCGGGACTACGACGAGTACACCTTCGTCCACTCGGTCAACGTCTGCATCTTCTCGGTCGCGCTGGGCCGGAAGGTGGGGCTGACCAAGACCCAGCTCTACGACCTGGGGCTCACGGCGCTGCTGCACGACGTCGGGAAGGCCCGGCTGCCGATCGAGGTGCTCAACAAGCCGGACGGGCTCAGCAACGAGGAGTGGGACCTGCTGCAGACCCACCCCTGGCAGGGGACCCTGAGCCTGTTCAGCCTGCGGGGCTACGACGAGACCCCGTACCGCGCCGTGCTGGTCGCCCACGAGCACCACATGAAGGTGGACCTGACCGGGTACCCCGCCCACATCCGCCCCCGCAGCCTCGGCATCTTCGCCCGGATCGTGGCGGTGGCCGACGGGTTCGACGCCGCCACCTCGCGGCGGGCCTACCAGACCGTGCCCGTCGAGCCGGACGAGGTGCTGCGCGAGATGTGGAACAACCCGCAGCGGGGGTACGACCGCATCGTGGTGAAGGCGCTCATCAACCTGCTGGGCGTCTACCCGGTCGGGACCTGTGTCATTCTCGACACCTTCGAGGTCGGCGTGGTGGCGGGCCCGAACCCCAACCCCGAGCTGCTGAACCGGCCCCTGGTGCGCCTGGTGGTGGACGTGAACGGGCAGACCATTCCGCCGCCCGGCGACCTGGTGGACCTGGCCGAGCAGGACGCGACCGGAGCCTTCATCCGGTCGGTCGTGAAGGTGGCCAACCCCGACCGGTACGACCTCCAGGTTGGCAGCTATCTCAGCTGAGCCCCGCGGGCACGGCGACCTGGGCCGCCTGCTGACCGGGTACGCCCAGGTCCTGGCGAGCGGCGGTCTCCTGGTGATCGCCCTCTCCCTGATGCAGGACGCCCGCTGGGTCCAGCATCCCACGACCCTGGCGGCCATCCTGGCCGGCACCCTCATCCTCCGGGCGGCCCCCGTGCGGCTCAGCAAGTACAGCTACCTGAGCCAGCATGGCCTCCCCGGCCTGGTCGGGCTGTTCATCGCCCCGCCGGCCGTGGCGGTCGCGGGGGCCGCGACCGGCGTGCTGGTGGCCGACGTGTTCCGTCTCCGCAAGACGCCCGGCGCCGCCATCGTGAACGCGGGCCGCGAGGCGATCGCCCTCGCCGCCGCCGCGGGGTTCTACCTGTCGGCCCTCGGCGCCACCGGGGTCGAGTCGCTGGGCCTCGACCTGCTCCCCGCCGGGATGGTGCTCGTCGCCTCGTACTTCCTCGTGTCGCGCGGCCTGTTCTACTTCAGCCTGCTGGCGCGGGCCAAGCTCGACCTCGAGGAGCGGCTCTTCATCCTGCGCTGGGAAATCGTCGCCTACCTGCTGACCGTCGGCGGCCTGGTCGTGATCCTCTGGTCCCTGGGCGCCCTCACCCCGGTGGGATGGCTGGCGGTGATCGTCGCGGTCGGGTTCGGCGGCATCCTGCTGCGGACCCTGATCGAGGAGGCCATCGTGGCCGAGGACCTGAACCGCGTCCACCTGCTGGCGGGGGCGGTGGCGCGGGCGGGCAGCCAGCAGACCGCCCTGGAGCAGATCGAGCAGCTCGCCCACCGGCTGCTCGACTGGGGCGACTTCCGGGTCTACCGGCGCCAGGAGGCCGGCCCGTCGCTCCTGCTGTACCGGGGCCGGATCGGCGCCCGGGACCGGCCGCCGCCCGACCCGGGGCTCGAGTCGGTGCGGGTCGCGGTGATGCGCGAGGGACAGCCCCGGCTGATCGCCAATCTCCGGCGGGACCCCGCGCTCCGGATGGAGACGGCGCGGACCCTGAGCCTCCTGGTGCAGCCCCTCCGCAGCGGCGACGAGGTGCTGGGGACCCTGGAGTTCGAACACCGCAAGGAGCGCTACTACCGGAACCGGGACCAGGCCGCGGCGTCGGCCATCGCCAACCAGGTGGTCGCGGCGGTCCACATGGCCGAACTGCGCCGGCCCCTGCTCCACACGGTGGACCAGATCGAGGGACTCATCCGGGCGCTGGCCCGGATCGGCGAAGACCTCCGCCTCGGGGCACGCGCCCTGGCCAGCGCGTCCGACGCCCTGCGCCAGCGGGCCGGCGTCCAGGAGGAGGTGGCCCGGCGCGGGCTGGAGACCACGGCCGCACTCGCTGCGCTCTCCTCCAGCACCGCCACCGGCGGGTCGCGCGCCGCCACCGTGAGCCAGGACGCGGCGGCCGCGGCCGCCCGGCACCGGATCGCCATCACCGACGCCATCCGCCGGCTGGAGCAGGTGCAGCAGTTCGTCACCGAGAACGCCGAGCAGGTGAGCGCCCTGGGCGGGGCCACCGAGCGGCTCACGACCTTCTTCGGCTCGATCCGCGAGATCGCCGAAGCCACCAACCTCATCGCCCTGAACGCCGCGATCGAGGCGGGCCGGGCGGGCGCGGAAGGGCAGGGCTTCGCGGTGGTGGCGGACGAGGTGCGCCACCTCAGCGTGCAGACCGCCCAGACCGCCACCGAGGCCGCCGGCCTGGTGACCGACATCGGGACGGACGTGTCCGCCATCCTCTCCCAGATGCAGCTGGGACAGTCGCTGGTGAAGGGGGTCGGCGGGGTGAGCGCGGACGCGGTCCGGGCCCTGGAGGCGATCGTCCAGGCGACCGCCCAGGCCGGCTCCGAGGCCCGCACCATCGCCGAATCGGCGGCCGTGCAGGAGGAGACGACCCGGCGCCTGGCGGAGCAGATCCGCCAGGTGGCCGACGCGTCCCAGCAGACGGTGGGTGAAGCGGCGCTGCTCGCCACCCAGGCCGAGAGCGCCCAGCGCGGCCAGCGCGAGCTGGAGGACGCCATCGGCCAGCTGACGACCGTGGCCGGTGACCTGCAACGCATCGCCCGCCAGTTCGTGATTGGAGACTGAGATGACCGACCTCGCCGACCTGGTCCGCGGCCTCCCCGCCGAGCTGCAGCCCAGCGTGCCCGACTGGGCCTGCATGACCCCCGAACGGCTGGCCCACACCGCGCGGGTGGCCGACCTCGTGCTCACCTGGGCCGAGGAGCTGGACCTGGAGGATGCGGAGCGGGACCGCTGGCTCCGGGCCGTCTGGCTGCACGACGCCCTGCGGGACGCCCCCGACGAGCTGCTCGCCACGCTCACCACCGAGGCCGACGGTCCGGCGGCGCTCCGGCACGGGCCCGCCGCCGCCGCCCGGGTCGCCGCCGACGGCGAGACCGACCGGAGCGTCCTCGACGCGGTCCGCTACCACTCGCTGGGCTACGTGGGGTGGGACATGGTGGGACGGGTGCTGTACTGCGCCGACTTCCTCGAGCCCGGACGGACCTTCGACCCGGAAGGCCGGGCCCACCTGGCGCGCTGGTTCCCCGAGGCGCCCGAGGACGTGGTCTTCGCCGTGGCCCAGCGGCGGGTCGCCCACCTGGTCCGCTCGGGCTGGCCCATCCTCGAACCGACGGCCACCTTCTGGAACAGCCTCACCGGCTCGCCGCCGTCGTAGCCCTCGCCGTCCTGGGGGGGGCCTGCCGCGCCGCGCCGGCCCCGGGCGAGCGCGAGCCCCTGCTCGACGAGTCCCGCGTCGTGGTGGAGGTGCTGAACGCCACCGACCGGCGTGGCCTGGCCCGGCTGGGGACCCGGCTCCTGCGGGAGCGGGGCGTGGACGTGATCCACTTCGGCACCGCGGACACCACCCTCGACACCACGCTGGTGCTGGTGCGGCGGGGCGACGAGGACGCCGGTGAGCGCGTCGCCCGGGCGCTCGGCATCGGCCGGGTGGGGTCGCGGCCGGACACCCTCCTCCGGGTGGACGTCTCGGTACTGCTGGGCCGCGACTTCTCGCCGCCCGACGGGATCCGCCCCTAGACCGGCGCCACCCAGCCCAGCACCAGGTCCATCACGTTGGTGCCGGTGGGCCCGGTCCGCACCAGCGCGCCGGCCGCCTTGAGCGCGGGGTAGGCATCGTGGCGCGCCAGGGCCCGCCCCGGATCGCGACCGGCCCCGCGGATCGCTTCCCAGGTGTCGCCGTTCACCACCGCTCCGGCGGCATCCGTCGGGCCGTCGCGCCCGTCGGTCCCCGCGGCGAGCAGCGCGACCCCGCTTCCCCGGCCACGCAGGGTGCGCGCCGCGGCCAGGGCCAGCTCCTGGCACCGCCCGCCGCGGCCCCCCGGTCCCCCCGCCAGCGTCACGGTGGGCTCGCCCCCCCACACCAGCACCGTCGGATCGGGGCCCGGCGGGACCGCGAGGAGCCGGCCGGCCAGGCGTTCTCCCTCCGCCGCCGCCTCCCCCGTGATCGGTGTCGCCTGGCGGTGCACGCCACACCCGAGTCGCCCGGCCTCCGCGGCCGCCGCCTCGCGGGCCACGGCGTTGGTGGCGATGATGGCCGTCTCGCAGGCCGCCAGCGCGGCATGGTCGGGGGGCGGGAGGTCGAGGGCGGGGTCGCCCTCCGCCATCGCCTCCAGATGACGGCGCGCCCCCGCGGGGAGCGACTCCCAGTGACCGCCGGCCCGGAGCGAGGCCAGCACCGCCGGCGTGGTGGCCCGCTCGGGGACGCACGGCCCCGACCCGATCGAGGCCGGGTCGTCGCCGGGGACGTCCGACACCAGCAGCTGCACCACGCGCGTGTGCCCCAGCGCCACCGCCAGCCGCCCGCCCCCCCAGCGGGCCAGCCGCTTGCGGACCGCGTTCATCCCGGCGATATCCAGACCGGAGCCCAGCAGCACCTCGAAGGCGTGCCGCAGGTCCGCCGGGGAGAGGTCGCCGGCCGGCGCCGCGATGAGGCTGGTGGCGCCGCCCGAGAGCAGGACCAGCACCTCGGCCCCCGGCGGGATGCGCCGCACGAGGTCGCCGATCGCCGCGCCGGCGGCCGTCGAGTGGGGGCCAGGGAGCGGGTGGTCCCCGGCGAGCGAGGGGAGGGGCGGCACCGGGTCGTCCGACGGTCCCACCACGAGCCCCCCCGCGACGGCGGGCAGGGTCTCCAGCGCGGCGCGGGCCATGGGGCCCGCCGCCTTCCCGATGGCCAGGACCCAGGGGGGGCTCCGGAAGCCGACGCCCCCCAGGGTACGGCGCACGGCGGGCTCGGGGCGGGCGGCCGCCACGCCGGCCCGGTAGCAGGCGAGCAGCAGGCTCACCGCGTCGTGGTCCATGGCGCCTGGCACGAAGGAGAATCTACCGGATGCCCGACGACCGGCCCGTGGTGCGCGTCACCCGCCGACTGCCCGAGGAGGTGGAGCGGGAGCTGTCCGTGGCGTTCGACGCCCGACTCAACGCCTCCGACGAGGCCCTCACCGCCGACGAACTCCGCGAGGCGCTCGCGTCCGCCGACGCGGTGGTCGGCACGGTGACCGACCGGTTCGACGCGGCGGTCCTGGGGGTGCGCCCGATCCGGGCGCGGGTGCTGGCCAGCTTCGGGGTCGGGGTGGACCACGTGGACCTCGACGCCGCCCGCGCCGCGGGCCTGGTCGTGACCAACACGCCCGACGTGCTCACCGACTGCACCGCCGACCTCGCCCTCGCGCTGCTGCTCATGACCCTGCGCCGGCTGGGCGAGGGCGAGCGGCAGCTTCGGGCCGGCGAGTGGACCGGGTGGCGGCCCACCCACCTGATGGGCCGGCGGGTCACCGGACGGACCCTGGGGATCGTGGGGCTGGGCCGGATCGGCCAGGCGGTGGCGCACCGGGCGGGGGCCGGGTTCGGCATGCGGCTCCTGGGCTACGACCCGCGGCCCCCCGAGGCCGCCCGCCTGGCCGAGCTGGGCATCGAACGCTGCGACACCCTCGACGACCTGCTGGTGCGGGCCGACGTCGTCTCGCTGCACTGCCCCGCGACCGAAGACACCCGCCACCTGATCGACGCCCGGCGGCTGGCCCTCATGCGTCCCGACGCCGTGCTGATCAACACGGCCCGGGGGAGCGTGGTGGACGAGGCGGCGCTGGCGCGGGCGCTCCGCGAGGGGCAGCTGGCCGGCGCGGGGCTCGACGTGTACGAGCGGGAGCCCTCCGTGACGGCCGCCCTGCTGCAACTGGAGCACGTGGTCCTGCTGCCGCACCTCGGGAGCGCGACGGTCGAGACCCGGGTGGCGATGGGCCGCCGGGCGGTCGAGAACCTCCGGGCGGTGCTGGAGGGCCGGGCCCCGCGCGACCGGGTGGCCTGAACTCAGGGAGCGGGGGCCGACTGGCGGCCCCGCTTCCGCTCCATCGCCACGAACAGCTGGCCGCAGGCGGCGTCGATGTCGAGGCCCCGGCTGCGCCGCACCACCGCCTCGATGCCCCGCGCGCGCAGGCGGTCGGCGAAGGCCCGCTGCCGGGCGGGCGGGGTCGGCCGGAGCGCCGGGTCGCCCCCGGGGTGGAGCGGCAGGAGGTTCACCAGGGCGCCCAGCCGGCCGGCCAGCCCAGCGAGCCGGTCGGCGTCCTCCTCCCGGTCGTTCACCCCGGCGATCATGACGTACTCGAAGGTGACCCGGCGGGGGAACCGGGCCGCCGCGGTCAGCACCTGCTCCAGGTCGTATTTGCGCTCGATCGGCATGAGCCCGGCCCGGTCGGCGGAGGTCGGAGCGTGCAGCGAGATGGCGAGCCGGAACTGCTCGGGGCGTCGGGCCAGCTGCTCCATCGCCGGCACGATGCCGACGGTGGAGACGGTGATGTGGCGGGCCCCGATCCCGAACCCGTCCGGGTGGTTCAGGATGGTGAGGGAGCGGTCCACCGCCGGCCAGTTGAGCAGCGGCTCGCCCATCCCCATGAACACCACGTTGGTGGGCGCGTCCGCCGGATCGGCCAGCACGATCTCCCGCACCTGCGCCACGATCTCCCAGGGGGCGAGCTGCCGCCGGAACCCCATCCGGCCCGTGGCGCAGAAGGTACAGCCCAGCGCGCACCCGGCCTGGGAGGAGATGCACAGGGTGCGGCGGGCCCCGGTGGGGATGAGCACCGACTCGATCGCCTCGCCGTCGTCCAGCCGCCAGAGGTACTTGCGGGTCCCGTCACGCGACGACTGCAGGGTCTCCAGGGCGAGGCGGGGGAGCGGGAACGCCTCGTCGAGCCTGGCCCGCAGCGGTTTCGGCAGCTCGGTGGCCTCGGTCCAGCGGCCGACCGGGGTGACCCACAGCCGACGGTGGAGTTGCCCCGCCCGGTACGACGGAAGCCCCTCCGCGGCGCACCACGCCTGGAGCCGGGTCCGCGCCTCGTCGGGGGTGAGGTCGAGCAGGGTATCCGGGGGGGTCGGGACCATGAGCGGAAAGGTAACGTCCGGGCCCGGCGGGAGGGGCGCCGCGCCGGGCTGGGTATTACCTTTGCCAGAGGCCGCAACTCACCAAGCCACAGGGACTTCCCGAGATGCAGACGGCGCTGCGAACCCACCGGTGCGGCTCCCTCACCAGGGACCATGCGGGCGCCTCCGTCCGGCTGGGCGGATGGGTCCACCGGCGCCGCGACCTCGGGGGACTGGTGTTCGTGGACCTGCGGGACCGGGACGGGCTCGTGCAGCTCTCGTTCGATCCGCGCTGGACCCCGCCGGAGGTGATGGAGCGGGCCGCCGGACTGGGACTCGAGTCGGTGGTACTGGTGAGCGGGACGGTGGCGCTCCGCCCGGCGCCTGCCCGCGATCCCGACATGCGCTCCCGCGAGGTCGAGGTGCAGGTGACCGGGCTGGAGGTGGTGGGGCCGGCCCGCACCCCGGCGGTACCGGTCGCGCTCAAGGAGGGCGAGGAGCTCGCGGCCGAGGAACTCCGGCTCAGGCACCGGGTGCTCGACCTGCGGCGCGCTCCGCTGCAGGCCAACCTCATCCTCCGCCACCGGCTGCTCCAGCGGGCCCGGGCGGCGCTCTGCGACCTGGGGTTCCTCGAGCTGGAGACCCCGATCCTCACCAAGCCCACTCCCGAGGGCGCGCGGGACTACCTGGTGCCCAGCCGGGTCCACCCGGGCGAGTTCTACGCCCTGCCGCAGTCGCCGCAGATCTACAAGCAGCTGCTGATGGTGGCCGGGTTCGACCGCTACTTCCAGATCGCCCGCTGCTTCCGCGACGAGGACCTCCGGGCCGACCGGCAGCCCGAGTTCACCCAGATCGACCTGGAGGCGTCGTTCGTGGGCGCGGACGACGTCATGGCGGTGGTGGAGGAGGTGCTGGTCCGGCTGTGGGACGAGGGCGGCCACGCCGTGCCCCGGCCGTTTCCCCGGCTCGCGTGGCGCGACGCGATGGAACGCTACGGCACCGACAAGCCCGATCTGCGGTACGAGTTGGCCGCGCGCGACCTGACCGCGCTGGTGGAATCCGACGCCGCCCCGTTCCTGACGGCCGCCATCGCCGACGGGGGGCGGGTACGCGGGTTCCTGGTGCCCGGGGCGGGCGGCACCAGCCGGCGCGAACTGGATGCGCTGGGCGCCGCCGCGAAGACCGCGGGCGCCGGGGGGCTCATCTGGGCGCGTCGCGCGGGGAGCTGGGAGGGGCAGGGCACCAAGGCGCTGGGCCCGGGCGCCTGCGCCGCGCTCGAGGGGGCGGAGGGCGACCTGCTCCTCGCGGTGGCGGGGCCCGACCCGGTGACCTCGGCCGCGCTGCACGCCCTGCGGGCCGCGCTGGCCCGGGCCGGGACGATCACCCCGGCGCGGGACCACGCCTTCTGCTGGGTGGTGGACTTCCCCCTGTTCGAGCGGGACCCCGCGGGAGGGACGCCGGTGCCGGCCCACCACCCGTTCACCGCCCCCCACCCGGACGATGTCGCCCGGCTCGACCGCGACCCCGAGGCCATCCGCGCCCTGCACTACGACGCGGTCTACAACGGCAACGAGCTGGGGAGCGGTTCCATCCGGATCACCGACCTGGCGCTGCAGCAGCGCATCTTCGAGCTGCTGGGCCTCGCGCCCGACGAGATCCGCCGGCGCTTCGGGTTCCTGCTCGACGGCCTGGCCTCGGGCGCGCCGCCGCACGGCGGGTTCGCCCTGGGCTTCGACCGGATCGCCATGCTGCTCGCGGGGGCGGGCTCCCTGCGCGACGTGATCGCGTTCCCCAAGACCACCGCGGCCCGGGCCCTCTTCGAGGGCGCCCCCACGCCGGTGGCCCCCGAGGACCTGGCCGAACTGCACCTGCAACGACGGGAGACGCCGACCCGATGACCGATGCCGTGACCCACCGCCTGATGGCCGAGGGCGCCGACCCGCTGTACCTGGCGGGGGTGAACGACGCCAACCTGCTCGAACTCCAGCGGGCGCTCGGCGTGCGGGCCTCGCTCCGGGGGGACATCCTCACCCTGTCCGGGCCGCCGGAGGCGGTGGATCGCGCCACGGCGGTGGCGCAGGGGCTGATCGAGCGGGCGCGGCTGGGCGACGCGCTCTCCCCGGAGGACGTCCTCCACCTGCTGGCCGACGGGCCGGCGGAGCCGGTGGCGGAGCCCGACGGGCGGATCGTGTTCCCGGGGCTCAAGCGGGCCATCCAGGCCAAGACCGCGGGGCAGCGCGCCTACCTGCAGGCCATCGCGACCAACGACATCGTGGTGGGGATCGGGCCCGCGGGCACCGGCAAGACCTACCTCGCGGTGGCCAAGGCGGTGGAGGCCCTGACCCGCAAGCGGGTGCGCCGCATCGTGCTGGCGCGCCCCGCGGTCGAAGCCGGCGAGTCGCTGGGCTTCCTCCCCGGCGACATGCAGGCCAAGGTGGACCCCTACCTCCGCCCGCTGTACGACGCGCTGGACGACATGATGCCGTACGACCGGATGCAGCGGGCCATCGAGTCGCGCACCATCGAGATCGCGCCCCTGGCCTACATGCGGGGCCGCACCCTGTCGGACGCCTTCATCATCCTCGACGAGGCCCAGAACGCCACCCTGGCCCAGATGAAGATGTTCCTCACCCGGCTGGGGGTGAACAGCCGGGTGGTGGTCACCGGCGACAAGACCCAGATCGACCTGCCCCGGCGGGAGGACTCGGGCCTGCTGCAGGTGGAGCGGATCCTGCCCGGCATCGACGGGCTGGCCTTCATCTACCTGGGCGAGGACGACGTGATCCGGCACCGGATCGTCCGCGACATCATCCGCGCCTACGCCGAGGACCAGACGGGGTGATCCTGCCCCGCTCGCAGGTCGTGGTGCGGGGCCGTGGGCCGGTGCCGCCCCGCGAGGTGGCGGAGACCGTCTTCCTGGTGCTCCGGCGGGAGCGCCGGCGCGCGGTGATCTCGGTGAAGTTCGTCGGGCGCGACCGGATGCGGGCCCTGCACCGGCGGTACAAGCGGGCGAGCCGCACGGCCGACGTGCTGGCCTTCACCTTGCGGGGCCCCGCGGGGGTCGTGGTGGGCGACATCTACGTGTGCGCCTGGGTGGCCCGGCGCGAGGCCCGGGCCCGACGGATCCCGGCGCGGGAGGAGGCGCTGCGCTACGTGATCCACGGGGTGCTGCACGTGCTGGGTTACGATCATCCGGACGACGGGTCACGGGTCGGGAGTCCCATGTGGAAGCGACAGGAACGCTACCTGGCGGCGGTCCGATGATCACCGCCCTGCAGCTCTGGCTGGCGCCCCTCCTGGGCGCGGTGCTCACCCTGTGGGCCGCCGTCATCGCCCTGGGGGCCGCCGCCTACACCCCGCTGCCGCGCATGCTGGCGCGCAGCTCGCGTGACGCGGCCGGCGGGCCCTCGGTGCCCCGGCAGCTGCACCTGATCCGGTTCATCCTGCTGGTGTTCGCCGGCGCCATGGCGGCCACCGCGGTCGGCTGGTGGGCGGGCGGCGCGGCCCGCGGGCTCCCCCGCTACCTGCTGGCGGTCCTCCTGGTCTGGCTGGTGGGCGACCTGCTCCCCCGGGTGCTCGCCGCCATCGCCCCGGACCTGGTGCGGGCGGTGCAGGGCACCGCCCGGTTCTCGCTGCGGCTCTTCGCCCCGGTGCTCCGGCTCACCGCGTGGGTGGCGCGGCGCACCCGCGCGGTGGAGCGGCGGGTGCCGGGGGTGGCCCAGGCGGTGGACGATCGGGAGATGCTGCACGGCGTCTTCTCGCTCCAGGAAATGACGGTCGCGGAGGTGATGACCCCGCGCATCGACATCGTCTCGGTGGACCTGGCCGACCCGCGCGACGCGGTGGTGGCCACCCTCCGCCGGTCGGGCCACTCGCGGCTGCTGGCCACCGACGGCGACCCGGACACGGTGGTCGGCGTGCTCTACGCCAAGGACCTGCTGCCCCGGTCGGACGGAGCGGTGCGCGACTGGCCCGCCCTGGTGCGGCCGGCCGCCTTCGTGCCCGAGGCGAAGCCGCTGGCGGCCCAGCTGCGGGACTTCCAGCGGGGACCCAGTCACATGGCGGTGGTGGTGGACGAGTTCGGCGGCACCGCCGGCCTGGTGACCCTCGAGGACGTCCTCGAGCAGATCGTGGGCGAGATCCACGACGAATACGACGCCGGGGAGCCGGAGCCCATCTCGCCCCACGGCCCCGGCCGCTGGCTGGTGCAGGGGGGGATCCCGCTCGTGGAGCTGGAGGCCCACCTGGAGTACACCTTCGAGCGGGAGGACGTGGACACGGTGGGGGGGCTGGTGCTGGCCGCCCTGGGCCACGTGCCCCGGGTGGGAGAGCACCTGGACCTCGGGGCCTACCGGTTCACGGTGGACCAGGTCGTGCGCCGGCGGGTGGCCCGGGTGGTGGTCGAGGCGCTGGCCCCGGCTGCCGCGGACGGCGAGGCCCCCGCATGAAGACGGCCCTGCTCGGGATCGGGGCCCTGGTCACCCTGGTCGGCGCCACCTACGAGGTGGCGCTCCTGACGGTGCGGCGCACCGAGCTGGCCGACGCGGTCACGCGCCGGCTCCGGGGCGACGCCGTGGCCATCGCCTGGCCCGCCACGGTGGCCCGCGACCTGGCCGCCGCGTCGGCCACCACCTCCATCGGCCTGGTGCTGATCGGGGCGGCGCTCCCCGCCTTCTTCTCGGGCGCGGCGCGCTGGGAGGCGCTCCTGGCGGTGGTGGCCCTGGTGCTGCCGGTCACCCTGCTGGGCGGGTACCTGCTGCCGCGCTGGCTGGTCATGGCCCGGGCGGAGCGCGCGGTCCGGGTCCTCCACCCCCTGGTCCGGCCCTGGTCGGTGCTGCTCGGCCTGGTCCTCCCCGCGCCCGAGCCGGGCGAAAGCTTCCGTGCCCTGGGACGGGAAGGGGCCGCGGTGCTTCCCGGCGCCGACCCCGAGATGTCCATGGTGGGGGGCGTCATCACCTTCGCCCAGCGCCCGGTGCGCGAGGTCATGACGCCGCGCACCGAGATCGTGGCGGTGGCGGAGGGGACGGCACCCGAGGCGATCGTCGCCGCCTTCCGGGAGAGCGGGTACAGCCGGATCCCGGTCTTCCGCGAGTCGCTCGACGAGGTCGTGGGCATGCTGCACGCCTTCGACCTCTTCACCCTGGATCGCGGCGAGCCCCTCCCGGTGCGCCCGGTCACCCTGACCCCGGCCAGCCGGCTCTGCGGCGACCTGCTGCTCGACATGCAGCGCGAACGGCGGCACCTGGCGGTGGTGCTCGACGAGTTCGGGGGCACGCTGGGCATCGTCACGCTGGAGGACCTGCTCTCCGCCCTGGTGGGCGAGATCTACGACGAGGGCTCCATGGAACCGGTCGGCGGGGCGACGCCCGCCGAGGTCGCCTTCATCGAGGCCGACGCCGGGATGGCGGTGGAGGCGGTCGAGGAGCGGCTG
>JBFILX010000026.1:0-16904 GCA_041612035.1 Gemmatimonadales bacterium | reverse complement strand
CGCGGAGGGGCTCCGGGCGCGGTTCCTCACCCGCTGCTGCACCCGCCCCGGCGTGGTCGCCTCCGGGGTCTGGCGGTTCCGCGAGGTGGTGCTCCCTTCGGCCGAGGTGGACGAACTGGTGAGCCACCCCGAAGGGAACACGCCGGTGCTGCACCGGCCGGCGCTGGACCGGTGGGCGGGCCTCGAGGGCGTGCTGTTCAAGCATGAAGGCCACAACCCGACCGGGTCGTTCAAGGACCGCGGGATGACGGTGGGGGTGACGCACGCGCGGCGGATCGGCGCGACGGCGGTGGGCTGCGCCTCCACCGGGAACACGTCGGCGTCGCTCGCAGCCTACGCGGCCCAGGCCGGGATCCCGGCGGTGGTGCTCATTCCCGACGGGGCGGTGGCGCTCGGCAAGATGGCCCAGGCGCTGGCCTACGGCGCCCGCACCCTGATGGTGGGGGGCGACTTCGACGACTGCCTCCGGCTGCTGGAGGACGCCGGCCGGGAACACGGGGTCTACCTGCTCAATTCGATCAACCCGTTCCGGCTGGAGGGACAGAAGACGATCGTCCTCGAGCTGCTGCAGCAGCTGGGCTGGGACCCGCCCGAGTGGATCGTGCTGCCGGCCGGCAACCTCGGCAACACGGCGGCCTTCGGGAAGGCGCTCACCGAGGCCCGCGACCTCGGCCTGATCACGCGGCTGCCTCGGCTCGCGGCGGTGCAGGCGGCGGGCGCGGCCCCCTTCGCCCGCGGCTTCCAGGACGGGTTCCGCACCCGCCAGCCGGTCCGGGCGGAGACGGTGGCCACGGCGATCCGGATCGGGAACCCGGCCTCGTGGGAGCGGGCGGTGCGCAGCATCCGCGACACCGACGGCGTGGTCATCGCCGTGTCGGACGACGCCATCCTCGAGGCCAAGGCGGCGATCGACGCGGCGGGGGTGGGCTGCGAGCCGGCGAGCGCCGCCAGCCTGGCCGGGCTCCGCCAGCTGGTGCGGGAGGGAGTGGTCCGGGCGGAGGACCGCGTGGTGGCGGTGCTCACCGGCCACGTGCTGAAGGACCCGGGCATCCTGATCGAGACCCACCAGACGAAGCGGCCGGCGCCCATCTGGGCAAACCGGCCGCTCCGGATCGAACCGACCCTCGAGGCCCTGGGCCGCGCGTTGCGCGCCTGAGCCGTCCGCCGACTACCTCCCCGCCACCACCTTGTCGATGGCGGCACCCAGGTCGCGGTAGGCGCTGGCGTCCACCTCGCGGAAGGGCGCCATCACGTGGGCGACGGTGCCGTCCGGCGCGATGACGAACAGGCTCCGGTTGGTGAGCCGCCGGGCCGGAATCGCCGCCCCGTACCGCGTTCCCACTTTGGCCTCCGCGTCACTCAGGAAGATCCAGGGGTAATCCTTGTCCTTCGCCCACGAGGCGAGGGCGGTGTCGGGATCGGTGCTGATGGCGAGCAGGGTCACGCCCTGGCCACCCTTGAACAGCGTCGCGTACTGATCACGGTACGCGTCCATTTGGATCGTTCAGCCGCCAGTCCTGGCGCGGTAGAAGAACGCGATCACCACGGTATGGCCCGCGAAGTCCGCCAGGCTCACCGGCTTCCCCACCCCGTCGCGGGTGGCGGAGGGGAGGGTGAACGCGGGCGCCACGCTCCCAACCGTGAGGGGCGTGAGGGCCTGCGGCTGCTGGGCCCCGGCCGGTCCCGCGACGAGCGCGATGCCGGCGGCCAGCAGCAGGAACGAACGGGTCATCGGGGTCTGCCTCCTCGGAAACCGGTCGCCACGACGGCGAGCGCGCCGTCTCCGCAATAGAGAGGGACGGTGGCCCCCGTCGCAAGGCCGCCCTGCCTCGGGCGGCGGCCCGATGGTAAGTTCCGACCCTATGCCGAATTACCAGTACATCTTCACCATGCAGAACCTCCGGAAGGTGGTTCCGCCCGGGCGCGAGATCCTCAAGGGCATCTATCTCTCGTTCTTTCCCGGCGCGAAGATCGGGGTCCTGGGGTCGAACGGCTCGGGCAAGAGCACCCTGCTCCGGATCATGGCGGGCGTGGACCAGGAGTTCCAGGGCGAGGCCCGTCCCGCCGACGGGGTCCGCATCGGCTACCTGCCCCAGGAGCCGGTCCTGGACCCGGCGAAGGACGTCCGGGGCAACGTCGAGGAGGCGGTGGCACCCATCCGGGCGCTGCTGACGGAGTTCGAGGCGCTGAGCGCGCGCTTCGCGGAGCCGATGGACGACGACGCCATGGCCGCCCTGCTGGAAGAGCAGGGCGAGCTGCAGACCCGGATCGAGACCCTGAACGCGTGGGAACTCGACCGCACGATCGACATCGCGATGGACGCCCTGCGCCTCCCCCCCGGCGACGCCGACGTCACCACCCTCTCGGGCGGCGAGCGGCGCCGGGTGGCCCTCTGCCGGGTGCTGCTCGAGCAGCCCGACCTGCTGCTGCTGGACGAGCCGACCAACCACCTCGACGCCGAGTCGGTGGCGTGGCTGGAGCGCCACCTGGCGGAGTTCCCCGGCACCGTGGTGGCGGTGACCCACGACCGGTACTTCCTCGACAACGTTGCGGGCTGGATCCTGGAACTCGACCGGGGCGAGGGGATCCCGTGGGAGGGCAACTACTCCTCCTGGCTGGACCAGAAGCGCCGCCGGCTCGCCACCGAGGAGAAGCAGGCCTCCGCCCGGGCCCGGACGCTGGAGCGCGAGCTGGAGTGGATCCGCATGGCCCCCCGGGCGCGACACGCCAAGGCCAAGGCCCGCATCAGCGCCTACGAGGCACTGGTGGCGGAGGAGGGGAAGGCCCAGGAGGCGGGGGCCGAGATCCTGATCCCGCGGGCCCCGCGCCTGGGCGACGAGGTCGTGGTCGCGCGCGACGTGGCCAAGGGGTACGGCGACCGGCTCCTGTTCGAGGGGCTCAACTTCGCCCTGCCGCGGGGCGGGATCGTGGGGGTCATCGGCCCCAACGGCGCGGGGAAGACGACCCTGTTCCGGATGATCGTGGGGACCGAGGAGCCGGACGCCGGCGCCCTGACGGTGGGCGCCACGGTCCAGCTCTCCTACGTGGACCAGTCCCGCGAGGCGCTGGAGGGCGAGCACACCGTCTACCAGGAGATCTCGGGGGGGGAGGACACGCTCGACTTCGGCGGGCGCGAGGTGAACGCGCGAGCCTACTCGGCCAGCTTCGGCTTCCGGGGCGCCGACCAGCAGAAGCCGGTGCGCCACCTGAGCGGTGGAGAGCGGAACCGGCTGCACCTGGCCAAGCTGCTCCGGTCGGGCGGCAACCTCCTGCTGCTGGACGAGCCCACCAACGACCTCGACGTCGACACCCTGCGGGCCCTGGAGGACGCCCTGCTCCGGTTCGCGGGGTGCATCGTGGTCATCAGCCACGACCGGTGGTTCCTCGACCGGATCGCCACCCACATCCTGGCCTTCGAGGGGGACAGCCAGGTCTTCTGGTTCGAGGGCAACTACCAGGAGTACGCCGCCGACTACCGGCGGCGGAAGGGGGTGGCGGTGGACCAGCCCCACCGGATCAAGTACAAGAAGCTGGTGCACTGAGCGATGACCCCCGCCGAGAAACTCCCGCCCCTCCCGGCCCGGGTGGCCGGGCTGGCCGACCTGGCCCACAACCTGTCCTGGAGCTGGCATCGGGAGGCCCGCGCGCTCTTCCGGCGCCTCGACCCGCTGCTCTGGCACGAGAAGCGCCACAACGCGATCCGGTTCCTGCAGGACCTGGAGCCGGCCCGGCTGGAGCGGATGATCGCCGACCCGGCCTTCCTGGCGGAGTACGACGCCATCATGGCCTGGATGGCCGGCGAACGGACCAGCGAGGCCACCTGGTTCCGGCACCGCCACCCCGGCCTGGGCGAGGCGACGGTCGCCTACTTCTGCGCCGAGTTCGGGCTGCACAACTCGGTCCCGATCTACTCGGGGGGACTCGGCGTGCTGGCCGGGGATCACTGCAAGGCGGCGTCCGATCTCGGGGTCCCGCTGGTGGGCCTCGGGCTGTTCTACCAGCACGGCTACTTCGACCAGCGGCTCCGGCTCGACGGGTGGCAGGAGGACGGGGACGACGTGGTGGACCCGCGGTACGTGCCGCTCACCCCGCTGGTCGGCACGATGGGCGCCCCCTACCTGGCGGTGGTCCGCACCTTCGGCCGGCCGGTCTACGTGCGGGGGTGGAGCCTGCAGGCGGGCCGGGTGCCGATCGTGCTGCTCGACACCAACCTGGAGGAGAATCACCCCGACGACCGGGGCCTCCTCTCCAAGCTGTACGGCGGCGGCGAGGACCTGCGCCTGCGCCAGGAGTGGATCCTGGGCGCCGGCGGCACCCGGGTGCTCCGCGCCCTGGGGTACCATCCGGGCGCCTGGCACGCCAACGAGGGCCACGCGGCGTTCATGCTGCTGGAGCGGGTCCGCGAGCTGGTGCTCGCCGGGCGGACCTTCGACGAGGGGGTGGCGGCGGTCCGGGGCACCACGGTCTTCACGACCCACACCCCGGTGCCGGCGGGCCACGACACCTTCGACCCCGACCAGGTGGCGGAGTGCACCGGGCCGGTGTGGGAGGAGCTGGGCATCGACCGGGAGCGGTTCCTGGGCCTGGCCGCGCCGGCCGACGGGGCCCGGCGGTTCAACATGACGGTGCTCGCCACCAGCCTGGCGGGCCGGATCAACGGCGTGTCGGAGCGGCACGGCGCGGTCTCCCGCCGGATGTGGGCGCCGCTGTGGCCGGGGCGGGACGAGGGGACGGTCCCCATCGGGGCCGTCACCAACGGCGTCCACCTCGCCACCTGGATGGCCAACCCGGTCATGGCCCTGCTCGACCAGCACCTGGGACCGGGCTGGGGCACCCGGCGCGACGAGGCGGAGGTCTGGGAGGGCGTGCGCACCCTGGACCCGGCCCAGCTGTGGCTGGTGCACGAGGAGCTGAAGGGCGTGCTCTGGCGGTTCATCCGGGAGGACGCCCGGCGCCGGTTCGCCGACAACTGGAAGGACGCGACCCAGGTGGTGGGCGCCGGCACCCTGCTCGACTTCAACACCCTCACCATCGGGTTCGCCCGCCGGTTCGCGACCTACAAGCGGGCCAACCTGCTCTTCAGCGACCCGGACCGTCTGCACCGGCTGCTCACCAACCCGCGCCGTCCGGTGCAGCTGCTGATCGCCGGCAAGGCGCACCCGGCCGACACGCCCGGCAAGGAGGTGCTGCAGAAGGTCTACCGGTTCACCCACGACCCGTTCTACGAGGGTCGGGTCGGGTTCATCGAGGACTACGGGATGCACCTGGCCCACCTGCTGGTGCAGGGGGTGGACCTCTGGCTCAACCTGCCCCGGGTGCCGCTCGAGGCGAGCGGCACCAGCGGGATGAAGGCGGCGCTCAACGGCGTGCCCCAGCTGTCCACCCTCGACGGGTGGTGGGAGGAGGGGTTCGACGGGACCAACGGCTGGGCCCTGCCCCGACCCGATCCCGGTCTCACCCCGGAGGAGGTGGACGCCGCCGACGCCGAGCGGCTGTACCGTCTGCTGGAGGAAGAGGTCGTGCCGATGTACTACGAGCGCGACGCACAGGACATTCCGCTGGCCTGGGTCGAGCGGATGCGCCACGCCATCCGGGTGGCCGGCGCCCGCTTCACCGCCGACCGGATGGTGATGGAGTACGCCGAGCGGTACTACGTCCCCGCCCTGCGTGGCGACCCCTTTGCCGATGACCCGCCGACCCGCTGACGACGGCGGCCGGACCTGGGTCGAGCGGCCCCCCTCGCCGCTGCTCGACGCCGGGGGACGTCCGGTCACGGTGGTGCACCTGGCGGTCGAGTACTACCCGTTCGCCCGGACCGGCGGCCTCGCCGAGGCGGCCAACGGGCTCGCCAAGTTCCAGGCCTTCGCGGGGGTGACCAGCCTCGCGCTGATGCCCCTGCACCGGTCGGCCCGCGAGGCGGCGGGTGACCTGGAGGAGGTGGGCGACCCGATCGCCGTGGAGATCGGTGGCCGGCGCGAGCTGGCCCGGGTCTACCGCCAGCGCCGGCCCGCGGAGCGGGCCCGGGTCTGGTTCATCGGGCACGACGGGTTCTTCGACCGGGGCGGGATCTACGGCGAGGGAGGCCGGGACTACCCCGACAACCTGGAGCGCTGGGTCTTCTTCTGCCAGGCCGCGGTGCGTGCCCTGCCCCGGATCGCGGAGCAGCCGCTGCTGCTGCACGCGCACGACTGGCACACCGCGCTGGCCCTCGCCTACCTCCGGGTGCACCACCGCGACGATCCCTGGTTCCGCCAGGTCCGATCGGTGCTGTCGGTGCACAACGCCGGGTACCAGGGCCACTACCGGGCCGAGCGGCTCCCCGACCTGCAGCTGCCATGGGAGCTCTACTCCTGGGACCTGCTGGAGTGGTACGGTCAGCTCAACCTCCTCAAGACCGGGCTGGTCTACGCCGACGCCGCGGTGACGGTGAGCCCCAACCACGCGCGGGAACTTCGCACCGGGTCGGGCGGCTTCGGACTGCACGACGTCTTCGCGTGGATGGGCCCCCGGTTTTCCGGGATCCTCAACGGGATCGACCAGCGGGCCTGGGACCCGGCCACCGACCCGGTCCTGGCCGAGCGATACACCCGGGACGCGCTGGCGGGGAAGCCCGCGTGCAAGCGGGACACCCAGCGCGCCTTCGGCCTGGAGGAGCGGCCCGACCTCCCGCTCTTCGGGATGGCCGCCCGGCTGGTGAAGCAGAAGGGCCTCGACATCATCCTGGAGGGCCCCGACCTGCTGATGCTGCCCGCGCAGTTCGTCTTCCTGGGACAGGGCGACCCGGCCTACGAGCACGCCCTGCGTCAGCTGGCCGCGGCCTTCCCGGGCCGGATCGCCTCGGACACGGGGTTCAACGACGAAAAGGAGCACCGGCTCATGGGGGGGGCGGACGTCCTGCTCATGCCCTGCCAGTACGAGCCCTGCGGCCTCACCCAGATGCGGGCCCAGCGGTACGGGGCCCTGCCCCTCGTGCGCCGGGTGGGGGGCCTGGCCGACACCGTCGAGCAGGGGGTGACCGGGTTCATCTTCGACGCCTTCGCCCACGAGCCGCTGGTGGGGGCGTCGCTCCGGGCCCTCGACCTCTACGCCCGGCCGGGCGAGTGGCGGGTGATGATGCGGGACGCGATGGCGCGGGACTTCAGCTGGGAGAGTTCGGTGCAGCAGTACCTCGACGTCTACCGCCACGTCCTCGACGGCCGCTGGGCCACCCCCAACGCCTGATGGATTTCGTCCTCGCCCTCCACAGTCACCTGCCCTGGGTCCTGCACCACGGGCGGTGGCCGCACGGCAGCGACTGGCTGTGCGAGGCGGCGGTGGACACCTACCTGCCGCTGGTGGCGGCGTGCGAGGCCCTCGAGCACCAGCGCCTCGAGGCGCCCGTCACCCTGGGCGTCACGCCCATCCTCGCCAATCAGCTGGCCCACCCGAGCTTCGCCGAGGAACTGGAGGCCTTCTTCGCCCAGCGGCTGGAGGCCTGCGACGAGGCGATCGCCACCTTCCGCCAGACCGAGGAGCGGGCCCTGGTGCCGCTGGGGTTCTTCTGGCGGGGCCACCTGCGCCGCCTGCGCCGGCACTTCCATCAGCTGGACGGCGACCTGGTCGGGGCCCTCCGCCGCCTGAGCGACGCGGGCCGGCTGGAGATCATGAGCTCGGCGGCCACCCACGGGTTCCTCCCCCTGCTGGCCCGGGACGAGAGCATCCGGCTCCAGCTGCTGCTGGGGCGGCGCGAGCACCGCCGGCTGTTCGGCCGGGATCCGGCCGGCTGCTGGGTGCCCGAGTGCGCCTACCGGGGGGCCGGCCGGTGGCAGCCCCTGCCCGCGGCCGCCCCGGCGGACCGGGTGGGGCTGGAGGAGTTCCTGAGCGAGGCCGGGTACCGGTACTTCTTCACCGACGCCCATCAGGCCCAGGCCGGCGAGTCGCTGGGCCTGTACGGCGAGCCGGACGTGGTGGACGGGTTGCGGCTCACCGACGCCCGGCCGATCGACGCGGTCTACCCCCGCTCGCCGTACCGGGCCTACCAGGTGGTCCCGACCCGGGGCGCCCCGGTGGCCGTCTTCGTGCGGGACCCGCAGACCTCGCTCCGGGTGTGGAGCCGGCACGAGGGCTATCCGGGGGACGGCGGGTACCTGGAGTTCCACAAGATCCGCTGGCCCGGCGGGCTCAAGCTGTGGCGGGTGACCGGGCCCGACGTGGACCTGGGCGGGAAGCAGCCCTACGATCCGAACGTGGCCCGCGCCCGGGCCTACCGGGACGCGCGGCACCTGGGCGGCGTGCTGGAGCGGGTGCGGCAGGGCGCCGCGCCCCTGGGGGCCGACCTGGTGGCCGTGCCCTTCGACACCGAGCTGTTCGGCCACTGGTGGTTCGAGGGGGTGGACTTCCTGGCCGACCTCTACCGCACCCTCGCCGGCGGCGACGGGATCCGGCCGGTGACGGCGAGCGCCCACCTGGACCGGAGCCCCGCCCGGGAGCGGATCCGGCTGGCGGA
Source organism: Gemmatimonadales bacterium (assembly GCA_041612035.1). Lineage (GTDB taxonomy): Bacteria > Gemmatimonadota > Gemmatimonadetes > Gemmatimonadales > GWC2-71-9 > SZUA-320. The sequence goes on along the minus strand of JBFILX010000026.1, from coordinate 8,419 downwards.
GGGGTCGTGGGGGGCCAACGGCGACTTCAGCAAGTGGCTCAACCCGGGCACCGACTGGACCTGGGAACGGCTGTGGGCCCTTGAGCACCGGTTCTGGGACCTGGCCCCCGCCGCCCTCCGGATGGCCGGGGCCCGGGAGGCCCTGGCCCAGGCCGCCCGGGAGCTCCTGCTGGCCCAGGCGTCCGATTGGCAGTTCATTATCTCCACCGGGGCCGCGACGGACTACGCGGAGCAGCGGTTCACCGGCCACTGCGACGGGCTGGCGGACCTGCTCGAGGGGCTCGCGGCGGGCACCGGCGACGGGCTCGCCCGGGCCGCGGCCCGGGCGGAGGCGCTCCTCCGGGTGGACGACCCGTTCCCGGGGGTGCTGGACGCGGTGGCGACGGTACTCGACCGGACCTGACCCATGCAGTCGATCGTGGTGCACGGCCACTTCTATCAGCCGCCCCGGGAAGACCCGTGGCTGGAGATCGTGGAGCGCGACCACTCGGCCCACCCCTACCACGACTGGAACGAACGGATCGAGCAGGACTGCTACCGGGCGGTGGTGGCCGCCCGGGTGCTGGACGGCGAGGGGCGGATCGCGCGGGTGGTGAACCTGCTCGAGCGGATGAGCTTCAACGTGGGCGCCACCCTGCTCGCCTGGCTCGACCGCGAGGCGCCCTCCACCTACGACGCCATCCTGCGGGCCGACGCGGAGAGCGCGGCCCGGCTGGGGCACGGCAACGCGATGGCGATGCCGTACCACCACCTGATCCTGCCGCTCGCCTCCCGCCGGGACAAGATCACCGAGGTCCGCTGGGGCATCCGGGACTTCCAGCGCCGCTTCCGGCGGGACCCCGAGGGCATGTGGCTGCCCGAGACGGCGGTGGACGAGGAGACCCTGGAGGTCCTGGCGCTGGAGGGGATCCGGTTCACCGTGCTGGCCCCGCACCAGCTGGCCCCGGTGCCCCTGCACGGCCTGCCCGGGGCGGTACGGGTGGGCGGCGGGCGTCACCTCGCCGTCTTCCCCTACGACGGATCGATCGCGCACGAGGTGGCGTTCGGACCGCTGGTCCGGGACGCGGCCGCCTGGGCTGCCCGCATGATCCTGCCGCCCGACGACGTGCACGGCCCCAAGCTGGTGGCGGTGGCGACCGACGGGGAGACCTACGGCCACCACCATCCGTTCGGCGAGATGGCGCTCGCCAGCATGTTCGAGAAGGTCCACCGGGCCGGGGTACGGATCGAGAACTTCGCGTCCTTCCTGGCCCGGAACCCCCCGCTCGACTCGGTCGAGCTGGCCGCACCCTCGTCCTGGAGCTGCGGCCACGGGGTGGAGCGGTGGCGGTCGGACTGCGGCTGCCGCACCAAGGACGGGACCTCCCAGGCCTGGCGCCGGCCCCTCCGGGAGGCGCTCGACTGGCTGAAGGGCCGGCTGGACGACCTCTTCGTCCGCGAGGGCGCCGCCTTCTTCACCGACCCCTGGGTGGCCCGCGACGCGCACGACCTCGAGCACCCCCGCGACCTGCCGCTCCGGGCCCGCGAGCTGCTGGAGATGCAGCACCACGCCCTCCGGATGTTCACCTCGTGCGGGTGGTTCTTCGACGACATCGCGGGCACGGAGTCGCTCATCTGTCTCCGGCACGCCGCCCGGGCGATCGACTTCGCGGGCGAGGCGGCCGACGAGCTCCGGGCGGGCCTGCGGGCCCGGCTGGCGCATGCCCACAGCAACGACCCGGCCGCCGGTACCGGCGCCGACGTGCTGGACCGCGCCGTCTTCCCGCGCCACCCGCCCGAGCACCGGGTCGCCGCCGCCGCCACCGCCATCGCGGCCGTCGCGGGCGGGGTGGCCCCGCCGGCCCTGGGCGTCTGCGACGTCCGGCTCGGCGAGCACGGCGCCGTCGTCGTCCGGCACACCCGCACCGGGCGGGAGACGACCTTCGAAACCCGGGTCGCCATGGACGGCACGGCCCGGCTCCGGGCCGAGGTGGCGGAGCCGTGGTCACCCGCGCGGGAACTCGGCTTCGCCGACCTGCCCGAACCGGCCCGGGCCACCCTGCGGCGGCTCACCCAGGCCCGCCTCGTGGAGCAGGCGTTCAACCAGGTCGAGCGGGACGCCCTGGCGGCCGGCACCAAGTCGTTCGCCCAGGTGCTCGAGCGCGCCATGGTCCGTCACCTGGGGGGCGACGCCGCCACCGCCGACCTCGAGGCCCTCGCCGCCGCGCTCGACCTGCTGGCGCTCGACTCCCGGCCGGTCCCCTTCGACGTGCAGACCCGGTTCCACCTGCTCATGCATCGCGCCGACCACGACGGCCGGGCCCGGCTGACCCCGCTGGCTCCGCGCTTCGGGTTCACCAGCGACTGCTGCCGGGGCGAGCGCTGAACCCGCCGCGGCGCCGGCGGGCCTGGTTAGCTTTCCGTCCATGAGCGACGCCCCGCCGCGCACGGTGAAGGTGGGCCTGGTGCAGGTCGCCTGCGGCGACACGCCGGGCCCCAACATCGACCGCACCCTCGACGGCATCCGCACCGCCGCCGCCCGGGGGGCCCGGATCGTCTGCACCCAGGAACTGTTCCCCAACCGCTACTTCTGCCAGACCGAGGACCACGCCTTCTTCCGGCTGGCCGAACCGATCCCCGGGCCCACCACGGCCCGGCTGGAGGCGCTGGCCAGGGAGCTGGAGGTGGTGCTCGTCGCGTCCCTGTTCGAGAAGCGCGCCGAGGGGCTCTACCACAACACCGCCGCCATCGTCGACGCCGACGGCACCTACCTGGGCAAGTACCGGAAGATGCACATCCCGGACGACCCCCAGTATTACGAAAAGTTCTACTTCACTCCCGGCGACCTCGGCTTCCACACCTGGGCGACGCGCTACGGGCGGATCGGGGTCCTGATCTGCTGGGACCAGTGGTATCCGGAGGCCGCCCGCCTCACCGCCCTGTCCGGCGCGGAGATCCTGTTCTACCCGACGGCCATCGGGTGGATCCCGGCGGAGAAGGCCGAGTACGGCGAGCGACAGCAGGCCGCGTGGGAGACGATGCAGCGGGCCCACGCCATCGCCAACGGGGTGTACGTGGCCGCGGTCAACCGGGTGGGGTTCGAGCCCAGCGCCGCCGGGGGCCTGGAGTTCTGGGGCGGCAGTTTCGTGGCCGACCCCAGCGGCCGGGTGCTCGCCCGCGCGGGGCAGGCCGAGGAAGTCCTGGTGGTGGAGTGCGATCTCGGTCAGGTGGACGTGGCGCGGACCCACTGGCCCTTCCTCCGGGACCGCCGGATCGACGCCTACCACGACCTGACCCGCCGGTACCTCGACTGAGCCGGCCCCGACCCGACCGTCCGTGACCGGCCCTCCCCCCGCGGCGACCCCGGTACCGGCCCGGCTCGGCTACCGGATGCCCGCCGAGTGGGCGCCCCACCGCGGCACCTGGCTGAGCTGGCCGCACAAGGAAGCCTCCTGGCCGGGCAAGTTCGACGGGATCCCCGACATCTTCGCGGAGATGGTGCGCCACCTCGCTCCGGGCGAGGAGGTGCACATCAACGTCGCCGACGCGGCGATGGAGGCGTCGGCCCGTGACTTCCTGCGCCGGAACGGCGTCCCGGCGGCCAATGTCTTCTTCCATCATCATCCCACCAACGACGCCTGGTGCCGCGATCACGGCCCGGTCTTCGTCCAGCGCCGGGTCGACGGGATCGTGGACGAGCTGATCCTGGACTGGGGCTACAACGCGTGGGGCGGCAAATACCCGCCCTACGACCTGGACGACGTGATCCCCAGCCGGATCGGCGCCGAACTGGGGATCCCCGTCGTGTCGCCCGGGATCGTCCTGGAGGGCGGGTCGATCGACGTGAACGGCGCGGGCACGCTCCTCACCACCGAGGCCTGCCTGCTCAACCCCAACCGGAACCCGCACCTGGGGCGGGCGGAGATCGAGCGGACCCTGCGCGACTACCTGGGCGTGCGGACCATCCTCTGGCTGGGCGACGGGATCGAGGGCGACGACACCGACGGCCACGTGGACGACCTGACCCGGTTCGTGGACCCGGTCACCGTGGTGACGGTCGTGGAGGAGGACCCGGCCGACGCCAACCACGAGCCGCTGCGGGAGAACCTGGCGCGGCTCCGCACCATGACCGACCAGGACGGGACCCCGCTCCGGGTGGTGGAACTCCCGATGCCGCGGCCCCTCTGGTACGAGGGCACCCGGCTGCCGGCGAGCTACGCCAACTTCTACATCGGGAACCAGGTCGTGCTGCTGCCGGCCTACGACCCGGCGCGCGACGAACAGGCGCGGGAGATCCTGCAGGACCTCTTCCCCGCCCGCCGGGTGGTGCCCATCGACTGCACCGACCTGGTCTGGGGCCTGGGCGCCTTCCACTGCGTCACCCAGCAGTGGCCGGCGCTCTGAGTCAGGCCAGCCGCTAGACCGACAGCACCGGGTGGCGACGGTGCCACCCGGTGGCATCCTGCCAGGCCCGGGCCACCAGGCACAGTTCCGCCTCGCCGAACAGCGACCCGATGAACGAGATGCTCACCGGGGTGTGCTCCTCGGTGAAGCCGCTGGGCAGCGCGATCGCCGGATGGCCCGTCAGGTTGGTGGTCAGCAGGACGTTCCCGCCGAACGAGGGCGTCATGAAGACGTCCACCCGGCGGAACACTTCCTCCATCTGCTGCATGAGCAGGGTGCGGACCCGGTTGGCCTGGATGTACTCCACCGCGGGGATGAACCGGGCCGAGCGGAAGCTGTTGGGCCACGCGTTGGCGGCCTGGCGGACCATGCGGTCGTCCTCGTCGGACCGGGTGATCTCGTCGAAGGCGGCCGCCGCCTCGGCGTTGAGAATGATCCGCATCGCGGCGATCGGCAGGTCGTCCGGCAGCTCGACCGGGATCAGCGTCACCCCGAGCCCGCGCAGGGCCTCGAGCGCCGCGTCGTCGAGGGCCTTCTGGGTGCGCTCGACGGCGAAGGCCGCCGGCACGTAGCCGACCCGCACCGTGTCGAGGGGCCGGCCCGGGTCCCAGGCGTAGGGGGCGTGCACCACGGTGGGGTCCCGGCCGTCGGGCCCCGCGATCCGTTCCAGCACCAGGGCGCAGTCCTCCACCGAACGGGCCATCGGTCCGATCTTGTCCATGCTCCAGGAGAGCGCCATCGCACCGTGCCGGCTCACCCGGCCGAAGGTGGGCCGCAGGCCGGTGACCCCGTTCCGGGTGGAGGGGGAGACGATGGAGCCCAGGGTCTCGGTCCCGATGCTGAACCCGACCAGGCCCGCCGCCGTGGCCGACCCGGAGCCCGCCGACGAGCCGCTCGAGCCCTGGCTGGTGTTCCACGGGTTGCGGGTCATCCCGCCGAACCAGACGTCGCCCTGGGCGAACTCGCCGAGGGTGAGCTTGGCCACCAGCACCGCGCCGGCGGCGTCGAGCCGCTCGACCACCGTGGCGGTCTCGTTCAGGATCTGCTCCCGGTAGATGGGCGACCCCCACGTGGTCGGGTAGCCCGGCACGGCCAGCAGGTCCTTGGCCCCCCACGGAATGCCGTGCAGCGGCCCGCGGTACCGCCCCCGACCGATCTCGCGGTCGGCGGCCTCCGCCTGTCGCAGGGCGCGGTCCTCGGTCAGGTTCACCACGCATTCCAGTTTCGGGCCGTAGCGGGTGAGCCGCTCCAGGTAGAGCCGGGTGAGTTCCACCGAGGACACGCGCCGGTTCCGCACCAGCTCGGCCAGGTGGGTCACCGGCAGGAAGGCCAGTTCGTCGTCGGACCCGGGCCGCTCCACCCGCGGGGGACGCGGGGCGCGCCCCCGGTGCTCCGGCGGGCGGGCGGGCGTCCAGCCGGGCAGCATGGCACTGAACCGCAGCGCCGGGGGCACCGTGTTGGGGAGGGAGACCCCGCGCAGCTGCTCGTAGGACTGCAGGGCGTTGTTCAGGTTGCGGAGCATCATGTCGCGCTCCGCGTCCGTGAACTCGAGCCCCATGAGCTGTTCGGCCCCCACCACCATCTCCCGGGTCACCCGCAGCGGCTCCTGCTGTCCCTGGGGCGCCTGCGCGGCCGGGGCCGCCGGCGCCTGGGCGCTCACCCGGTTCCACAGGGCATCGGCGAACGGTGCGCCGACGCCGGTGGCGGCGCAGACCGTGAAGAAGGTGCGGCGGTCGAGTCCGGCTGGTGTCATGGGACGACCTCGGGTTGGGGGGTGGCGGCGCGGACGGACCAGATGGTCTGCCCACCGACCACCGTACGTCGGCAGGCGTTGGGCCGCAGGTGGTAGAGCCAGTGCGTCACGTCGGGGGCGTCGATCACGGCGAAATCGGCGAGCTTCCCGGGCTCGAGCGATCCCACCCGGTCCTCCATTCCCAGCGCCCGCGCCGCGACGATGGTGGCGCCCTTGAGCACCTCCGCGGGCGTCATCCGCTGCAGGGTGCACGCGAGCGACATCACCATCGGGAGATGATACGACGGGGCCGACCCCGGGTTGAAGTCGGTGGCCACGGCCACCGGGACCCCGGCCTCGAGGCAGCGGCGCGCCGGCATGGGCGGCTGGGCCAGGGTGAGGCTGGCCAGGGGGAGGCTCACCGCAACGGTCCCCGCGCGGGCCATCGCCTCGATCCCGGCCGTGCTGAGGTGCTCCAGGTGATCGGCGGAGACGGCCCCCAGCTCCGCCGCCAGCTCGCCCCCGCCGCCCGGACCCAGCTGGTCCACGTGCAGCTTGGGGCGGAGGCCCGCCGCCAGCCCGGCCCGGAGGACCGCCCGCGCCTCGTCCGGGGTGAAGGCGCCCTCCTCCACGAAGACGTCGCAGAAGGCGGCGAGTCCGCCCGAGGCCGCCTGCGGGATGAGCCGCTCGGTCACCAGGCGCAGGTACTCGCCGCGCCGGTCGCGGTAATCGGGGGGCAACGCGTGCGCCGCCAGCAGGGTGGCCACGATCCGCTGGGGGCCTTCGCGGCGGAGGGTGTCATAGACGTGGAGCAGACGGAGTTCGGTGGCCTCGTCCAGCCCGTAGCCGGTCTTGCACTCGACCGTGGTGACGCCGAGGGCGCCAATGGCGGCGAGGACTCCGCGGCACCGGGCGACCAGGGCCGCCTGGTCCAGGGCGCGCGTGGCCGCCACGGTGGACAGGATCCCGCCGCCCCGGGCGGCGATCGCCTGGTAGGTGTCGCCCCTGAGACGCTGTTCGAACTCCCCGGCCCGCCACCCGCCGAAGGCCAGGTGGGTATGGCAGTCCACCAGGCCGGGGACGACCAGGCAGCCGCCGGCGTCCTCGGCGGGCAGATCGCGGAAGGACCGGGGCAGGTCCGCCTCGGGGCCGGCCCACAGCACCCGGGCGTCGTCCCAGGCCAGCGCGGCCTGGCGGACCTCGTGCAGCTCGGACTGGGGTCCGTCCGCCAGGCATCGGGCCAGGCTGCCGATGTTGCGGAGGACGGGCATCGCGCGAGGTCCGCCGGGTCAGTCGAGCATGGGGAGATCCACCCCGCGCTCCCGCGCGGTGCGGATCGCCTCGGCGTACCCGGCGTCGGCATGGCGCATGACGCCCGTCCCCGGATCGGCGGTCAACACGCGTTCCAGGCGGCGCCCCGCCGACTCGGTGCCGTCGGCCACCGCCACCATCCCGGCGTGGATCGAGTAGCCGATGCCCACCCCGCCGCCGTGGTGCAGCGAGACCCAGCTGGCCCCGCAGGCGGTGTTGAGGAGGGCGTTCAGCAGCGGCCAGTCGGCGATGGCGTCCGACCCGTCGCGCATTCCCTCGGTCTCCCGGTTGGGCGACGCCACGGACCCGGTATCGAGGTGGTCCCGCCCGATGACGATCGGCGCGGCCACCTTGCCCGAGCGGACCAGGTGGTTGAACCGCTCGCCCATCAGGGCCCGCTCCCCGTATTCCAGCCAGCAGATGCGCGCCGGCAGTCCCTGGAAGTGCACCTTCTCCCGGGCCTGCCGGATCCAGCGGGCGAGCGCTTCCTTTTCCGGGAAGGTCGCGAGCACCGCCTCGTCGGTGGCCGCGATGTCGGCCGGGTCACCCGAGAGCGCCGCCCAGCGGAAGGGCCCCGCCCCGCGGCAGAAGAGCGGCCGGATGAAGGCGGGCACGAACCCGGGGATGTCGAAGGCGTCGGCCATGCCCCGGTGGTCGGCCACCTGACCCCGGAGGTTGTTGCCGTAGTCGAAGGCCACGGTCCCGGCGGCCCGCAGCGCCAGCAGGGCCTCCACGTGCGCCACCATCGAGTCGAGCACCGCGGCCTCGTATCCCGCGGGGTCCCGCTCGCGGAAATCGGCGGCGGCCTGGAGCGAATAGCCGGCGGGGATGTAGCCGATCCGCAGGTCGTGCGCGGAGGTCTGGTCGGTGGCCACGTCCACCGGGACGCCGCGTCGGACCAGCTCCGGCATCACCTCGGCCACGTTGCCGACCAGTCCCACCGACAGGGCCTGCCGCCCCTCCCGCGCGCGGGTGACCAGGTCGAGCGCCTCG
>JBFILX010000025.1:0-16943 GCA_041612035.1 Gemmatimonadales bacterium | reverse complement strand
GTCGCCGCGGCCCCGCGGCTCACGCTGTCGCCCGTGGCCCCGGACAGCCTGGTGCGGGTCGGGGGGCGCGACTACCGCGGCGAGGTCATCCTGACCCGGACCGCCGCGGGCCTCCTGGCGGCGAACCGCCTGCCGATGGAGTCCTACCTCGCGGGCGTGGTGAATGCCGAGATGGGGCGACGCGCCGCGAACGAGCAGGAGGCCCTCCTCGCCCAGGCCATCGTGGCCCGCACCTTCGCCCTGCGGGCCCTGGGACGCTCCCGGCTCCGGGGTTACGACGTGGTGGCCACCGTGTCCGACCAGGCCTATGGCGGGGTGGCGGCGGAGCAGGAGCAGGGCCGGCAGGCGGTGGAGGCGTCGCGCGGAGTGATCCTGGCCTACGGGGGCCAGCCGATCGACGCCTTCTACCACTCGACCTGCGGGGGACGGACCGCGAGCGGCGAAGAGGTCTATGCCAGCGGGGCCCGGCCCTACCTTCAGTCGCTGGCCGACCTCGCTCCCGACGGCACCGCCTGGTGCGCCATCAGCCCGCGCTACCGCTGGGAGCACCGCTGGACCGCCGCCGCCCTGACGGAGATCCTGCGCGGCACCCTCCCGCCGCTTGGGGTCCCCGCCGGCCGGGTGACGGGGCTGCGGGACCTGGCGGTGACCGGCCACACCGCCTCCGGGCGGGTGGCGCGGATCACCATCGAACTGGCGAACGCCGTGGTGCCGGTGGAAGGGCAGGCGATCCGGTCGGCCCTCCGGCCCGGCCCGGAGGAGCTGCTTCGCAGCACCAGCTTCCGCCTCGTGCTGGACCGCGCCGGGGGCCGGCTCGAGCGGGTCACCGCCGTGGGTGGCGGGGCCGGGCACGGCGTGGGGCTCTGCCAGTGGGGCGCGGTGGGCCGGGCGCGCGCCGGCGCCTCCGCCTTCGAGATCCTGGCGGCCTACTTTCCGGGGACCGACCTGGAGCGCCGCTGGTAACCGCGTCCCGCGGCCTGCGCCGTGCTTATCTTGCGGGCAGACCTTCGACCCGAGGCGGATCCGGATGAGCGAGCCGGTGCGAATCGGCGTGATCGGCGCAGGGGCCATTCTCCAGGTGGCCCACCTCCCCGTCCTGAAGAAGCTCAAGGGCGTGCACGTGGCGGCCCTCTGCGACACCGATCTCCCCAAGGCCCGGGCCCTGGCGAGCCGCTTCGGCGTCCCCAGCACCTACGACGACGTGGAGGACCTGCTGCGCCACGAGGAGGTGGACGCCCTCCTCGTCTGCACCCCGAACCACCTGCACGAACCGCACGTGGTGGCCGCCGTGTCGGCGGGGGTGCACGTCCTGGTGGAGAAGCCCCTCGCGCTCACCGCGAGCGGGGCCCAGCGCATCGCCCGCCAGGCGGAGAAGCGGGACCGGGTGGTGATGGTGGGCATGAACCACCGCTACCGGCCCGACAGCCAGGCCATCCGCAGCTTCGTGCAGAGCGGCGAACTGGGCGAGCTCGACAGCATCCGGGCCGCCTGGTACGTGGCCCGCCCCAGCCGCGCTCCGCTCGGGTGGCGCCAGCGCCGCGACGAGTCGGGCGGCGGCGCGATGTTCGACCTGGGGCTCACCATGATCGACCTCTGCCTCTGGCTGGCCGGCAACCCCGCCCCCGAGAGGGTCTCCGCCACCCTGACGGGGGGGCGCGAGCGCGCGGTGGAGATGGCCGGCTCGGCCTTCCTGGTCTGCCGGGACGGCCCCTCGATGTTCGTGGACGTGACCTGGCGCCACATCGGGGAGGGGGAGTACTTCGGGGCCGGGGTGCGGGGCAGCAAGGGGAGCGCGAGCCTCAACCCGCTCCGGGTCTGGAAGGAGATGCACGGCGTGGTGCACGACGTCTCCCCCAGCGGGTCGGCCCAGCGCGAGAACCCGTTCCTGGCCTCCTTCCGGGCCCAGTGGGCCCACTTTCTCGCGGCGATCCGGGGCGAGGCGCCTGCCCCGGCCCTGGAGAACCAGGTGACGGTGCTCCGGGTCGTCGAGGCGGCCTACCGCTCGGCCGCCGACCGGAGCGATGTGACCCTGTGAGGGCGGGGCTGTTCGCGGTCCTCGTCCTGGCGGGCGGGGTCGCGGAGGCGGCCCAGCGGCCGGCCGGCGCCCGATCGGAGCCCGGCGGCGACCTGGCGGTCTACCTCGTCACCTTCGGCCCGGGCCCCCTCACCTGGGAGCGCTTCGGCCACAACGCCATCTGGATTCGCGACACCCTGACCGGCACCGGGACCGCCTACGATTTCGGCCGGTTCGACTTCCGGCAGGAGCGGTTCTACCTGCGGTTCGCGCAGGGACACATGGACTACTGGATGGGCCAGGCGGACGGGGTGGCCCTGATGGAGGCCTACCTGCGCCTGGGCCGCTCGGTCCGGCTGCAGGAACTCGCGCTCCCGGCCGCGCAGCGGATCGGGCTCCAGCGCGCCCTCGACGCGGCCTACGCCAGGAACCGCGGGCTCTACCGCTACGACTACTACCTCGACAACTGTTCGACCCGGGTGCGGGACGCCCTCGACGCCGCGACCGGGGGCGCGCTCCGGGCCCAGCTCGACACCGCCTGGACCGGGGCCACCTACCGCGACCACACCCGGCGCTCGCTCGACAACAACCTGTTCATCTACGGCCTGGTGGACGCCGCGCTGGGCCCGTTCGTGGACCGCGCCCTCACCCGGTGGGAGGAGGCGTTCCTCCCCGAGCTGCTGCGGACCCACCTGGCCGGGGTCACCGTGACCGACGCCGCCGGCGCGCCGGTTCCGCTGGTGCGCACGGAGGTCACCCTGTCCGAGGTCGAGCGCCACCCGGTGGCCTCGGCGCCCCGGACCTGGCCCCTGGTGGCGATCACCCTGGCCGGGGTGCTGCTGGCGGCGCTCCTGCTGGGCCTGGCGCAGGCCGGCGCGGGCCGGCCGCTGGTGCGGAACGCGTTCTACCTGGTGGCGGGAGGCTGGGCCCTGGCGGCGGGACTGGCGGGCGCGCTGATCGGCTGGCTCTGGGGGTTCAGCGACCACCTGGCGGCCCACCAGAACGTCAACGTCCTCCACTTCAACCTGCTCTCCCTGGCGCTGGTGGCCGTTCTGCCCGGGGCGGCCCGGGGGCGCCGGCCCAGGATGCGCGCCGCGCTCTGGCTCGCGGCCCTGCTGGTCGCCGGCTCGCTGATCGGGGCGCTGCTGGTCTGGGGCGGGTTGAAGCAGGAAGGCGGGGAGATCGCGGGCTTCGCGCTCCCCGCCCATGCGGCGGTGCTGGTGGGACTGCTGGTGCTCCGGGCTACGACCCCTTCGCCTTCCGGAGGCCCGCCTCCGCCTCGCTGAACGCCGGGAAGCGCTCGAGCGCCTTCTGGTAGTACTCGATCGCCTCCCGGGTCTCTCCCCGGTCTTCGTGCAGCAGGGCCCGGCTGTACAGCACCAGCGCCTCGGTGGGGACCTCGCGCCCCGCGGACGGCGCCGTGGCGCCGGCCGCCGACGCCGGCAGGGCGGGGAGCCGGGTCTCGCTCATGATCCGCTGGCTCACCGACTGGATGATCCGGAACAGGTCCTTCACGTCCTTGAGCTGCGGGTCGTTCCGCACGGTCTTCAGGATCTCGCCGGTCTCGGTATCGATGATCCGGGCGTCGAGCCGGAAGTCGCCGTACAGGTCGATGAACGTCCCGGTGATCATGTAGCGGGCCCCCACCATCCGCCCGATCCGGGCGGCGGTGCCCGCGTCGACCCGGCCCGACGCGGCCAGCGACTGCTCGTCCAGCAGCCGGGCCGTCTCGCTCCGGTCGACCAGCCGGACGGCAGGGTTCTGGCTGAGTTCGCTCACCATGATCCCCGCGATGCCGCGACGCAGGGCGTCGTAGTCCTCCCGGCTCTTGCCGTACGAGCCGCCGTTCTCGAACGGCAGCACGGCCACCCCGGGCCGCACGTCCTGCTGTGCCTGGGCCGTCGCGGCCACCAGGAGGCCAAGCACCACCAGCGCGATCGATCGTCTCACCGTCACCCCTCCAGCTCCAGCGTCAGAACCGCTCCCTCCGCCGCCGCCTCCACCGCGAGCCCCGGCGCCACCGCCCCGGCCCGGTCCCGCGCCTGCCGCAGCAGGGCGTCGATGGCCCGGTCGTCCCGGCCCGGGTCGTGGTGGAACAGCACCAGGCGCCGACAGCCGGCCTCCGCGGCCAGGGCCACCGCTTCCGCGGGGCTCGAATGGCCCCAGCCGTGACGCGGGGCGGCTTCCTCCTCCGCGTTCGTCGCGTCGTGCACCAGCGTGTGCACGCCGCGCAGGAAATCTACCAGCCCCGCGCGCCACCCGGGGCCGACGCCGTGCCGGTCGCCCGCCAGCTCGTTGTCCGGGAGGTAGGCCACCGGGGCCACCCCCTCCCGGTCCATCCGGTAGCCGAAGGTCGGTCCCGGGTGGCACATCCGCAGGCTGCGGACCGACCACCCGGCGGCCTCGACGGCCCCCGAAGGAAGCGATTCCACCTCCAGGGACGCCTCCAGGGCCACCGGGAACACGTCGGGGGCCAGCAGCCCGGTCACCACCTCCCGGAGGCTCGACCCCGCCGGGGCCGGGCCCCGGACCCGCACCCGGCCTCCGGCCCGGTGCAGGGGGGCGAAGAACGGCAGCCCCTGGATGTGGTCCCAGTGCACGTGGGTGACCAGGAGCTCCACCTCGCGCTCCCCCCGGGCGTCCAGGGCCGCGCCGCAGAGCCGGATCCCCGTGCCGGCGTCCAGCACCAGGGTCGGCCCCGGGCCCTCGAGCGCCACGCAGGGGGTGTTGCCGCCGTAGCGGACGGTCGCCGGCCCCGGGGCGGGGAACGATCCCCGGCTGCCCCAGATCCGCAGTCCCCATCGGCCCACGGGCTCAGCGTCCAAGGTAGGAGGTCCGGGGGCCAGCCGCGGTCGGCGAGATCACAGGGATTCGGTGACGGGGATCACTGGTGCTGGGCCGCCCGGTGCAGCGCGGCCCGGTCCAGGATCGCGATCTCGCGGCGGCTCACCCGGAGCGCGCCGGTCTTGACCAGGGCCCGGAGGGTCCGGGACACGGTCTCCCGGCTGGCGCCGACCATCTGGCCCAGGGTCGCGTGGGTGAGCCGCCGGGTGATCCGGTCACCTCCCTCCTCGTCGGCCAGTTCGAGCAGCAGGTGGGCGATCCGGCCGTTCACGTCCCGCAGGGCCAGGCTCCCGATGGTGTCGTCGGCCCGGCGCAGCCGGCGGGACAGCTCACGCAGGAGGGCGATCCCCACGTCGGGCGAACTCCGCAGCCGGGCCTGGAAATCCTCCCGCCGGAGCTGCAGGAGGGCGGAGTCCTCCATCGCCACCACGTGGGCCGACCGGGGCTCGTCGTCGAGCAGAGCCATCTCCCCGAAGAAGGCCCCGGGTCCCAGCACCGAGAGGATCACCTCCCGGCCGTCGTCCCCGATGAGCACGACCTTCACCTGGCCGCTCCCGATCAGGTACAGGGCGTCCCCCCGATCGCCCTGCATGAGGATGACGCTCCCCCGGGGGAACCGGCGCTCCCGCATGAGCGGGGCGAACGCCGTGATCTCCGCCTCGGGGAGCGAAGCGAAGAGGGGGACCTGCCGGAGGACTTCCAGGGGGGATGGGGACACGGCCACCTCGGGTTGGGCGGAGGATATGGCCGGGGCCGCAACCTGTCAATTTGCAGGGACTTGCGCGGCTTGATCGGAGGCCCGGGGACGGCTAGAATTCACGGCTACGCCCCGGGTCGGCCCGGGACCAACGTGAAGGAGTCGCGCGTGAAGGCCAACCTGCATCCCCACTACCGCAAGCTCCAGGTCGAGTGCGCCTGCGGGAACAAGTTCGAGACCCGGTCGACGGCCACCAGCATCCACGTCGAGGTCTGCTCGCAGTGCCACCCGTACTACACCGGGCGGCAGCGCCTGGTGGACACCGCCGGCCGGGTGGACCGGTTCCGCCGGAAGTACGCGTCGGAGCCCGCGCCCTCCCAGGGCTGAGCCATGGAGGCCCTGCTCCGCCAGGCGCTGGATCGGGCGGAGGAGGTCGCCAGGGAACTCTCCGACCCGGCGACGGCCCGGGAGCCCGGACGGCTCCAGTCGCTCGGGCGTGAACACGCCCGCCTCGCCGCCATCGTTCGTCTGCACGATCGCCGGGAGCGCCTCCGTGACGAGGTGCGCCAGGCGCGGGAGCTCGCCGCCGAGTCGGCCGACCCCGACCTCACCGCGCTGGCCGAGGCCGACCTGGCCCGGCTCCCCGCGGAGCTGGAGCAGGTCGAGGCCGAACTCCAGCAGCTGCTGATCCCCCGGGATCCGCTCGAGGACCGCGATGCCATCCTGGAGATCCGCGCCGGCACCGGCGGCGACGAGGCCAGCCTCTTCGCCGGGGAGCTGCTGCGGATGTACACCCGGTACGCGGAAGGTCACGGGCTCGCGGTCGAGCTGTTGACCCTGAGCGAGGGCAACGTGGGCGGGATCAAGGAGGTGGTGGCGGCGGTCCGCGGGGCCGGCGCCTACGGCCTGCTCCGCCGGGAGTCGGGGGTGCACCGGGTCCAGCGGGTGCCCGCCACCGAGGGCCAGGGCCGGATCCACACCTCCGCCGCCACCGTGGCGGTGCTCCCCGAGGCGGAGGAGGTGGACGTCAGCATCGAGCCCCACGACCTGCGCATCGACGTGTTCCGCAGCTCCGGTCCCGGCGGCCAGAGCGTCAACACCACCGACAGCGCGGTGCGGATCACGCACCTGCCGACCGGCATCGTGGTCTCGCAGCAGGACCAGAAATCCCAGCTGCAGAACAAGATCAAGGCGATGGCGGTGCTGCGGGCGCGGCTGCTCGACCGCATGCTGGCCGAGCAGGAAGCCGCCCGCGCGGCGGAGCGGCGGGCCATGGTGGGCACCGGGGACCGGTCGGCCAAGATCCGGACCTACAACTTCCCCCAGAACCGCGTCACCGACCACCGGATCAACCTCTCGGTGCACAACCTGACCGACGTCATGGAGGGCGAGCTGGACGAACTGGTCGGGGCGCTCCGCCTGGCCGACCGGGAGGAACTCGGTCGTGCCTGACCTGCGGTCCTCCGTGGGCTCGGCCCTGGACCGGGGCGGCCGGCGGCTCGCGGACGCCGGCATCCCCGACGCGGCCCGGGAAGCGCTTCAGCTCTGGAGCGATCTCGCCGACTGCCCGCCCGCCCGCGTCCTGCTCGCCCGGCACGTCGAGCCGGCCCCGGCGCTCCGGGCGGCCTTCGAGCGCGCGGTCGCCCGGCGCGCGGCCGGCGAACCCCTGGCCCACGTCACCGGGCTGGCGGGCTTCCGTCGACTGACCCTCGCCAGTGACGGGCGGGCCCTGATTCCGCGGCCCGAGACCGAGGGGATGGTCGACCTGGCCCTGGCGATGACCCGCCGGGGACGGGCTCTCGATCTCGGGACCGGCTCGGGCTGCCTCGCGCTCGCCCTGGCGGACGAGGGCGACTACGATCCGGTGGTCGCGGTGGACCGCTCCGCCGCGGCCCTCGACCTCGCCGCGGCCAACGCCGCGCGCACCGGGCGGCGGGTCCGCTGGGTGCGCGGCGACTGGACCGCGCCGGTACGGACCGAGCGCTTCGCCCTCGTGGTGAGCAATCCGCCCTACCTGACGAGCGAAGAGGTCGCCCGGCTCGATCCGTCCGTGGCCCGCTGGGAGCCGGCCGACGCGCTGGACGGGGGGCCGGACGGACTGGAGGCCATCCGGCAGGTGCTGACCCGGTCGCTCGGGGTGCTCCTGCCCGGGGGCGCGATGGTACTGGAACTGGATTCCCGGCGGGCCGGCCCCACGGCCCGGCTCGCCACGGACCTCGGCTGGCAGGAGGTCCGCATCACGCAGGACACGTTCGGACGCGACCGGTACCTGACCGCGCGTCGGGAGCTCACGGCATGATCGACGAAAAGGCGCTCGACCTCGGCCGGTCCCTCGGCCAGTCCCCGGAATTCCAGGCCCTGCGGCGCGCCGAACAGGCCCTGCGCAGCGACCAGGACGCGGTGACCCGGCTCGACCGGATCCAGAACCTCGCCCGCCAGGTGGACCAGGCGATCGGCGGAGGGGAGCTGCCCGACGAGACCACCACCCAGGCCTACGAGGAGGCCGTGCGCGAACTCGAGCTGAGCCCAGCGGGCCAGGCGTACGTGGTGGCCCGCGCGAACTTCGACAAGCTCATGGCCCGGGTGAACCACCAGATCAGCGCCGGGATGGAGAAGGGCTCCTCCAGCAGCATCATCACCCTCTGACCATGCCGCGCGGCTTCTTCCTCGTGCTCGAGGGGCCGGAGGGGGCCGGGAAGACCACGCTGGCCGCCGCCCTGGCCGAGCGCCTCGCGGCCCTGGGGGTGGAGCCGGTGCTGGTGCGCCAGCCCGGGGGCACCCCGGCGGGCGAGGCGCTCCGACGGGAACTGCTGGACACCGACCGGACGTGGACCCCGGAGCAGGAGGTCCTCTACGTGGTCACGGCCCGGGCCGACCTGGTCGCCCGGGTGATCCGGCCTGCGCTCGACGCGGGCCGGCTCGTCATCTCCGATCGATTCGATCTCTCCACCCGCGCCTACCAGGGCGCCGGCCGGGGCGTCCCCGCCGACCATCTGGAGTGGGCCATCCGTGCGGCGACCAGCGGGCTCACGCCGGACCTCATGCTGATCCTCGACCTGAGTCCCGAGGCGGGGGCCGAGCGGCTGCAGGCCACGGGTCGCGCGCTCAACCGGCTCGACCGCGAATCGCTCGACTTCCACCGCCGGGTGCTCGAGCGGTACCGCGCCGAGCGGGGTCCCGGCGTGCACCACCTCGACGCGACCCTGCCGCCCGATCAGCTGCTCGAGGCGGCCCTGGGTGCGTTGCGGGCGGCCCGGCCCGGCCTGGTCCCCGACACCGCCCGCCGTTCATGAGCCGCGACGCCGGGAAGTGGCTGGTGGCCGGGCTCTTCCTCGGGCTCGGGCTGGGCACCGGGGGGTGGCTGCTCCACCGGGCCGCGCGGGGGGCGGAGCCGGTGCAGCCGACCGAGCTGTTCCGCCAGGTGCTCTCCCACGTCCGTCGCTTCGGGGTGGACAGCCTGGGCGAGGAGGAGCTGCTCCGGCGGGCCGCGACGGGCCTGGTGCGCGAACTCGACGACGAGTTCGCGTCCCTGCGCCCCGCCGGCCGGGCCCGCCCGGTGCCCGCCGACGCGGGTGGCCTGGGTCTCCTCCTGACCGCGCGGGGCGGACCGATGGTGGTGCTGGGCGTCCTGCCCGGCAGCCCGGCCGATTCCGCCGGCATCGCACCGGGTGACCAGCTGCTCGAAGTCGGCCAGCGACCGGTGGACGGCCTCGGGCGCGACGGGGTCCGGGACGCGCTGGACGGCGCGCCCGGGCAGCCGCTGCGCCTGCTCCTGCGGCGGCCCCGGGTCGGGCAGGTGGTGGAGTTCACCCTGCACCGGGGGACGCCCGCCAGTGTCCTGGTGCACGAGGCGGTGGACCTGGGCGGGGTCTGGTACCTGCGGCTGCCCCTGATCGGGCCGGGCGCGGCCCGCCAGGTGGCGGAGCGGGTGGAAGCGGTGGTGTCGGCTGGCGGGGGGCGCCTGCTCCTCGACCTCCGCGGCGCCTCCAGTGGCGACCTGGACGAGGCGCTCGGCATCGCCGGTGTCTTCCTGGGCCGCGGGACCCCCGTGGTCACGATCCGGGGGGCCACCGCCGAGACCCGCCAGGCCACGAGCCCGGGGTTCACCGCGCCGGAGGATCTGCTGGTGGCGGTCCTGGTGGACGGGAGCACCGCCGACGCCGCCGAGGTGGTGGCGGGCGCGCTGCAGGACCACGACCGGGCCCTCGTGGTCGGGGTGCCCTCCTTCGGTCGGGGCCGAAGCCAGCAGGAGTTCACCCTGGACGAACGGACGGTGATCCGGCTCAGTACGACGCGCTGGGAGACGCCGTCAGGCCGGCCGATCCAGCCGGACAGCGTCGCCGACTCGCTGGAGGCGCGGCCGGTGTTCCAGACCGATGGGGGGCGTCGCGTGCGGGGTGGGGGCGGCATCGTGCCCGACAGCCTGGTGCCGTCGCCCGGACCGGGCGAGGCGGACCTGGCCTTCCTGCGGGCCGTGGCCGGCTCGCTGCCCGAACTGGCCGCCGCGGTCCGCGAGGCCGGACTGGCGAATCCGGGGGGCGCGCCCGGTGCGCTGGTCCGGGAGGTCGCCGCCAGCCTGCGGCGTGCCGGGGTGACGGTGGCGGACGGCCTCCTCCGGGGCGCCGAGCCCATGCTGGCGCGCGAAGCGGCGCGCTGGGCCGCGCTGCGGCGAGGGGGGTGGCCGGAGGTCGCCAGGGTCGCTGCCGCCGCCGACCCGCTGATCGTGGCGGGCACCCGGATCCTGCGGGCGGCGTCCGCCCCCGACCGGCTGGTGGGCCTGGGCGGTGGCTAGCGCTCGATGACCCGGACGCCCGACGGGACCTGAAAGACGAAGGTGTCCCGCGCCAGCGGCAGGTTGGTGCGGATGCGGGACAGGTGCAGGGTGCGGCGCACCCCGCCGATCTCCATGAACTCCAGCCGACGCGGCAGACCCTCCCGCCGGTCGATCCACACGGTCGCCCGGCGCACCAGGGGGTCGGCCGTGTTGGGGACGAACTCGACCGCGTCGGTCACCGCCCCGTCGATGGTCTCCGTCCCGACATGCGCGAGCTCGTAGCGCTCGGCCGGCCGGTCGAGCAGGCGGGCCAGCACGTTGGGGCCGTAGACCGGGTCATGACTCACCGGGGCCCGGATGACCTGGCCCGGGGTGGTGCTCGGCGTATAGATCCAGACGTGGGTCCCGTCGATCACGATGGCATCGCCTCGCGGATCAGTGAACCGCATCACCAGCTTGACCTCGCCCGACTGGATCAGTTCGCCCCGTGATTCCTGGGTGCCGATCATCCGGTCCTCGATGACCTGGTGGAAGTCGGCGCGGAACGAGGTGAGCGTCCGGTAGGCCCGGCTGGCCCGCGAGGCGATCACCGCGGGATCCTGGGCGGCGGCGTGGTCGGCCGAGCCCGCCAGGACGAGCGCGGCCAGCAGCAGGCGCCGCGCCGTCACGGGGCCACCCGGGCGAGGGGCGCCGGCAGGCGCCGGCCGACCGCCTCCGCCACGCTCCGCAGTTCGCCGACCAGCGCGTCGAACCCGTCGAAGGTGAGGCTCTGCGGCCCGTCGGACCGGGCCGCCTCGGGGTCGGGATGCACTTCCAGCATCACCCCGTCGGCGCCCGCCGCCACCGCGGCGCGTGCCATGGGGCCCACCAGGTCGCGGTGGCCGGTCCCGTGACTGGGATCGGCGATCACCGGGAGGTGGCTCAGGCGGTGCAGCAGGGGGATGGCCGTCAGGTCGAGCACGTTCCGGGTGCTCCCGTCGAACCCGCGGATGCCGCGCTCACACAGGACGACCTGGGGATTCCCTTCCGCCAGGAGGTACTCCGCGGCGAGCAGCAGTTCGTCCAGGGTGCTGGCCATGCCGCGCTTCAGCAGCACCGGCTTCCCGGTGGCGGCCGCGCGGCGGAGCAGGGGGTAGTTGGTCATGTTGCGCGAGCCGACCTGGATCAGGTCGGCCACGGCGGCCACCGCCTCCACCGTGCGCTCGTCCATGGCCTCGGTGACGAGCCGCAGCCCGGTCTCCCGGCGCGCCCGGTCGAGCAGCTCGAGCCCCTCGGTCCCCAGCCCCTGGAAGGCGTAGGGCGAGGACCGCGGCTTGAAGGCCCCTCCCCGCAGCAGGCTGGCCCCCGCGGCGGCCACCCGGTGCGCGGTCCGGAGCAGCTGCCGCTCGTCCTCCACCGCGCACGGTCCCGCGATCAGCACCAGGTCGGCCCCGCCGATGGCGATCCCGCCCGGCAGGGTCACGATGGTGGGCTCGGGCCGCCACGCCCGCGAAGCCAGGAGGTAGGAGGGCCCGAGCACCACCCGGTCCACGCCGGGGAGGCCCTCCAGCGCCGCGGGGTCCGCGGGCCCCGCCGGGTCCACCGTCGCCAGGGCGACCCGGCCCCGGTGCTCGAACCGGCGCACCCGCTCGGGGTGCCCGCCCGCGAGCACGTCGCCGGCCCGGTCGACCTGGGCGGCCGTGGCGGCCGCGGCCATCACCACCAGCACGGCGCCCTGCTCAGGCCGGGACGGCGGCGTGTTCGCCCAGGCGGACGCCCACCACCGTGGAGACCCCGGGTTCCTGCATGGTGATGCCGTACACCGCGTCGGCGAACTGCATCGTGCGGGGATTGTGGGTGATGACGATGAACTGGGTGTCCTGCTTGAATTCCTCGAGCAGGGTGGTGAACCGCCCCACGTTGGCGTCGTCCAGGGGGGCGTCCACTTCGTCCAGCAGGCAGAACGGGCTGGGCTTGGTGAGGTAGATGCTGAAGAGGAGCGAGGCCGCCACCAGGGTCCGCTCGCCCGAGGAGAGCAGGTGGATCCGCTGGGTCCGTTTGCCCCGCGGCGCCGCGTGGATCTCGATCTCGCTCTCCAGCGGCTCCTCGGGGGTGGTGAGCCGCAGCTCGCACTCGCCGCCGCCGAACAGGGTGTGGAAGACGGTCTGGAAATGGGCCTGGATCGCGGCGAAGGTCTCGGTGAAGAGGAGACGGGCCGTCCCGTCGATCTCCCGGATCGCCTGCAGCAGCGCCTGCCGGGCGGAGACCAGGTCGTCCCGCTGGGCCGTGAGGAACTCGAGCCGCTTGACCTCCTCGGCGTGCTCCTCCATGGCGAGCGGGTTCACCGGCCCGATCGCCTCCAGCGCTTCCACGATCCGGGCCGATTCGGTCTCCAGCGATTCCAGGTCGAGGTCCAGCAGCTCGACTCCCTCCAGCAGCTGCTCCAGGGGGGCGTGCCATTCCTGCTCGACCCGCTCCCGGATGCTCCGGCGGCTGGCCGCGACCTCGGCCAGTTCCAGTTCCAGCCGGTGGTGCTCCTCGGTGAGCAGTTCGACGCTCGCCCGCAGATCGGCCACCTGCCGCTCACTGGCCAGCAGGGTCGCTTCCGCCTCGGCCAGCGCGCCCTCCGCCTCGCTCGACGCCACCTCGAGCGCCTGCACCCGGCTGCCCAGCTCCGACTGCTGCTCGGTCCACTGCAGGCGCCGGGCCTCGAGGGTCCCGATGTCGGTGGCCAGCCGGGCGACTTCCGCCACCAGCGCGGTGACCCCGCCCGAGGCCTCCTCCAGCGTCCGCGCCACCAGGGCCACCCGCTCGCCCGCCGTGCGCAGCCGGGCGCTCAGGTGGGCATCCTGTACCTGCCAGTGGAGGCGTCCCTCCCGCGCCGCCTCCACGTCGGCTTCCAGCTGGGCCAGCCGCTCCCGTCCGGTGCCGAGCGATTCCTCCAGGCGTGCCCGCTCGATCTCCCCCTCGGTCAGGGCCTGGTCCACCTCGGCCATCCGCCGCTCCGCGTGCTCGAGCCGCTCCCGGATCCGGGCGGTCTGCAGCTCGGAGTCCGCCACTTCGCGCCGCCGGCCGGCCAGGAGCCGGTCCGCCTCGTCCCGGGCCCCGCTCGCCTTCCGATCGGCTTCCAGGGCGACGCCGAGGGCGGCGGCCGCCGCACCGGCATCGGCCTCGAGCCGGGTCAGACGGCTCTGGGTGGCCTCCAGCCGGGCGCTGGCGTCCGCCAGCGCGGCGCCGTGCCGGGCCACCTCGGCCACCAGCTGCTCCAGTTCGGCCCGGCGACGGATCGGTCCGCCCGGCCCCGACGCGCCCCCCAGATAGACCGCCCCGCTGGCCCGACGGAGCACCCGGCCGCGGGGCTCCAGCACCTCGGAGCCCCCCACCAGGGCGTCGACCCACGCGGCGGCGACCGGGTCCACCCGGAGCCGGGCCGCGATCGGGTTCCGCCCGGCCCCGGCCGCCGGCCCCGGGGTGACCGGGAGCAGCATCAGCGCGCCCGGCTGGCGCTGCTGGTGCCATTGCCGCACCCGTTCGAGGGTCGCCTCGTCGCGCACCAGCACGGCGTGGACCCAGTCGCCGAGGAGCCGTTCGGCCAGCTCGGCGTCGTCGCGGTCGGTGGCCAGGAAGTCGCTCAGGGGGCCCAGGACCCCGTCCAGTTCATCGCGCGAGGCCAGCAGGGCGGCCGCCGCGGGGGCCAGTCCCACCCGGTCCCGCTCCAGTTCCTCGAGCGCCTGGCGGCGGGCGGTGGTCTGCGCGAGCGCTTCCTCCACCTGCCGGTATCGCGCCCGCTCGGCCGCCTCGCGCTCGCGGGTCTCCGCCGTCTCGTGCCGGATCCGCTCGGCCGTCGCCTGCGCTTCGCCGGATTCGGCCGAGCGCCGCTCCGCCTCGGCGGCCAGGTCCTGGGCCCGCGATTCCGCTTCCGCCAGCTCCTTCCGGAGGGACTCGAGGTGCGCCGCCGCCACCTCGGCCCGTTCGCGGAGGGTCGCCAGCTCGCCCTCCAGCGACGAGCGCTCTCCCTCCAGCGACCGGAGCGACTGCATCCGGTCCTGGAGCGTCTGCTCCAGCTCCCGGACGTCGTCGCGGTGGGCGTTCAGCCGCTGGCGGATCTCGTCCTCCGCCGCGGCCCGGGCCGCCAGCTCCTCCTGCACCCGCCGGTGCTCGCGTTCGGCCTCCTCCCGCTCGGAGCTGGCCAGGTCGCCTTCCTGGCGGGCCTGGAGGCTGCGGGATTCGAGCAGGGTCCGCTCTTCGTCCGCACGGGCGCGGCGGGTCTGGGCGGCCGTGAGCCGCTCCCCGGCCACCGCCAGGTCGGCTTCCAGCCGGGCCAGGGCCACCTGCGCTTCGGACAGCTGCCGGGCGATCCCGGCCCGGTGCGCCTCGGCCTCGGTGCGGGCCCGGCCCCGCCGCTCCAGTTCCGCCATCGCCTCCGCCAGATCGCGGCGGCCGGCCGGCACCTGCTCGGCGAGCTCGGCGTGGCGGGTTTCGAGCCCTTCGGCCTGGGAGGCCAGGTGGTCGAGCATCCGGCGCGCGAGGGTCAGCTGCACCTGGAACTTCTCCTCGGTGAGCTTCCCGTGCCGCTCGGTCTTTCCCTTCTGCCGGGCGAGGCTCCGGATCTGCGACTGCACCTCCGCCAGGAGGTCCTCGAGGCGCTGCAGGTCGCCCGCGGTCTCCTCCAGCCGGCGTTCGGTGGCCTGCTTGCGGTCGCGGTAGAGCCCGATGCCCGCCGCCTCCTCGAACAGCGAGCGGCGCTCGTCGGCCCGGTCCGAGAGGAGCAGGTCGATCATCTTGGCCTCGATGACCACCCCGGCATCGCTCCCCATGCCGGTGCCCCGCAGCAGGTCGGCGATGTCGCGGAGGCGCACCGGCGCGCCGTTCAGCAGGTAGTCGCTCTGGCCCGAGCGCGAGAGCCGCCGGGTGATGACCACTTCCTGGTAGGCGATGGGGAGGGTGCCGTCGCCGTTGTCGAGGTACAGCGAGACCTCGGTGACGTTGACCGGACGGCGGTTCGCCGCTCCCTGGAAGATGACGTCCTCCATCTTGCCGCCGCGGAGGAGCCGGGCCGACTGCTCGCCCAGGACCCAGCGCACGGCGTCGGAGACGTTGGACTTCCCGCAGCCGTTGGGGCCCACGATGGCGGTGACCCCGTCCTCGAACTCGAGGGTGACGGTGTCGGCAAAGGACTTGAAGCCGGAGAGCTCCAGCTTGGTCAGCTTCATCCGCGGATCCGCGTGGTCGTGGGTCGGTGGCGCCGGCCCGCCCCCGGGCCGACGAACGGGCCAAAGATAGCGGGAGACCCGGCCGAACGAGAGCCGGGGACGGGGATCAGGGCCGCCGGGCCGGGCCGGGGCGGGAGACCACGAAGTAGGGGCGGCCCATGCGCCGGCCGGCTTCCTCCGCCTCGTCCCTCGAGGCGTAGGGGCCCACCACGACCCGGTACCCCTCCTCGGCGCCCTCGGGCGGCCAGACCTCGGCCCGGACCCCCGCCGCCTCCAGCTGGCGGACCAGGCTCCGGGCCCACTCGGGGTTCTGGGAACTGCTGACCTGGATCCAGACCGAGGGCGACGGCGCGCCGCGCGGGTCGCCCACCGAGGCGATGAGGGCGGCGTCCTGGGCCACCCAGGCCGACTCCGAGGCCGCGACCACCTCGCGGCCGCGGTGGGCCGGAACCCATGGCACCGCCATCCAGGTGTCGGCCGCGCCGCCCGGCACCTGTACCGTGGGGCGGGGCGGCGACCCGCTCAGGTCCCAGCCGACCACGTTCGGGCCTTCGGCGGTGAGGAGGGTCGAGGCGCCCGCCACCAGGGGCAGGGTCACGCCCCAGTCGGAACGGAGCACCGCCGCCAGGGAAGTCGTGGCGACGTCCACCACGTAGACCGAGTCGCCCCCCGTGGGCCGGACCAGCATCCAGCGGCCCGAGGGGTCGGGGCGGAGCAGGTCGCCCGGGCCGGGCAGGGTGAGGGAGCCGAGCCGGGACCCGGAGAACCGGTCCACCGCGTGCACGCCGCCGGAGGCGTCGAGGATGTAGAGCCGGTGCCCCGAGGGCGAGAACGCCATCGCGGCGACCTCGCGCGGGACGTCCACCCGGCGGCTTCGGTCCGGGGCGGAGGGGCGGACCAGCTGCACCTCGTCGCCGCGGGCGACCGCCACCACCTCGCCCCAGTGCGTCGCGGTCACCGGCCCGTCGCCCACCGGAATCGGCACGCCCGCCTGTTCCGCCGACTCCAGCCGCAGGGCCGACGCTTCACGGCGGATGAGGGTCACGACCTGCCCGTTCTGGGCGCCGAACAGCGCCGCCGGCGCGGTCTCGAGCGGGTGGAACGGGGTGACCGCCCGACGGGCGACCCGGGACAGCCGCTCGGCGGAGTCCACCGCGTAGGCGGCCCCGTCCGGGCCCACCTGGGCGAGCCGGACGCCGGTCAGGTAGACCCGGCTCACGCCCGCCTCCAGGTCGAGGCCGACCAGTCGCTGGCGGGTGTCGAGGAAGTACACCAGCCGCTGGTCGAGGTCGAAGCCGAGGGGGCGGGCCACCGGCGGGATGCCCGGGGCGGACTCCCACCCGGCGGGCTTGAGGCTGTCCGGGAGGTACGCGATCACCGTGCCCCCCGCCGAGGGGAGCCGGAGCACGGTGGCGGTGGCGG
>JBFILX010000024.1:0-16981 GCA_041612035.1 Gemmatimonadales bacterium | reverse complement strand
GGTAGGCCAGGGCGTAGAGGACCTTGAACGGCCGGTGCGGGTCGCCCGGGGCGTCGTAGCGGCCGAGCCCCGCGAGGTAGCAGGCGTCGCGCCCCAGCTCGGAGGCCACCCGGTGATCGGGGTGTCGGCCCACGGGGTAGGGGAGGATCACCACCCGCGGGGCCAGGGCCCGCAGGTGCTCGACCACCACCCGGCGGGTCTGGTCGGTGTTGGCGAGCCCGGCATCGGGCAGGCCGGCGTTCCGGCGCTCGGCCACCCCCATCACCGCCGCCGCCGCCGCGGCCTCCCGGGCCCGGATCTCGGCCGAGCCCCGGGTGCCGGTTTCGCCGGCGGTCAGGTCGAGGATGGCGGTGCGGTAGCCCTGGTCGGCCGCCCGGATCAGGGTGCCCGCGCAGGTCAGTTCCACGTCGTCGCGGTGGGCCGCGATGGCCAGCAGGTCCACGGGCATGGCCGGAAGCTACGGGCCCCGGCCGGGGAGACAAGCCGCGGCCGGGCTCATTCGTGGCGGAGGGCCTCGACCGGGTCGAGCTGGGCGGCGCGGTTGGCGGGGTAGAGGCCGAACACCAGGCCGATCCCCACCGACACGGCGAGGGCCAGGACCGCGCTCCAGAGGGGGACCACGGCCTCGATCCGGAGCGCCTGCTTCAGCACCTCGCCCGAGAGCAGTCCCATCGCCACCCCGATCAGCCCCCCCACCAGGGTGAGGGTGGCGGCCTCGACCAGGAACTGGCCCATGATCTCCTTCCGGGTGGCGCCCACCGCCTTCCGGAGCCCGATCTCGCGGGTGCGGTCGGTGACGGAGACCATCATGATCGCCATCACCCCGATCCCGCCCACCATGAGCGCCACCGCCGACAGCGCGATCATGACCAGGAAGAAGGCGGAGGTGAGCTGGTCCACCGTGTCCATCAGCTGGTCCTGCGACAGCAGGTCGAAGTTGTTGGCCTGGCCCGGCCGGAGCCCCCGGTGGCGGCGGAGCGCGACGGTGGCCAGGTCCCTCGCATGGACGGGGTCCACCCCGGGGCGCGGCTTGACCGCGATGAACAGGCTGTTGGTCTCGTCGAACCGGAAGTTGCGCCGCCCGGTCCAGTAGGGGATGATCGCCCCCAGCTCCGCGCCGGGCGGCTGCCAGACGTTCTCCGGCGCCTTGAAGATCCCGATGACCCGCATCGCCTGGCCCCCGACCCGCACGTAGCGCCCGATCGGGTCGAGCTCGCCGAACAGCCGGTGGGCCACCTCGGTCTCCAGCACCGCCACCCGCTCCCCCGTGAGTTCCGAGC
The DNA here is from genome assembly GCA_041612035.1 of Gemmatimonadales bacterium. Taxonomy (GTDB): domain Bacteria; phylum Gemmatimonadota; class Gemmatimonadetes; order Gemmatimonadales; family GWC2-71-9; genus SZUA-320. Next base: position 15,701 of record JBFILX010000024.1, on the reverse strand, counting down.
GGGTGAAGAGGCGGCCGCGGAGCAGGGTGCCGGCCAGGATCTCCATGGCCCGGTCGTCCGCGGCGTAGAACCGGGCGCGCTGGGTGCGTTCCCCCTCGAACTCGAAGCGCTGCCACAGTTCGATCCAGGGCGCGGCGTAGCCGATCTCGGGCACCGCCCCGATCGCCCGGGCGTCCAGCTCGTCCAGCACCGGCCGGATCCGCACCTCGTAGGGGAGGTTGTCGGGGTTGACGCCGGTGCTGCTGTAGTAGCGCATCACGTAGAAGGTGCTGGGCCCCGCCACCTCGATGGCCGAGAAGATCTGGGTGCGGATGCCCTGCACGATGGACGCCATCGCCATCACGGTGGTGACCCCGATCACCACGCCCAGGATGGTGAGGAAGGAGCGGAGCTTGTTGGCCCGCAGCGCGGCCCCCGCCACGCCGACGCTCTCGACCAGGCCCGGGAACACCGGCTACTCGGCCCGCAGGGCGGTGATGGGGTCGAGCCGGGCGGCCCGGGCCGCGGGATAGACCCCGAACAGGATCCCGGTCCCGGCCCCGAGCGCGAGGGCGGCCCCCACCGACCAGAGCGTCACCCGGGCCGGCAGGGGGGTGGCGGCGCTCACCAGCTGCGCCAGGAGCCAGCCGCAGGCGACGCCCAGCACCCCGCCGCAGGCCGACAGCACGATGGCCTCGACCAGGAACTGGCGGCGGATGTCGCGCCGCCGGGCGCCCAGCGCCTTGCGGATGCCGATTTCGAAGGTGCGCTCGCTCACCGACATGAGCATGATGTTCATGATCACGATCCCGCCCACGATGATCCCGATGAACACCACCGCGGGGACCACGGTGAACAGCACCTTGGTCAGGTTGGTCCAGAAGCTCACCAGGGCGTCGGCCTTGTCGATGGCGAAGTTGTTCTCCTCGCCGGGGCGGAGCCCGCGGGCCAGCCGCATCGCCTCCTCGGCCCGGGCCATCGCGCCGGGGAGCTGGCCGGGCTGGTACACCTTGATCGAGATGGTGGTGGTGAGCCGGCGCCCGTAGACCCCTTCGAAGGTGGTGAGCGGCAGCAGGGCGAACCCGTCGAACGACTGACCCAGGACCCGTCCCTTCTGGGCCACCACCCCCTTCACCCGGAACTCCCGCCCGCCCAGCCGCAGCGGCTGCCCGATGGCCGAGGCGGGGGTCCGGAAGAGCTCCTCGGCCACGTCCCACCCGATCACCACCACCGGGCGCCGCTGCTCCACGTCCTGGTCGGTGAGCGGCTGGCCCGCGGCGAACTCGTAGTCCTGGACCACCTGGTAGGGCGGGGTGACGCCGAAGACGGTCACGTTCCGGAGCAGCCGGTTCCGGTACCAGGCGTCGGCGGTCGGGGTGGGCCAGCCCGACTGGATCGAGACGGCCAGCGCGTCGGGCAGGGCGTCGCGCACCACCGCCGCCTCCTCCTGCCGGATGGCGGGGCGTCGCTGGATCCGGCGCACCGTCTCGTCGTCCAGCAGCCCCATCGCGATCGGGGCCCGCCGCACCTGGAAGGCGTTGGTGCCGACGATGGCCCCGGTCAGGTTCTCCTTCACGTACGCGTTCATCCCCTGGATGATCGCCACCACCGCGACCAGGAAGGTCACGGACACGATGATCCCCAGCAGGGTGAAGAAGGAGCGGAGCTTGGCGGTGCGCAGGGCCCCGAGGGCCAGACGGACGGCTTCCAGCAGCGGCATGGCCCGTAAGATACCCGGCGGTCTACTCGTAGCGGAGGGCCTCGACGGGGTCGAGCCGCGCGGCGCGGCTGGCGGGGTAGAGCCCGAAGAAGATGCCGGTCACGGCGGACGCCAGGAGCGCGACGATCACCGACCAGAGGGGGATCACCGCCGGGATCGGGGTCCAGCTCGCCACCCCCCACGCGATCAGCCCGCCCAGCACCATGCCCGTGATCCCGCCCAGCAGGGTCAGGGTCGCCGCTTCCACCAGGAACTGGAACATGATCTCCGCCCGGGTGGCCCCGAGCGCCTTGCGCACGCCGATCTCCCGGGTCCGCTCGGTCACCGAGATCATCATGATGGCGATCACGCCGACCCCGCCCACCAGGAGCCCGATGCTCGACAGCGCGAGCATCACGACGAAGAAGGCCCCGGTGACGTTGTTGAAGTTGGCCAGCAGCCGGTCCTGGCCCACCACCGCGAAGTTGTTCTCCTGGCCGGCGCGGAGGCCGCGCGCGGCCCGGAGGGCCGAGATCACCTGGTCCTGGGTCTCCGCCACGGTGGTGTACTCCACGGGCACCACCGCCACCTGGAGCCAGCCCTTCCAGTACTGGGCCACCTTGGTGAAGGTGCCGTGCGGCATGATGACCACCGGGGAGTCCCCGCTGCCGAACAGGGAGGCGGGCTCGGCGTACTTGCCCACCACCTCGAACGGCTCCCCGAACACCTTGGCCCGCTTGCCGATCGGGTCCAGCCCGGGGAAGAGCTCGTCGGCCAGCTTCTCGTTGATCACCATCACCCGGGCGCCCGCCGCCTGCTCCGCCGGGGTGAAGTTCCGGCCGTCCACCACCGAGCCGCCCACCACCGTGACCCAGCTCGGCGTCATCCCGCGGACCGAGACGTCGTCCAGGGTGATGTCGCCGTAGACCACCTGGCCCGAGCTGGCCTCCCGCACGGTGACGTCGCGGACCAGCGGGAGCTGGCGGATCAGCTCGGCCTCTTCCACGGTCATCCAGGGGTTGCGGCGCCAGGGCGACATCTCGTCGGAGCCGTCGGAGACCTGGATCCCCTCGCGGAAGAACCGCCAGACGAAGAAGGTGCGGGGCCCGAGGGTCTCCAGCCGCTGGGTGACGCCGCGGTTCACGCCGGTGATGGTCGAGGCCATGGCGATCACCACCATCACCCCGATCCCGACCCCGAGGATGGTGAGGGCGGCCCGCGCCTTGTTGGCGCGCACCGAGTCCAGGGCCAGGAGGATGCCCTCCCGGGTCCGGGCCAGCGTGGCGCCCAGGCCGCCGTGGGTCATTCGGCCCTCAGCGCGGTGATCGGGTCGAGCCGGGCCGCCCGGCCGGCGGGATAGATGCCCGCGATCATGCCCACGGCGATGCCGAGGGTCACGGCGAGCCCGATCGACCAGGGCGCCACGGCGGCGGGGAAGGGCGTGGCCTCCCGCACCCCCCACGCCATCGCGAGGCCGAGCCCGATGCCGATGAGCGCGCCCAGGAAGGAGATCGTGGCCGACTCGACCACGAACTGGGCCAGGATGTCACGGCGCCGGGCCCCGAGCGCCTTGCGGATGCCGATCTCCCGGGTGCGCTCGGCCACCGCCATGAGCATGATGTTCATGATGACGATCCCGCCCACCACCAGGGAAATGCCCACCAGCCCGGGCAGGGCGGCGAACAGGATGCGGGAGATGCCCCGCCATCCCTCCAGGGCCCCCTCGGCGGTCTGCAGGTGGAAGTTGCTGGGGTCGCCGGGCCGGAGCTGGCGGCGGGCCCACATCAGGGCCTCGACCTCGCCCATCGCGGTCAGCATGCTGGTGGGGCCCGAGGCCTGGACCTGCAGCTCGTGCAGGGTGCCCGCCCGGCAGAGCTCGCGCCGGACCGGGGCCTCGAAGGGGACCACCACGAACTTGTCGAGCGAGATGCCGAACAGGGTGCCCTGCTCCTCGATCACCCCCACCACCCGGTAGGGAAGCCCGCCCAGCAGCACCGTCCTGCCCACCGGGTCCAGGCCCTCGAAGAGCCGCTCCGCCACCAGGTGGCCCAGCACGGCCACCGCGGAGCCGACCCGGGCCTCCTGCGGCGAGAAGGGCCGGCCCGCCGAGATCCCGTAGTTCTTGATGCCGAAGATCGTGGGGTCCGCCCCCAGGATGTCGATGTCGCGGGCGACCAGCGTGCCCCGGCCCACCGTCATCCGCGACTCGCAGACCCGCGAGAAGACCACGGGGGTCCGGACCCGGGCCTCCAGGTACTCGGCGTCGGCTTCGGTGATGCGGGGCCGGCGGGCCCACTCCCGGCGGGTGGCCGAAGAGACGTCGCCGGTCTGGATGGACGGGCGCTGGCGCACCTGGAAGGTGTTGAGGCCGACGAGCCGGTTGGCGAACTCGTCTTCCATGTACACGTTCATCCCCTGCACGATGGAGACCACGGCGATCAGGAACATCACCCCGATCACCACCCCGATGAGGGAGAAGAAGCTCTTGAGCTTCTGGACCCGCATCATGTGCAGCGCCAGCCGCACCGCCTCCCAGAGGGGCATCAGGCCACCGCGGCCCGGGCCCGGGTCCGGTCGCTGGCGACGCTGCCGTCGTGCAGCACCACCACCCGGGCGGCGTGCTCCGCGATGTCGGCCTCGTGGGTCACCATCACCACCGTCTGGCCCTCCGCGTGCAGCCGGTCGAAGACCTTCATGATCTCGCCGCTGGTGGCGCTGTCCAGGTTCCCGGTGGGCTCGTCGGCCAGCAGGATCGAGGGCCGGTTCACCAGGGCCCGGGCGATGGCCACCCGCTGCCGCTGGCCGCCCGAGAGTTCGTTGGGCCGGTGGTCCATCCGGTCGGCCAGTCCCACCCGGGTGAGCGACTCGGCGGCCAGCTGGCGCCGGCGCGCGGCGGGCATCCCGGCGTACACCAGGGGCAGCTCCACGTTCTGCAGGGCGGTGGCGCGGGGCAGCAGGTTGAAGGTCTGGAAGACGAACCCGATCTCCCGGTTGCGCACCCGGGCCAGGTCGTCGTCCGACATCCGGGAGACTTCCTGGCCGTTCAGCCAGTACTCGCCGCCGGTGGGGGTGTCGAGGCAGCCGATCAGGTTCATGAGCGTCGACTTGCCCGAGCCCGACGGTCCCATGATGGCGATGTAGCTGTTGCGGTCGATGTCGAGGTCCACGCCCCGGAGGGCGTGCACCACCTCGCCGCCCATGTCGTAGTCGCGGCGGATGCCCCGCAGCCGGATGATCGGGTCGCTCACGACCCGCTCCGGGGGCCGCCCGCCGCCGGCTCCTTCTGGGCCCGGACCCTGGTGCTGTCCTTCATGTCACGGATCGCCTGGTAGGGCCCCGCCACGACGGTGTCGCCCTCCTGGATGCCGCTCAGCACCTCGAAGTACTCCTCGCCCGCGATCCCCACCCGGACCGGCACGAACGTGGCCACCCCGTTCACCACCCGGAACACGCCCTCCCGCTCGGTGCCGCGGACCCGTCCCGTCGTGTCGCGGGGAGCGGTGGCCTTCAGTTCGTTGGGCAGGTCCTCGTGCTCCCGCACGGTGAGGGCGATGATCGGGACCGAGAGCACCCCCGTCCGGGTGTCGGTGACGATGCGGGCGGTGGCACTCAGGTCGGGCCGGATGTCGGCCGGCGGGTCGTCGAGGGTGACCTCCACCTCGAAGTCCACCGCCCGGTCGGTCGAGCCGGTGGCCGCCGTCAGCTTGGCGCTGTTGCTGATCTTGGAGACCCGGCCCATGAAGCTGGTATCGGGGTAGGCGTCGATCGACACCGCGACCGAGTCGCCCAGGGCCAGCCGGACCACGTCGGTCTCGTCCACGTCCACCTTGGCCAGGATCACCGACAGGTCGCTCACCGTCATGAGCAGGCCGGTCTCCCGGGAGAAGGTGCCCGGCACCGCCACCTCGCCCTCCTCCACCGCCAGCCGCGTCACCCGGCCGCCGATCGGGGCGAACAGCCGGGTCTTGGCCAGGTTGTCCCGCGCCTCCTGCAGCGAGGCCCGGGCCTGCTCCACCTGGCTGCGGGCCGCGTTGAAGTTGGCCTGCGCGATGTCGTAGGCCTCCTGGGCCTTCTCCACCGTTTCCCGGGCGATCAGGTTCTCGTTGGTGCGCTGGATCTCCAGCGCCCGCTCCAGCGAGCGGCGGGCCTGCTCCTGGGTCGCCCGCACCTGGGCCAGGTTCGCCTCGTTGGTGCGCAGCAGCGCCTCGGCCCGGGCCACCACCGACTGGTACTGGGCCGGGTCGATCTGGATCAGGAGCTGGCCCGCCTTCACCAGGTCGCCCTCCCGGACGTAGATCTTGGTGATCCGGCCCGTGATGTCGGCGCTGATGTCCACCTTGGTCTTGGCCTCGATCTTCCCGCTGGCCGAGACGATGGCCACCAGGTCGCGGGTGGAGGTCGGCTCCAGCCGCACCTCCACCGCCTTGCCCCGCCGGGCGGCCACGCTGCTCAGGATGATGCCGAGCAGTACCACCGCTCCGACGACTGACAGTCCGATCTTGGTCCGGCGTTTCATGACGGTCGCTCGCTTAGCGCAGGGGACGGCCCACCGCGAACTCCAGCGCGGCGATGGCCTTGTGGTAGGTATAGACGGCGTTCACGTAGTCGGCCTCGGCCCGCGCCGTGGCGGCCTGGGCGTCGGCCACCTCCAGCGAACTGCCGTTGCCCAGCCGGAACCGCTCCCGGGCCAGCGCCAGCTGCTCCCGCGCGGCCCGCTGGTTGGCGTCCTGCACCCCGATCGCCTCATGGGCCGTGAGCAGCGCCAGGTGGCGGCCCTGCACCTCGCTCCGGACCGCCAGCCGGATGGCCCGCACCGACTCCTCCGCGTCCTCCTGGGCGGCGTTGGCCCGGGCCACCTGGAGATTGCGGCCGAAGCCGGCGAAGATCGGCACCGACACCACCACCGATGCGCGGAAGGGCTGCGAGGCGTAGTCGAACGGCCACACGTTGTTCCGGTCGATCAGAGCCTGGCGGTTCTCCGGCAGGAGCGCCTCGCCCGTGGCGTTGAGCCCGGCGAAGGCGTTGCAGTCGGGCACCAGCCCCCCGTTCGGGAACCCGGGCACCGCCCCGCCCGGCAGGGCCCGGATCAGCGCGTTCTGGAAGCTGCAGTTCGAGGCCTGGGTCCTGGCGGTCCCGGTGGCCTGGTCCACCAGCAGGCCGGTGTTGGTGAACTCCTGGGTGAACCCGTTCCACGCGGCCGACAGGCTGAGGCTCGGCAGGTACTGCGACTTGGCCGCCGTCACCGACACCTCCGCCGCGCGCTCCCGGGCCCGGGACGCCAGGAGCGTCGGGTTCTCCGATTCCGCCAGGTCCAGCAGGTTGGCCAGGTCGAAGGCGGGAGGCACCACCGGGAACGAGTCGCTCAGGGCGATCTCCGCCAGCGGCGCCGGCAGCTCGGTGCCGATCCGGCGGAACAGTTCGAGCTTGGCCTCGGCCTCGGTCTGCTGGGCCCGCAGCAGGTCCACCCGCGACTGGCCGAGCGTCACCTCCGCCTGCCGCACGTCCAGCAGGGTCGCCTGGCCCACCCGCTGGCGGGTCTGGGCCAGCTCCAGGAACTCCTGGTTCCGCTCCACCTGCTGCCGGGCCACCACGGTCTGCGCGGTGGCCTGCAGCACGCTCAGGTACTGGGAGGTGACGTCGTTGTCCAGCATCCGGGCCGCATTCTCGATGTCGGCGGTCACCGCCCGCTGGTTGGCCCGCTCGGTGGCGGGGCCCGTGAGCACCGAGCCGCTCAGGGTCATCCCCAGCTGGATCCCGTACCCCGAGGTGAGCGAGGGCGAGGTCTGCCGGAAGACCGCCCCGCCGAACTGCGACTCGCCCGCGCCGGTGTACCCGAAGCTGCTCCCGACGTCCACCGTGGGCAGCAGCTGCCCATACGCGTTCCGTACCGCCCACCGCGCCGGCCCGGCGTCGTTCAGGGCCTGACGATAGGCGGGGCTGTTCACCCGCGCCCGCGACAGGGCGTCGGCCAGGGAAAGGGTCACCCGGGGCGGGGTCGTGGCCGGGCCCGGCGGCGCGGTTCCCTGGGCCCAGAGGGGCGGGGCGGCGGCGCAGAGCAGGAACACGACGGCGGCGTTTCTCATCGGCGGCATCCGGCTTGGGGGTGCGGAAAACAAGCGTCCGGTCTGCCGTTTCTACGCTCGGCAAACCATCAAAGTTTCACCTTGCGACACCCGGAAGACAATGGAAGGGCCGCCAGCGCCTTGCCAGCGCCTTAGAGGAGGGGCGGTGGGCTGATCCCCTGCTCGGGAAAGCAGAAGTCGGCCACCCGGTCGAGGATGAAGCCGTAGAGGCGTCTCCCTTTCTCCACGGAGGCCTGGTGGCGCTCGAGCACGGCGGGATCGGACAGCAGGTCGGGACGGAGGAAGGCGATGAGCGAGGTGTCGAGTTCGCCCCCGTGGACGGAGGCGGCGGGCTGGTCGAGGAGGGACCGGAAGTCGAAGCCGAAGATGTCCACCACCCGCACCGTGCCCACGGCGCGGATGGTGCTCAGCGCCTCCAGGTGGGCCTCGACGGCGTGGGCGGTGAGCACCACCACCTCGCGCACCCCTGCGTCTTCTTCCCAGGCGGCGATAAGTTCGTTCATGACCCGGTGCAGCGCCTTCCGGCTCAGCGCGGCGGTGCCGGCCCGTCCCACCCGCGAGCCGCCTCGAGCGCCGAACGGAAGGAGCGGGGCGCGCGCGACGCCGGTCCGGGCCGAGAGGTCGTCGGCCAGCCGCTCCAGCACGATGGCGTCGGCCCCGAGCGGCAGATGGGGCCCCCAGAACTCGAGGGTGCCCGCCGGCAGGATGAGCCGGCCGGTGTCGCGCAGGAGCGCCTGGGCTTCCGCCTGGGGCATCTCTTCGAGCCGCCACGGGTGCGTCATCTGACCTCCTCCCTTCGTTCACTCCTCGGGTGGGCCGGCCTGGCGCTCGCCGCCCTGGGCGGCGCCGAATGGGTCCGTGCCCCCTCGGGCTGGGCCCTCGCCGTCGCCGTGACCGGTGCCGGGCTGGCCCTCGCCGGCCTCCGGACCCCACGACCCTGGGTGGCCCGGCTGCTGCAGGCGCTCACCGTGGGCACGGTGCTGGTGGCGGGCCGGACCGAGCTGCGCCGGGCCCGGATCGCCAGCGACTGGCCCGCGAACGAGGCCCGGATCCTGGGGGCCGTGCGGGCCGACCTCACCCGCGCGCTGGACGGGCAGGTGGTCCGGTTGCGGGCCCTGGCCGAGCGCACCGCCCGGGGTTCTCCCGCCACGCTGGAACGGGCCTTCGCCGGTCTGGAAGATCTCCTCCCCCGGGCGGAACCTGAAGTCGCCCTCGCGGTGCTCGACTCGCTGGGGGAGCCCGCGGTGTGGGCCGGCCCCCATCGGCTGGCCCCCGGGCCGGGCACCGAGGCGGTCGCGGTGCGGAACGACGGGTGGTACACGGTGCTGGAGGTCCGCCACCCCGCGCCGTCCGGCCAGACGGCCGTGGCGACCGCGCTGCTCCAGGCCGACCCCGCGGTGCCCGGAGACCCCGCGACCCTGTTCCGCCCGATCGCGGCCCGGCACGGCGTGCGCATCGGGGTCGACGTGGCGGCCGCGACGCCCGGCGCGCAGGTGCGGTGGCCGCACGACCGGCCCGTGATCTCCTTCGGGGTGGTCACGGAGGGACCGGGGCCGGCGGCCCGGCATCTGCTCATGCGTGCGCGTCCGCTGGTGGCGGGCACGGTGGTGGTGATGCTCGCGGTCGCCGCCCTCGGAGCCCCCGGGCTGTGGGCCCGTCTCGGATTCCTGCTGGGCCTCCTCGTCCTGGCCGTTCGGGCGCCGATCGGCCCGGCCCTCGGGGCCGAGCTCTCCTTCTCCCCGGCCGCCTACTTCAGCCCGCTGCTGGGCGCCCTCTCGGGCTCGGCGGGCCACCTGGCCCTGGCCGGGATCCTGGCGGTCGTGGCGGCGGCATGGCTCGCGGGCCGGCGGCTCCCGGCGAGCGCCGGCCTGGCCGCGCTCGGAGTCGTGGTCCTGGCGGCGGTGCCGTACGTTCTGCGCGAGTTCGGGCGCGGCATCACGCCGCCCTCGCGCGGGGTGCCGCTGGGGCTCTGGTGGAGCTGGCACCTGGCCCTGCTGCTGATCACGGCAGCCCTCCTGCTCGCCGGGGCCACGCTGCTCAGGGCCCGGCTGCCGGCCATGACCCGCCGCTGGCCCGCCGTCCTCGCCGTTCTGGCCGGCGGGGTGGCCGCGGTGGTCGGCCTGGCGGCCTTTACCGCGCGCCCGGGGTGGCCCGCCTGGTACACGCTCGTCTGGGCGCCGGCGCTGCTTCTCGCCGTGTGGCCGATGCCCCGCGTGGCCAACCTGGTGGCCATCGCCACGGTGTCGGCGACCGGCGCCTCCCTGATGGCGTGGGGCGCCGCCATGGCGGGCCGCACCGACGTGGCGATTCGTGACCTCGAAGGCCTCGGCCCCGCCCTGGACCCGCTGGTGGAACCGCTCCTGGCGGAGTTCGGCGCCACCCTGGCCGGCGCGGGTCGCCTCGAGGGGCCGACCGGGCTCTACCGGCAGTGGCGGGCCGGCGGCCTCGCCGCCCAGGGATACCCGACCAGGCTGACCTCGTGGACGCTGGCCGGCGAAGCGACCGGTGACCTGGTGCTCGACCAGCTGACCGTGCCCGACTCCGTCCTCCGCGCGCTCGCCGTCTCCACCGAGGCGGTCGGCGTGCCGACGGTCCGGCGGGTGGAGGCGATGCCCGGGATGCACTACCTCCTGGCGGTGCGACTCCCGGACGAGGCGGTGGTGACGGTGGCCGTGGGCCCCCGGACCGCCCTGGTGGATCCGGCCCCGCTGGGCCGGGTGCTGGTGACCGGGCCCGAGCGGACCGAGCTCTACACCCTGAGCTTCGCCCCGCGCCGGGCGGGTCAGCCCGCCGGCCCGGAGGGGCGCTGGACCCGGGAGGGGTGGACCCTCAGGCACTGGCGCACCGTTCCGTTCGACCAGGGCCCCCGCGAGGTGCACGCCCTGATCCCCCTGGGGAAGCCGTCGTGGCTGGTGGTCCGCGGGGCGCTGCTGGTTGCGGTGGACGTGGGCCTGCTGGCCCTCCTCTGGCTGGTCGCGGCGGTGGTGCTCGGCCGCGGGCCGCCAGCCGTGGACTGGCGGCTCTTCGCCCGGTCCTACCAGGCCCGGGTGGCGCTGGCTCTCGCCGGCTTCTGCGTCGTTCCCGCGGCCCTTCTGGTGGGGCTCAGCCTGACCCAGCTGACCGGCGAGGCGCGCCAGACCCGGACCCTGGTGCTGCAGCGCATCCTGCGCGACGCCGCGCCCGCGGGCGGGTTCCCCCGCGAGGGCCCGCCGCTCGTGCGGGCCCTCGACGACCAGCGGGACCGGGTGGACGCCGACCTCGCCCTGTACCGGGACGGCCGGCGCATCGCCACCAGCGAGCCGGTGCTCGAAGAGCTGGGCGTCTTCCCGCCGCTGCTCGACGCGCGGGCCTACCACGCCATCCACCTCGACGGGGACCTGGCCGCGGCGCCGGCCGACGGAGGCCCGGGGCAGTGGCCGGTGCGCGCGGCCTACGCGGCCCTCCGTGCGGACGGAGGGAGAGGGGTCACGGTGCTCGGGACGGTGGCCCCCGCCACCGACCGGATTCTCCGCGAACGATTGCTCGATCTGGCCTTCCTGCTGGTGCTGGCGGCCCTCCTCGGCAGCCTCGCCGCGGTGGTGGGGGCCCGGCTGGCGGCCCGCGCCCTGGCCCGGCCCGTTCGCGACCTCCGCGAGGCGGCACTCGCCTTCGGCGCGGGGGACGATCCCGACCTCGCGGGTCGGACCGCGCCGCCCGAGTTCGAGCCGGTCTTCGACGCCTTCGGCCGGATGGCGGCCGACGTGCGCGCGGGGCAGGCTGCGCTGGAAGCGGCCCGGCGCCGGACCGACGCGGTGCTCGCCACGGTGGCGACCGGGGTCGTGGCCGTGGACCAGGCGGGGACGATCCTGCTCGCCAACCGGCGGGCCCGGGAGGCGCTGGCCCGGCCCCTGGAGGTCGGGACGCCGCTGGCGGGAGCCGCCGAAGGCCCGTGGCGCGCGCTCGGTCGCGAGGTGACCCGCCGCCTGTCGGAGGAGGTCGATCCCGACGCCGAGCTGGAGGTCGAAGCCGACGCGCGGCGGTACGCCATCCAGTTCGCCCCTCTCGGGCGGGACCCGGGCGGCCTGGTGCTGGCGGTGCAGGACGTCACCGAGACCACGCGGGCGGCCAGGGTGCTGGCCTGGGCGGAAGTGGCCAACCAGGTGGCCCACGCCATCAAGAACCCGCTCACCCCGCTGCGGCTGGGCGTCCAGCACATGCAGCGGGTGCGGACCACCCGTCCCGACCAGCTGGGCCGCACCGTGGACGAGACCGGCGACCGGGTGCTGGCGGAGATCGAGCGGCTGGACGCCATCGCGAGGGCGTTCAGCCGGTTCGCGGCCCCGGTGGACCCGGGACGGCCCACCGAACCGGTCGACCTGGCGGAGGTGGCGGGGGAGGTGGCGGCCCTCTACCGGATGGCGCCCGATCTCTCGGTCTCGGTGGCCCTGGCCGGGCGCACCGTGTGGCCGGCCAACCGGGACGAGGTGAAGGAGGTCCTGTTCAACCTCCTCGAGAACGCCCGCAACGCCGGGGCCCGGTCCATAACGCTCCGGGGGGGAGGCGCGTACGTGGAGGTGGTGGACGACGGGGCGGGCATTCCCGCCCACCTGCTCGCCCGGGTCTTCGAACCGAGGTTCTCCACCACGTCGAGCGGGTCCGGCCTCGGGCTGGCGATCGTCCGGCGGCTGGTGGAAGGGTGGGGGGGGCAGGTGACCATCCGCAGCGACGAGGGGCGGGGCACCACCGTCGCGCTCCAGGGGCCCGGCGAGACGCCGGCCTGAGACGCGACGGCAACCGACACGAGGAGGAGTACGAGATGCGGGCTGGAGCGAAGGTGGCGATGCTGGTCCTGGGGACGCTGGTCGCGGCCACGCCGGTCATGGCCCAGGGGCCCGGTGGCCGGGCGGGCGGCATGGGGATGGGGATGCGCGCGATGGGACCGTCGGTGGAGCGGCTCACCGAGCTGCTGTCGCTGGACGCGACGCAGCAGGCCAGGGTGAAGGTGCTGGTGGAGCAGTTCGAGGCCGACACCAAGGGCGAGCGCGAGACCCTGATGGCCAACATGCAGATGATGCGCGAGGGAGCGGTCTCGATGGAGACGGTGCGCGCGGAGAACGCCACGGTCATGGCGTCGCTGCGGGAGAAGAACGACGCCTTCAACACGCAGGTCCGCGGACTGCTCACGCCCGAGCAGCAGAAGGTCCTCGACCAGGACATCGCGCGCCAGCGGGAGCAGATGCAGCAGATGGGCGGCCGCCGGCCACCGGCCTGACGACCGATCCGCCCGGCTTCGGCCCGCCCCCTGCATCGCCGGGGGGGCGGGCCGTTCGTTTGGGGCCCGAATTCCGACCGGAGTGCCGGCCAGTGAGCGTGGATCCGATCCCCGGGAACATCGTTCCCGTACACGACCTGTTGACGGAAGCCCTTGCCCTGTCGGAAGATAGCGGCTGGGAGTTCGGCTACGGGTTCGCCCTCTTCCGCCGGGCGGGCCGGTTCGATGCGCCGGTGTTCGGCATCGTCACCCGTGGCGGGGAGTCCACAACGCTCACCTACCGGATGCTGCAGGCGCTCACCGAGCGCCGGCTGTGGATCTCGGGCCGGGTGATCGCCTCGCTGCACGAGGCCCACGCGATGCGGCTGGCCCGGGCCGCGCCCACGGGGCTGGCCGATCAGCCCGTCCTGCACCTGATGCTGCGCTGCTGGATCGGCCCGCTGCCGGGCGACCAGGAGCGCGTGGCTTCCCTCGACTCGACGCTCTACGCCGGCGACCTCGACGCGCCGCTCCTCTTCCTGACCCAGCAGCGCCCCGAGGGCTGGCCGGCCTAGGCCGCTACGGGGCCGTGAGCCCCCCGGCGAGCGCCAGCGTCAGCAGCATCGCCCACTGCGGTCCCCGCCATCCGTCGGGCCCGTCGTCATACCATTCCGACAGCGAGTGCGAGGCGCCCCCGCGGCCGCCTCCGTCGATCGTGACGGCGGGGATGCCCAGGCCGATCGGGTAGTTGGCGTCGGTGCTGGAGGCCTCGAGCGCGGTGGTCACCCCGGCCGTGCGCGCCGCGGCCACGGCCAGCCGGGCGATCAGCGCCGAGTCGGGCTGGGCCCCTGCCGGACGAAGCCCGATCTCCTCGATCTCCACCGTGAGCCGCTGGGTGCTGGCGGGCCACCGTGCGTGCTCCGCGTCGAGCGCTTCCGTGACCGCGCGCCGGAACCGGGCCGTCACCTGGTCCAGCACGTCCTGCCGCTCCGAACGGAAGTCCACGTCCATCGCGGCCCACATCGCGATCGAGTTCACCGACGTGCCGCCCTCGATGACCCCCACGTTGAAGGTGGTCTTGGGGCTGACCGGCACCACCAGGTCCGCGATCGCCGCCATCGCCCGGCCCAGGGCGTGGATCGGGTTGGGCATGCCGAAGGCGCCGTAGCTGTGGCCGCCGCGGCCCCGGTAGGTGACGCGGTAGCGGGCGCTGCCCACCGCCCGGGTGGTGGTGCCCCAGCCGGCGCCGTCCACCGAGATGAAGGCGTCGATCCGTCCCGCGCTCTGCCGGTCGAAGAGATGGCGGACCCCGCGCAGGTTGCCGGGCCCCTCCTCGCCCACCGTCCCCACGAACACCACCGTCCCCGGCGTCCGCACCGCGTGCTGCTGCAGGGCGCGCGCAACGGCCAGGATCACGGCCAGCCCGCGGCAGTCGTCCCCGATGCCCGGCCCGGCGATCCGGGTGCCGTCCCGGGTCATCGGCATCGGGAGGGTGTCGGGGAAGACGGTGTCGAGGTGGGCCGAGAGGACCACCCGCGGGCCCCGCGGGTCGAGCCCGCTCCGTTCGCCGATGACGTTCCCCTCCGCGTCGACCCGCACCCGCTCGAGCCCCAAGGCCTCGAACCGGCGCCGCAGCTCCGCGCCGCGGGCCTCCTCGCCGAAGGGCGGGGCGGGGATGGTGCACAGCTCGATCTGCTGGGTGAGGGTCCACTCGTTGGCGGCCCGCAGGGCCTCGAGGGCTCGCGTCACCTCGGGACGGCGGGCCAGTTCGGCCACCTGGGCCGTGGCGACGGAGGGCGCCGCGAGGACGCAGAGGGTCAGGACGGCGGTCGGAATGGGGCGCATCGGGCCGGGGGATTCGGGGGACGGGGGCTTCGGCGCTAGAATTCTAGCCGGAACCCTCCACCACCGCCCAGGGAGCACGACCATGGATCCCGCCGTGATTCTCAGCCGGCTCGAGGCCCTCGGCACGGCGCAGAACCGGAAGGTCTACCAGCGGCACGGCGTGCGACCGCCCCTGTACGGTGTCAGCTACGCCAACCTGGGCAAGGTGCAGAAGCAGATCGGGACGGACCACGCCCTCGCCCGGGCCCTCTGGTCCACCGGGAACCACGACGCCCGCATCCTGGCGACCCAGATCGCGGACCCCGACATGATGACGCCCACCGCCATCGACCAGTGGGCCCGCACGCTCGACAACTACGTGGTGACCGACGCGCTCTCGGCCCTGGTGGCGCGGACGCCGTTCGCCCGGAAGAAGATGGAGAAGTGGATCGGGGCGCCCGGGGAGTGGGTGGCGTCCGCGGGGTGGAACCTGGTGGCCCGGCTGGCGATGGACGACCCCACCCTGCCCGACAGCTACTTCAAGCCGCTGGTGGCCGTCATCGAGGACGGGATCCATGCGCGGAAGAACCGGGTGCGGCACGCGATGAACCAGGCGCTCATCGCCATCGGGGTGCGCAGCAAGGCGCTGGAGACGGTGGCGCTCGCCGCCGCGAAGCGGATCGGGACGGTCGAGGTGGACCACGGGGAGACCGGATGCAAGACCCCCGACGCGGCGGCCTACATCCGCCGCACCGTCTCGCGCCGGAAGACCCGGAAGGCCGCCCGGCCCTCCAGGCGCCGCTGACCCCGCCGGCCCGGCCTAGGTCGGGCTGCGGGTCGCGGCCTTCATCCCCGCCACGAAGTCGCCCACCGCGGCGAGCAGCTC
>JBFILX010000023.1:0-17335 GCA_041612035.1 Gemmatimonadales bacterium | reverse complement strand
GTCTGGATCCGCTCCCACTCGTCGATCCGGCGCGCCCCCTCCATCAGCAGCGCCTCGGTGGACACCCGGACGCTGGTGTCGCCGAGGGCCTCTCCCGGGGCGCCTTCCTCGAAGACGAAGTAGCCCTCGGACCAGCCCAGCATCGCGAACACCACCTCTTCCACCTGGATCCGGACCTGCCGCTCGATCTCCTTCGCGGTCACGGCCCCGATCGCCACGAGGATCTCGCCCAGCCGCCGGGGATCGCCCGCCTCCTGCATCGCCTTGGCCCGGAGCAGGTCCTCCTCCCGGATCTTGCCGGTGCGGAGGAGTACGTCGCCCAGGCGGTGGGGGTTGGACCGGATGGTGGCCGCCACCACGGCCCCGGCCTCGAACCAGATCGTGCCCTCGTTCTGCCGCAGTTCCGACGTGACCCGGAGGGCGCCCGTCTTCCGGCTGAGGTCGAGCAGCTGGAACACGTCGTGGATCCCGAGTTCCCGGAGCGGGCCCTGGATCGGCATCGGTCAGGCGCTCGCGGGTGCGAAGATCTGCGCCAGCTCCCGCGCCGATCGGGCGTGCTGCCTGGCCTGGGCGGCGAGCGGGCCGGTCGGGGCCAGCGCGACCACCCGGTCCCAGGCGGCCACCGCCGAGCGGTAGTGCCGCAGCCGGGCCCGGGCCACGCCGACGTGGAACAGGGCGCCGAGGTGGGCCGGGGCGAACTTGAGCCCCCGCTCGAAGGCCCGCAGGGCCTCCTCCGGCCGGCCGGTGTCGAGCAGCGACTGCCCGAGGAGGACCAGCGCCTCGACCGAGGTGGGCTCCGAGAGCAGGAAATCGGCGAGCAGCGTGACCGCCTCCTCGGCGGATCCGTCCCGCCGCTGCAGCCACGCCAGCGCCAGGGTGGCTTCGGCGTGCGTGGGCAGCAGCTCGAGGGCCCGGCGGTAGGCGAACCGGGCCTCCTTGACGTTGCCGAGCTCTTCCTCGGTGGCCCCGATCTCGAACCATCCCTGGACCAGGGCGTCGTCCAGCTGCAGCGCCGCGAGGTAGGCCTTGAGCGCGGCGTGGAGATCACGCTGCGCGCGGGCGATGGACCCGAGCAGCAGGAGCGGGCCGGGATCGCCCGGCCGGCGGCGGCTTGCCTCCGCGGCATCCTCCCGGGCCCCGGTCAGGTCCCCGGTGAGGCGCCGGGCCCGGGCCCGCGTGGCGTAGGCGTCCGGCCGCCCCGGGGCCAGATCCACCAGCCGCTCGGCCACCCGCAGCGCTTCCTCCCCCCGGCCGAGGGCCGCCAGGGACTCGGCTTCGCCCTGCAGCGCGGCGGCGGTGTCGGGGGCCTGCTCGACCGCCGCCCGGAAGCGCTCCAGCGCCTCGCCATGGAGCCCGCGACGGGCGTAGGCCTCACCCTCCAGCACCGCCCCCTCCACCGCGGAGGCCCCGCGGGTGACC
Organism: Gemmatimonadales bacterium; assembly: GCA_041612035.1. Taxonomy (GTDB): domain Bacteria; phylum Gemmatimonadota; class Gemmatimonadetes; order Gemmatimonadales; family GWC2-71-9; genus SZUA-320. The sequence continues at coordinate 15,916 of JBFILX010000023.1, read as the reverse complement.
GCGCGGGCGATTTCCGCCGTGGCGGCCTCCAGCAACCCCTTGTTGAGGTAGTCCCGGGCCAGGCCGAACGGGTCGGCATCCCTGGGTGCCTGGGGGGCGGCCTGTTCCTCCGGCGCCAGCTCCGCGAAGACGTCGTCCAGGACCGCGGCGTCGAACCCGAAGGCGTCTCCCAGCCCGGCCGTGGCCACGTCGGCCGAGACCCGGACGTCCACCGGGATCACCGATTCCTCGAACTGGAGGTCCAGCGTCAGGCGGTAGCGTTGCGCGACGTAATAGGGCTCGAGTTCCAGCGCCCGCTTGGTATGCTCCAGGGCCTCGTCGAACCGCCCCAGGTGGCTCAGGCAGAACCCGAGGTTGTAGTGGGCGACCGCGCTGTCGGGGTCGGATTCGACCGCACGCGCGAACGCATTCCGGGCGTCGGCGTGCTGATGCAGCTCCATGAGCACCTGCCCGATCCCGTTCCAGGCGTCGGCCTGCTCGGGCTCGGTCCGGAGCACCTCGCGGTAGACCTCCACCGCGTCCTGGCGGCGGCCACGCCGGGCGAGGAGCAGGGCCAGGTTGAGCCGGGCGGGCTGCAACCCGGGCCGGACCTGCAGCGCCGAGCGCAGCGCCTCCTCGGCGGGGCCGGATGCACCCTGCAGGGCGTGGGCCACCCCCAGGTTGTTCCAGGCGAGCGCATTCGACGGGTCGAGGCTCACCGCCCGCTCCCACGCCACCCGCGCCTCGTCCACCCGGCCCGCCTGGTGCAGGCAGGCGCCCTTGTCGTTCCAGAGCCCCGCATGCCCCGGCTGCCGGGTCAGCAGGTCGTCATACAGCTCGAGGGCCGGTCCGAAGTCGCGCCGGAGGAGGTGGACCTCGGCCAGTCCCTGCCGCGCCGCGTCGCCGTCGTCACCGGTCTCGAGGGCGAGGCGGTACTCGCGCAGGGCGTCGGTCAGGTACCCCCGCTTCCGGAAGGCGAGCCCCAGCGTGAGGTGAGCCCGGGCACCGGCCGGTTCGCGCCGGTCGGCGTCCGAGGCGACGGGTCGGGGCACCGGCTTCCCGGGCCCGAGCGTGAGGTTGGCCTGGGCCGTGGCCAGCGCCGGGTTGAGTTCGACGGCCCGCCGGGTGGCGGCCCGCGCCTCCTCGTGCCGCCCCAGTTCGCCGTACACGAAGCCCAGCAGGTGGTGGGCGTCCGGATTGGTGGGGCTGCGGTGCGCCGCCGCCTCCAGCTCCTCCAGGGCGCGGTCGGTGAGCCCCTGGTTGTAGAGCGCCTGCCCGAGGTGGACCCGCGCCACCGGGCTCGCCGGGTCGAGCCGGCAGGCGTCCTCGAAGCAGGTGACCGCCTGGTCGAGGTCGCCCCGCTGGACCGCGACGAGGCCGAGGTGGAGCAGCGGGGCCGCCTCGTCGGGGGTCTGGCGCCGGAGCGTCTCGAACTGCTCTTCCGCCTGGTCCAGCTGGCCCAGGGCGAGGTAGGCCTGCCCGAGCTCGTGGCGCAGGCCGGCGGCCTGCGGGTCGCGTCGCACCCGGTCGCGCAGCTCGGCGATGAGCCGGTCGTAGTGCCCGGTCTCCTGCTGCAGCCGCTCCAGGTTGGTCCGCGCGGTGGCCATCTGGGGGTCGAGCGCCAGGGCCCGGGTGAAGGCGGCGCTGGCCTCGGCGTGCAGGCCTCGCTCGTAATACAGGACGCCCAGGTTGTTCTGGGCCCCGGGGTCGGACGGATCCACGCGCCGGGCCAGGGCCCGGAGGGCCGCGAGATCGCGTTCCGACGGCGTCCCGCCCGGCATGGTCAGCCGATTCGGATGGCGTCGAAGATGGCCCCGAGCGCGGCGGAATCGGGAAAGAGGAGGAACTCCCCCTGCAGCGGTTCGGTAGCGCCCTCCAGGCGGAAGGAGGTGTCCACGCAGAACACCACGTCCCGCTGGGGCGAGAGATCGAGGTGCGCGGTCGAGACGATGGCGCCGGCGTAGTCGGTCACCAGGCTCGGCACCGAGGGCACCAGCATCATGCCCATGAAGTCGCTGAGGGCCGAAAGGTACGCCGAGGTGAGGATGTTGCCGGTTTCCTTCAGCGAACTGGTCTCCATCCCGCCGAACTCGCCCGTGGTCCCCGGGGCCCGGCGCAGGAGCAGGTCGCAGAGGACCCGGGCCGCCCCGACCGGGAGAATGACGGCGGTCCGTCCGGTGAGGTCGCCGAGCATGTTCATGAAGATCGCGACCACGACCCCCTCGGGCGGCCCGAGGATGCCGGCCACGTCCTCGATGGGCCGCACCGACACCTGGGGCACGCTGATCATGATCCGCCGATCGGTCATGGTCGACAGCGCGGTGGCCGCGTGGCCCGCCCCGATGTTCGCCACCTCCCGGAGCGCGTCCCGCTCGACGTCGCTCAGCCTGGTCGGGTCCGCCATGCCGTTCTCCTCAGGAAACCAGGGCCGCCGGATCCACGATCAGGACCGGCCGCCCGTCCGCCAGAATGGTCGCGCCGTTCACCCACCGGGGCATCCCCCGGGAAGCCTGCAGCGGACCCACCACGATGTCTTCCTGCCCCAGCAGCGCGTCCACCGCCAGCGCCCCGTTCCGCCCCGACACCTCGAGCACCACGCCCGGCCGCCAGGGCCGCCCGGTGTCCCGGACCGGGAGCCAGTCGATCACCGGGACCCCGGCGCCCCGGTAGGTGGCGCGGTCCGTGATCCGGGTGGTTTCGGCCACGAAGCTCAGCGGCAGGGCGTACCGCTCGTCCCCCACGCCCACGAGCAGCGCGGGCATGATGGCCACGGTGAGCGGCAGCCGCAGGGTCATCGTCGTCCCGGTGCCACGCTCCGAGGTCAGGGACGAGGCCCCCCCCAGCCGGCGGACCCAGTGCACCACCGCATCGATGCCCACCCCGCGCCCGGACACGTCGGTCACCTGCTGCGCGGTGCTGAAGCCCGGGCGGGCGAGGATGGTCAGCAGGTCGCCCTCGTCCAGGCCCTCCGCCCAGCCCTCCGCCCGGGCCTTGGCCAGGACGGCCCCGCGGTCGATGCCCCGGCCATCATCGGCCAGGGCGATGACCACGCTGGCCCGGTCCCGACGGGCCGAAAGCCGGATCCGGCCCTCCTCCGGCTTGCCCGCGGCGTGGCGCTCGTCCGGGGTCTCCAGTCCGTGATCGATGGCGTTCCGCAGCAGGTGCAGCAGCGGGTCGGCCAGTTCGTCGAGGATCGCCCGGTCGAGCTCGATCCCTCCGTCGTCCAGGTCGAGCCGGACCCGTTTGCCGAGCTGCCGGGCCAGGTCGCGCACCGGCCTGGGGAACCGCTCGAACACCTCGCGGAGCGGCGCCATCCGGGTCCGGAAGACCTGGGCCTGGAGGTCGTTGATGAGCCGGGCGACCCCGTGGGCCAGCACCTCCAGCTCGGGCCGGCCCGACGACTCCGCCACCGCCAGCAGCCGGCTGCGCGCCACCACCAGCTCGCCGGTGATCCCGACCAGCCGGTCGAGCCGATCCAGATCGACCCGGACCTGGCGCACCTCCGCCGGTCCCGCCCGCGCCGCGGCGCCCACCAGGACCTCCGCCACGTCGCTTTCCGCGGCGAGGGTGGACCGCACCAGGTCCTCCGGGGAGTCACCCGCCAGCCGGAACCCGAACTCGCCGGTGAAGGCGTCGTCCATCCAGATCCCGGGGTCGGGCTCCACGCCCGACACCTCCCCCAGCTCCCGGGCCCGCCGGAGCACCAGGGCGGCGCGCGCCCCGGGCATCGCCACCCCGGCCCGGAGCCGCACCCGCACCTGGAGGCCCGTCGCCGGGGGCGGATGCGCCGCGGCCGGGCGGCCCGGGGCGGCGGGCGCCGGGTCCTCGGCATCGACGGCCCGCAGGAGGGCACCCCGCAGGTCACCCACCGCCAGGAGTTCGTCGTCGCCGGCCAGGGCGAGGCCCACCCCTTCCTCGAGCCGGTCGAGCGCCCGGAAGCAGAGGTCCACCACGTCGGGCGACGCCGCGACGGTGCCGGCCCGGACCGCGGCGAGCAGCGATTCGAGGTCGTGGGCCAGCCCGGCCAGCCGGGCGAACCCCATGGTGGCCGCCATCCCCTTCAAGGTGTGGACCGAGCGGAAGAGCCCCTGGACCGGCTCGAGAGAATGCGGGGCCTGCTCCCACGCCAGCACGTGGGCATTGCACTGCTGCAGGTGGTCCCGGCTCTCGGCCGCGAAGAGCGCGGCGTACCGGTTGGGGTCCACGCGCCGCTACCCGATCATCCGCTGGACCGCCTCGAGCACCCGGGACGGCTGGAACGGCTTGACCACGAAGTCCTTCGCGCCCGCCTGGATCGCCTCCACCACCAGCGCCTGCTGGCCCATGGCGCTGCACATCAGGATCCGGGCATCGGGGTCCTCCCGGCAGATCTCGCGCACCGCCTCGATGCCGCTCATGTCGGGCATCACGATGTCCATGGTCACGAAGTCCGGCTTGAGCTCCCGGTATTTCGCCACGGCCTGGCTGCCCGACTCCGCCTCGCCGACCACTTCGTACCCCGCCTGGGTGAGAATGTCGGCGATCATGGTCCGCATGAAGATCGCGTCATCGCAGACAAGCACAGTGTGCGCCACGGTGTCCTCCGGATCCGATCGGGTCGCTAGTCCTGCAGCAGGGGGTCGAGCATCGCCCGGAGGTCGAGCACCCGGACATCGGGGCCGCCCGGCACCCGCGCCAGCCACCGGCCGCCGGCCCCGGGAATCAGGGCCGACTCGGGCACCGCCACCAGGTCCTCCACTTCGTCCACTTCGAGCGCCACCACCCCGCCGTCCAGCTGCACCAGCACCAGTTCGCGCCCGGGATCGGTGTCGGCTTCGCCGAGCAGCGTGCGTCCGTCGAAGACGGTCACCACCCGGCCCCGCACGTTGGCGATGCCGCACACCGCGTCCGGGCTCCCGGGAATGGCCGTCACGGGGGGGCGGGTGAGCACCTCCAGCACCCGGTCGATCGCCGCCCCGCATCGGGCGGCGCCGACCCGCCAGAGCAGCATCCGGGTGGCGGGATCACTCGTCGTCATCCGTGAAGAACTCAAGATAGGAGAGGGGTTCTGACGCAGCAACACGATCCGGCCAGGCGGCGGCGACCAGCGCCTCCTGCAGATCCTCGGGCCATTCGCTCCGGAACCGCAGCGGCTCGTCGGTCGCCGGATGCCGGAACCCGAGGGCCGCCGCGTGCAGGCCCTGGCGGGGGGTGGCGCGCTCGAGCCGGTCGGCCTGGGCCCGCGCGGCCCCGCTGATCCGGCGGCTGCCGCCGCCGTGGTAGACCGGATCCCCCACCACCGGGTGGCCGGCGTGCTCCAGGTGCACCCGGATCTGGTGGGTCCGGCCGGTGTGGAGCGCCACCCGGACCAGGTCCGCCACGCCGAACCGCGCCACCACCCGCACCTCGGTCCGCGCCGGCCGGCCGGCCGGGGCAACCGCCATCCGCTTGCGGTCCGCCGGATGGCGGGCCAGCGGGACGTCGATGGTCACCGGCTCGGGACCGAGGTGCCCCCAGGCCAGCGCCGCGTAGCGCCGGCGCACCCGCCGGGCCGCGAGGGCGGCGCCCAGCCGGCGGTGCGCCAGATCGGTGCGTGCCACCACCATCAGCCCCGAGGTGTCCCGGTCGAGCCGGTGCACGATCCCGGGTCGTCCGGCCGCCCCGCCGCCCAGGCTCGTCCCCCGCGCCGCCAGCGCGTTCACGAGGGTGTCGTCCCAGTGCCCGGGCGCGGGATGCACCACCAGCCCCGCCGGCTTGTCGATCACCAGCAGGTGCTCGTCCTCAAAGACGACGTCGAGCGGGATCGCGTGCGGCTGCAGGGTCCGGGGCGGTGCGGCCTCGGGGAGCTCCACCGCCACCTCCTCGCCCCGCGTCAGCTGGCGGGAGGCGCGGGCGGCGGTGCCGCCCACCCGGACGCAGCCGTCCGCCACGAGGCGGGCGGCCTGCGTGCGGGAAAGCGCGAGCTGATCGGCCAGGAAGCGGTCGAGCCGTTCCGTGGAGGGGCTGAGGACCGAGAAGGCGAAGCGCAGGGCGGCCTCAGGCCGCCCCGGCGGTCAGGCGGGCCGGCCGGGCGGCGCTACCGGCGCTTGGCATCCTCCTCCTTCTCCTTGCAGGAGATGCAGAGCCGGGCGTGCGGCAGGGCGTCGAGCCGGTCGAAGCCGATGTCGCTGCCGCACTGATGGCACTTCCCGAACTTGGCCGGCGTGGTGTAGAGCCGCCGGAGCGCCTCGTTCACGTGCCAGAGGTACCGGCCTTCCTGGGAGGCGAAGAGGAACTGCTTCTCCCGCTCCATGGTGTCGGTGCCCTGGTCGGCCATGTGGAACGAGTAGGAGGAGAGGTCGCCGTCCGACCCCTGCAGCGTGGTGTTGAAGGACTCGCCGTAGTAGCCGAGTTCCTTCATCACCCGGTTGCGCTCCTCCTGCAGTCGCTTCCCCAGATGTTCCAGCTGCTTCTTCGTCAGACCCATGGTGCCAGTCCTTCAGGAAAGGGCCGCGCGCGCACCGTCGGACCGCTTGGCGACGGCGATGGTCACGGCGTGGTTGTCGATCAGCACGTCCTCCACCCGGTCGGCCGCCCCCGGGGTCCCCACCTCCAGCTCGCGGGCGAGGGTCTCGGTGCGGATGAAGGCGTCGTGAACCCGGAGCGCCTCGAGCACCGGGGCCGGTCCCTCCACGAACAGGGCGATGCGGGTGGTGTAGGCGTAGCCCGCGTCGCGCCGCAGCCGCTGGATGCGGTTCACCAGTTCCCGCGCCAGGCCTTCCCGGCGCAGGTCGTCGGAGAGGGTCGGGTCGACCGCGGCCACGTAGGGCCCCGCGCTCTGGACCGCCCAGTCGGTCGCCACCACCCGCTCCACCGTCACGTCCTCGGGCTGGACCTCCCACGCGTCACCGCCGTGGGTCACCCGCACCGCCCCGCCCGCCTCCAGGGCACGCAGCGCCTCGGGGTCGAGCGCGGCCACCGCCGCCGCGGCCTCGGGGGTGCGCTTGCCGTAGCGCTTCCCGAGGGTCCGGAAGTTGGCCCGGCCGGTGAGCCGCACCAGGTCCGTTTCCGCCCCGACCACCTCGACCCGACGCACGTTCACTTCCCGGGCCAGCAGGTCCAGCAGCGCCTCGAAGGCCGGGGTGCGCACGGCGGCGGGCACCGCCACCCGCAGCGTCGCCAGCGGCTGGCGCACCCGCAGGCCCGCCTCCTCCCGCGCGGCCCGGGCCAGCGAGGCCAGGGTGCGGATGCCGTCCATCGCCTCCCGAAGCTCCCCTTCCCCCGCCGGCGCCGGCGCCGGGAAGGGGGCGAGGTGCACGCTCTCCCCCGTGAGAGCCCGGTGGACCCAGTCGCTCACGAACGGGGCGGCGGGCGCCAGGAGGCGGCAGACCGTCACCAGGGCCTGGCGCAGGGTGGCCACCGCGGCCGGGTCGGCGCGCCGGTCGGGGGCCCAGAACCGGGCCCGGGACAGCCGGACGTACCAGTTCGAGAGGTCGTCGACGACGAAACGCATGAGCGCCTTGACCGCCGCCGTCACTTCGTAGCCGTCGTAGGCGGCGTGCACCCGGTTCACCGTGTCCTGCAGCGCGGCGAGGAGCCAGCGGTCGATCCGGTCCGGCGGGGACGGCGCCTCCGTGGCCGGCTCGTCGCCCGCGTAGAGGGCGAAGAACTGGTAGGTGTGCTTCAGGGTGTTGAGGAACCCGCCCGCCACCTCCGGGATGGCCCGGCGGTCGAAGCGCTTCGGCTTCCACACCTCGCTCGAGGCCAGCAGGTAGAGCCGGATCGTGTCGGCCCCGAACTCCTCGATCAGCACGCCGGGGTCCACCACGTTGCCCCGGCTCTTGGACATCTTCTGGCCCTCGGCGTCGAGCACCAGCTCGTTCACCACCACGTGGCGATACGGGGCCACGTCGTCGGCCGCCGCCGCGATGGCCAGCAGCGAGTAGAACCACCCGCGCGTCTGGTCCACCCCTTCGCAGATGAAGTCGGCCGGGAAGTGGGCGGCGAACGCCTCGGCCTGTTCGAACGGCGCGTGCCACTGGGCGTACGGCATCGCTCCCGAATCGAACCAGGTGTCGATCACCTCGGGCACCCGCCGCATCGTGCCGCCCCCGGGCGACGGCCAGGTGTAGGCGTCGAGGTGCGGCTTGTGGGGGTCGAAGTCGTCGGGCAGGGGCCGGCCGACCCGGGCCGCGAGCTCCGCGAAGCTCCCGATCACCTCGACCTGGCCGGGATCGTCGTCCGCCACCCACACCGGCAGCGGGGTGCCCCAGTAGCGGTCGCGCGAGAGCGCCCAGTCCACGTTGTTGGCCAGCCACTCGCCGAACCGGCCGGCGCCCACCTCGGGCGGGTGCCACTGCACCGCCGCGTTGAGGGACAGCAGCCGGTCGCGCAGGGCGGACGTGCGGACGAACCAGGAATCGCGCGCGTAGTAGATCAGCTTGCTCTGGCAGCGCCAGCAGTGGGGGTAGCTGTGCACGTGCTGGTCGGTGGCGAGGTGCCGCCCGTCCGCCTTCAGCCGCTGGACGATCAGGGCGTTGGTCGCCTCCGCGGTGACCAGCTGCCCCTCCAGCTCGGGCCAGGTCGTGCCGTCGAAGGTGCCGTCCGCCGCCACCGGGCGCAGGAACGCGAGTCCCTCGCGGAGGCCGGCGGCGTAGTCGTCGGCGCCGAAGGCAGGCGCCAGGTGCACCAGCCCCGACCCCTCCTCCGCCAGCACGAACTCGCCGGCCACCACCCGCGAGTGGTCGCCCTCCGCCGGCAGCGGCACCACGTCGAGCGGCCGCCGGTACCGGAGCCCCACCAGGGCCGAGCCCGGCACCACCTCGGCCGGCACGGGGTCGCCGCCCAGCCGCTCCACCAGCGCCCCCCGGGCCGTGGCGAGCACGATCCGGCGCCCGCCCGGCAGGGTGTACGTGCCGTACTCCAGCGCGGGGTGCACCGCCACCGCCACGTTGCTGGGGAGGGTCCAGGGAGTGGTGGTCCAGACCGCCAGTTCCCGCCCGCTGCCGTCCTCGAGCGGGAACCCGAGGTAGATCGACTTGTCTCGGACCTCCTCGTACCCCAGGGCCAGTTCGTGGCTGGAGAGCACCGTGCCGCAGCGCGGGCAGTAGGGGAGGACCTTGTGGCCCTGGTAGAGGAGGTCCTTCCCGTGCAGGCGCTTCAGCAGCGCCCAGACCGATTCGATGTAGGGGGCGCTGCAGGTGATGTAGGCGTTGTCGTAGTCGAGCCAGAACCCGATCCGGTCCGACAGGGCCACCCAGTCGTCGCGGTACCGGAACACGCTCTCCCGGCAGAGCGCGTTGAAACGCTCCACCCCGTACGCCTCGATGTCCCGTTTGCCCGACAGGGCAAGCTGCTTCTCCACCTCGATCTCCACCGGGAGCCCGTGGGTGTCCCACCCCGCGATCCGGGTCACCGGCCGGCCTTCCATGGCCCGGAACCGGCAGACCAGGTCCTTGATGGTGCGGGAGAAGACGTGGTGGATCCCCGGCCGGCCGTTCGCCGTGGGCGGCCCCTCGTAGAAGACGAACCGCGGCCCGTCCCCCCGGCCGTGCGTCTGCTCGAACAGGCGCTCGGCCTTCCAGGTGTCGAGCAGCCCGCGCTCCAGGGCGTCGGCCGGGACGTCGGGCCAGGCGGGGTATCCCACGGCGGACCCGGTCAGGGGGTCGGCACCTCGACCGGCGGGACCGGGGCGCGGTCGCTCCCCAGGAACTCCTCGAGGCCCGTGAGCTCGGCCTGGTGACGGCCGAGGATGGTCCGGAAGGTCGTCACGTAGGCCTGCAGCTGGCGGGACACGGCATCCAGCCGGCTCCGCAGCTCGCGCTCCTCCTCCTGGGCCCGCGCCAGCACCCGGTCGGCCTCCTGGCGCGCCTCGCCCAGCAGCACCTCCGCCTCGCGGCCGGCCTGCGACTGGATGTCGGCCCGCAGCTGCTGGGCCGCGACCAGGGCGTCGTTCAGGGCCCGCTCGCGCTCCCGGTGGCTCTTGAGCTGCTCGATCAGGCCGCGCAGCCGCTCGTCCACCTTGGCCCGCTCCCGGAGCACCCGGTCGAGCTCCTCGGCGACGCGCTCCTTGAAGGCGTCCACCTGGGCCGGGTCGTACCCGCGCAGGGCCCGCTGGAACTCCTGGCCCCGCACGTCGTGCGGCGTGAGATGGAAAGTATCGTCGGTCATTGGCTCCGCTCCCCGAAGAGCACGGTTCCCAGTCGCACCATCGTGGCCCCCTCCTCGACCGCCACCCGGTAATCGGCGGACATCCCCATGGACAGCTCCGCGAGCGCCGGGTCACCGTCGGCGTCGCGCAGCGCCCGAAGCCGGCCGAAGGCCGCGCGCTGCACCCGCTCGTCGTCGGTGAAGGGCGCCATGGTCATGAGCCCCCGCACCGCGAGCCCCGGCACACCCCGGGCGGCATCCAGCAGCGCCGGCAACGCCTCCGGGGTCACCCCCGCCTTCTGGGCCTCCCCCGAGCAGTTCACTTCCAGCAGCACCGGCTGGACGGCCCCGGCCGGCACCCGGCGGCTCAGCTCGGCCACCAGCTCGGGCCGGTCCACCGCGTGGAGCAGCGCGAACCGCCCGATCACGTGCTTCACCTTGTTGCGCTGCAGCGTCCCGATCAGGTGCCACGCCACCGGGACGTCCGGCACCGCGTCCATCTTGCCCAGCGCCTCCTGCACCCGGTTCTCCCCCACGACCGAAAGCCCCGCGGCCGCCGCGGCCCGCACCGCTTCGGGCCCGTGCCCCTTCACCACGCCCACCACGGTGACCGGGTGCGACCACCCCCCGACCGCCTGGTGGTGCGCGATGGCGTCCCGCACCCCGGCCAGCCGCCCGGCGAGGTCCGAGTAGGTCATAACCCTCAAATTTACGGAGGCTTACGGGCGAATTGAAGGGACGCTGGCGCGGGCCTCGTCCAGGGCCTGCCGGATCGCGGGATTGGTGCTGAGCCGGGCCGCCGGCTCCAGGTAGCGCAGCGCCGCCCGCGGGTCGCCTCCCGTCTCGGCGGCGTAGGCCATCTGGGTGAACGGCACCCCCAGCGTCGCCGCCATGCTGCGGGGCGTCGACTCCAGCCCCTCCACCCCCGACTCCAGCAGACCGCCGTAGCGGTACACCCCGAAGAGCAGGCTGTCGGTCACGGCGAGGTCCAGCGGGGACCCCATCAGCCGGCGGAGGTCGTAGCCGCCCCCCAGCGTGTCGGGCGGCTGCTCCAGCAGCCGGATCGCCATGCCCTGCTGGACCAGCAGGTGGTCGAGCCCGTAGCTGGAGCCGGCCGCCGTCAGGGCCCAGGCCACGGGGCGCCGCCCGGCGTTCTGCTGGAGGATCCGGAGCGACACGAAGTCGCGGCCGTAGAGCACCGTGCCGCGCGGGAGGGTGACCTCCTCGCGGCCGATCCGGAGCCGGACGTCCTGGCCCAGCCGCTGGGGCACCGCCGCCGCGATCTCCGCGTCGGTCATCGTGTGCAGCGGCCAGTCGGGCCGGGGGGGCACCTCCCGGGCCCAGAAGCCGGGCGCGGTCCCCGACTCGAACGGCCGGGCCGGCCACTCCCGCAGCTGCCGCATGTACCAGGGGGTCTCGGCCAGCGCGAGGCACACCACCGTCACGTCACGCCGGATCCCCTCCACCTCCTGCGCCCACCAGAGCGGGAAGGTGTCGTTGTCGCCGTAGGTGAACAGGATCCCGTAGGGCGGCACCGAGTTGAGCAGGCTGTACGCGAAGTCGCCCGCCAGCCGGGCCCCGGGGACGTGCCGGCGGGAGGCGGCGGGAAGGTTGAGCACCACCGGCACCAGGGCGAGCGTCAGCAGCAGCGGGGCCGCGGCGGCCGCCCGCCGCCCCCGGTCGGCCGCCCGGCGGGCCAGCGCCGCGAGACCGACCCCGGCCCACGTCCCCCAGGCGATGAAGCTCGCGACGAAGAAGTAGTCGCGCTCGCGCACCTCGTGATCGACCGGGTCGGGGTAGAGGTCGTACCCCAGGCTGTAGCCCGGCTTGAAGTTCATGTACCCCACCAGCCCGAGGCCCGTCACCAGGACGAGGACCAGCACCAGCCAGAAGCTGGCCCGATCGGCGCGGTGGTGGGCCCACATCCCCTGCAGGCCCAGGGAGGCCATCCCGAGCGTCACCAGGGTGCGCGCGGGCAGCCCCTCCGTCCCGCCGAACAGGCGGCCCGGCAGGCCCATGGCCCACTGCCAGTCGACGTACTGGAGGTAGTTGAGCAGCTGGAGGCCGATGAGCGCGAGGCTCCGCCCCGGGTTCCCCTCGCCCGACATGACGGTCGGGTCGTCCAAGGGCGTCCGGGGCGGGTACTGCTCCCGGCGGATCACCGCCAGCAGGGCCTCCCAGGTGGAGGGATCGGCCTCGTTGATCATCGGGCCGTGGCGGGCGCGCAGGTAGAGGAAGAGGTACGTGGTCACCCCGACCGCGGCGAGCCCCGCCGTCATGAGGGCGAACCGCCCGGCGCCCAGGCGCCAGGCCGCGCCGGCCGCGAGCCCGAAGCAGACCGCCCCCAGCGTGACCAGGGCGGTGCTGCCCAGCCCGGTCCCGATGAGCAGGGCCCACGCCCCGGCCACCACGCCCGCCTCGCCCCACTCCCGGCGGGCGGTGGCCGGATCGGGCGACGGGTTGAGCCGCAGCTCGGCCACCAGGAACGTCACCAGGGCGGGCCCCACGAGCAGGGCCAGCAGGTGGTTGCCCATCGCGATGCCGCCCACGTAGACCGCGAGCAGCAGCCGCCGGCTGGCGGCCGGCGTGCCCCGCCGCGCGCGCCACCGGAGCCCCAGCCAGACCACGGCGGCGATCATGCAGGTCGCGACCGCGTAGACCTCGGTCTCGTTGGAATTCTGCCACTGGGTGAAGCCGAAGGCCCCGAACAGGGCCGCCGCCGCGGCCCCCCCGGTGCGGAGCAGCCGCGCCGTCCGGCCCGGCAGCCCGGCCACCACCCCCTGCAGGATGGTGTGGGCGCTCAGGAACCAGAGCGCCGCCCCCGCGGCGCTGAAGGCGGCCGCCATGAGGTTGGTACGCCAGGCGTACTCGCCGAACGGCAGGACGAGGGCCCAGACGTGGGCCAGCATGACGAACAGCGGGGTGCCCGGCGGATGCGGGATGCCGAGGATGCGGCTCGCCGCGATGAGCTCGCCGGCGTCCCAGAAGGTGACCGAGGGCGCGAGGGTCGCGACGTACCCCGCAAGGACCGCCCCGAAGACCGCCAGGGCGCCCCGGTAGGGCGGCCGCTCGGGATTCACGCGCCCGCGGGCTCGGCCGGGGGCGTTCCGAGAACCGGACCGGCCGCCTGCGGCGCGGTCCTGGGCTTGGCGTCCACCGCCACGGCGCGGGCGGCGGGCGGGGCGGGCGGGGCGAGCGGCGGGAGCGGCTCGCCCCGGACGATCAGGTCGAGGTCGTCGCGGTCGATGGACTCGCGCTCGAGCAGGGTACTGGCCAGGCGGTCGAGCAGTTCGCGCTCCGCCTCCAGGATCCGGCGGGCCTTCTCGTAGGCCTCGTCGAGGATCCGCTTGACCTCCGCATCCACCATGTCCGACATGCGGTCGGAGATCTCGCGGCGGTGGCTGATCTCGCGGCCCAGGAAGATCTCCTGCTCCCGGTCGCCCACGGCGATCACGCCGATCTTCTCGCTCATCCCGAACTGGGTGACCATGCGGCGCGCGATGGCGGTGGCCTGCTCGATGTCGTTGGCGGCGCCGGTCGTCACCTTCTCGGGCCCGAACACCAGCTCCTCCGCCACCCGGCCGCCGAACGCGCAGGCCAGCCGGCCCTCCAGCCAGTCCTTGGTGTAGTTGTGCCGGTCCTCTTCGGGCAGCCAGGCGGTGATGCCGAGTGCGCGGCCCCGGGGGATGATCGTGACCTTGTGGACCGGGTCGCTGCCGGGCGTCTTGATCGAGACGATGGCGTGGCCCGCCTCGTGGTAGGCGGTGAGCCGGCGCTCGTCCTCGGTGAGCTGCAGGCTCCGCCGCTCCATGCCGAGCATGATCCGGTCCTTGGCCTCTTCGAAGTCGGCCATCTCGACCAGCACCTTGTTCCGCCGGGCGGCCAGCAGCGCGGCCTCGTTCACCAGGTTGGCCAGGTCGGCGCCGGCCAGCCCCGGGGTGCCCTTGGCCAGGACCTGGAGCCGGACGTCGGGCGCGAGGGGGATCTTCCGGGTATGCACCCGCAGGATGCCCTCCCGGCCCTTCACGTCGGGCGCGTCCACCACGATCTGGCGGTCGAAGCGGCCGGGCCGCAGGAGGGCGGGGTCGAGCACGTCGGGCCGGTTGGTGGCCGCCAGCAGGATCACCCCCTCGTTCGACTCGAAGCCGTCCATCTCGACCAGGAGCTGGTTCAGGGTCTGCTCGCGCTCGTCATGCCCGCCGCCCAGGCCGGCCCCGCGATGGCGCCCGACCGCGTCGATCTCGTCGATGAAGATGATGCAGGGGGCGTGGGCCTTGCCCTGCTCGAACAGGTCGCGCACCCGGCTGGCGCCGACCCCGACGAACATCTCCACGAAGTCGGAGCCCGACATCGAGAAGAAGGGCCGGCCCGCCTCGCCCGCCACCGCCTTGGCCAGCAGGGTCTTGCCGGTCCCGGGCGGACCCACCAGGAGGGCGCCCTTGGGGAGCCGCCCCCCCAGCCGGGTGAACTTCTGCGGGTCCTTCAGGAACTCGATGACCTCCTGCAGCTCGTACTTGGCCTCGTCGCACCCGGCCACGTCGGCGAAGGTGACCTTGGGGGTGTCGCCCGCCAGCAGCTTCGCCTTCGACTTGCCGAAGGCGAACGCCCGGTTGCCGCCGGCGTTCAGCTGGCGGAAGAGGAAGACCCAGAGCGCGATGATCACCAGCCAGGGCAGCGCCGCCACGAAGAAGGTCATCAGCCCGCCCCGGGGCTCCCGGGCGATGATGGCGACCCCCGACGCCTCGAGCCGGTCGAGCAGGGCCTCGCTGTCCTTGACCGGGAGCAGGACCGTGAACGCCTTGGCCGTCCCGCCGTCGGCGCTGATCGGCGACCGGAAGACGCCCTGCACGGACCGCCCGTCGAAGATCTCCACCGACTCCACGTTCCCCGCGTCGAGCTGCTGCCGGAACTCGGTGTAGGACAGCTCCGTGGAGGCGGCCCGCTGGCGGTCCATGACCTGCCAGAGGAACATCGCCATCACGGCCACCAGGGCCCAGAGCGCGAGGTTCTTGCTCAGGCCGGCCCAGGTGCCGGTCGGGGGACGGGAAGGGGGTCGCTGCGCCATCGATCAGATCACGGGCTCAGGCCAGGTCGGCGATGAAGGGCAGATGTCGGTACTCCTCCGCATGGTCCAGTCCGTAGCCCACCAGGAACGCCTTGGGGGCCTGGAACCCGATGAACCGGATCTCGGGCGGCGGGTTCTCCACCAGGCCCTTGTCGAGCAGGGCGCACACGGAAAGCGACGTGGGCCCCCGGGCGCCGAGCAGGTCCAGCAGACACCGCATCGTGGTGCCGGTGTCGATGATGTCCTCCACCACCAGCAGGTGCCGGCCCTCGAGCCGGGTGAGCGGGTCGTACAGCAGCCGCACCGTCCCGCTGGACGAGGTCCCCGCCCCGTAGGAGGAGGCCACGATGAAGTCCACCTGCAGGGGCCGGTCGATCTGCCGCACCAGGTCGCCCAGGAAGATGAAACTTCCCTTGAGCAGTCCGAGCACGAGCAGTTCCCCGTCCGGATAATACGCCGTGATCTCCTGCCCGAGTTCCCTGACCCGGTCCGCGATGGTCGCCTCGTCGTACACCACCCGGTGGAACGCCTTCCCCCCGGTCCGGCGCAGGGCCCTATCCACGCTCAACGTCAATGCGCAACGCCTCCGTTCCTTCCAAGGGCACCGAGGCGTCGGCCCGGCAGACGCCGGGGACCCAGAGCACCGTGCCACCCAGGGAGACGACCGGCCACGCGGATCGGTCACTCCGGCCCACCTTCGCGTCCTGCATGCATCGGACCACCAGCCGGCGCCCGGTGCCGCCCAATGGCCGGATCCGGTCACCG
>JBFILX010000022.1:0-17356 GCA_041612035.1 Gemmatimonadales bacterium | reverse complement strand
GTGGTCGGGGCGCTCGACGACCTCGCCTTCGACAACAGCTCCGCCGACAACCGCTACGACAACAGCCGCATCCTGGCCACCGACCAGCGGCAGTACGTGGCCGGCCTGACGTGGCAGCGCTCGCTGCGCGACGGATACCTGGAGGTGGTCCTGGGCCGCACGCTGACCCGGTTCGTCACCTCGCAGGCCGACTCGCTGGAACGGACCGTCTTCGAGAACCGGTCGCGCGAAGCGGTCACCTCGCTCCGGGGCCAGCTGGTGCTGTCCCCCTCGGAGCGGGTGGACCTGCGCCTCGGGCAGGAGGTCCGGGCGCTGGGGCCGCAGCGGTTCCGGGTCACGCTCCCCGGCGAGTTCCGCACCGATGCCGGCGGGGTCCCGCGCCCGCTCCGGGTGGACACCAGCTTCGCGGACCTGCGGGCCGCGGGGTGGGCGGAGGGCTCCGTGGCGATGATGGACCGGGTGCGGCTCACCGCGGGCCTCCGCTACGACCTCTTCGGCGACCTGGGCGGCACGGCCCGGCTCTCGCCCCGGGCCCTGCTGGCGGTCGAGCCGGCGCGGGGGACCACCATCACCCTCGCCGCGGGTCGCTATTACCAGGGACCGCCGGCCATCTGGCTGGTGGGCGATCCGTCCAATCCGGAGGCCCTCCGGCCGTTCCGAAGCGACCAGGTGAGCGTGGGCGTCGAGCGGCTGGCCCGGCCGGACCTCCTGCTGCGGGCAGAGGGCTACGTCCGCCGGTACCGCGACTATCCGGCGCGGCTCTTCCGGCCCCAGTCGGTGCTGGCGCTCTCGGGGTTCGAAGACGTGACCAACGACATCCCCTTCGGGCTGGAGCCGCTCCGCAGCGAGGGGACGGGCCGGTCGTACGGGGCCGAGCTGCTGGCCCGGAAGCGGTTGAGCGGGAGCCCGTGGCAGGGGCTCGCGAGCGTGAGCCTCAGCCGGACCGAGTTCACCGGGCTCGACGGGACCACCCGCCCCGGGAGCTTCGACACCCGGCTCATCGGGACCCTGCTCGCGGGGTATCGGCCCAACCCCGCCTGGGAGTTGAGCGGCAAGTTGAGGCTGGCGACCGGGCGGCCGACCACGCCCTTCGTCACGGCGGGGCCCGACGTGGGCCGGCTTGACTTTGCCCGGCACAACGCGGGGCCGCGGCTCCCCGTCTTCCACGCGGTGGACGTCCGGGTGGACCGCCGCTGGAGCTTCCGGTCGGTCCAGCTCTCCGCCTACCTCGACGTCCGGAACGTCTACGGCCGGACCAACGTCAGCGCGTTCGAGTGGGACCCCCGGACCGGCACCGTGCGGCCCGACGACAGCCTGGGTGTGTTCCCCACGATCGGGGTAAACCTGGAGTTCTAGGTCCCGTCCCGCCCCGGGCGGGCCACCGGGGTCAGGCGGCGGAGGGCCGGTTGCGGGCGGCGGCCTCCATCAGGGCCTCCACCCGGCTCCGCAGTTCGGGCCGGAGGCTGTCGGCCAGGTCGTGGTCCGGGTGGCCCAGGATGGCCGCGATGGCCCCGGTGTCGAGGCCGGCCACGCGGGCCTCTTCCAGCACTGCGGCGAAGTGGATCCGGGCTTCCCGGATGACCCGGCCGAACAGCGTGGGGCCGACGTCGCGCCGGCCCAGCGCCAGGGCGAGGAGGTACAGGTCTCGCGCGCCGTCCAGCCGCTCACCCAGGTAATCCAGCGCGCCGGACGGCGGATCGGGCTGACCGGGTCGGGCATGTTCTGCCATGGAAGTGTCTCCTGCGCCGCGGTGCACCGCGCGGCGACCCTGCGGGTCCTCCGGACCTCCGGATGGAGACCCGGTTCCCCGCAAGGTCTCCTGCCGGGTGCCGGTCGGCAACCCGGCGATGTGGTGGCCAGGGCTTACATCGCCGGCGGACGTCCGGTCGGCCGCTCGCCGGTCAGGACCAGCGCCATGGCCAGCAGGGCCAGGTTGGTGCACGCGCGCGAGAACCCCTCGGGCGCGATCCCCATGATCTCGCCGCTGAAGGCGGAGATCACGGCGAGGACGAAGCCCACCGCGGCGAGGCCGGTCAGGGCCCTGGGCAGTGCCTGCATGTCACACCTCCTGTCTGGGATCGCCGGTCGGATGACGGCTCGGCGAAAGTACCCCCCGGCGGCTCCCCGGGCCATCCGGTCGGGCCGGCGCCCGAATGGTCCTCCCCGCGGGGCCCGGGGCGGTAGCGTGTCCCGTGACGCAGGCCGCCCTCGAGGTTCTCCGCGCCCGGTTCGGGCACGCCCGCTTCCGGCCCGCCCAGTCGCGGGTCGTGGGCGCCGCCCTGGCGGGCTGCGACGTGCTGGCGGTCATGCCCACCGGCGCCGGCAAGTCGGTCTGCTTCCAGGTGCCCGGGGTGCTGGGCGCCGGCGTCACCCTGGTGGTCTCGCCCCTCATCGCCCTCATGCAGGACCAGGTCGACGCCGCCCGGGCGCGGGGGCTCCCGGCCGCCCTGATCAACAGCACGCTGGACCCCGAGGACCAGCGCGCCGTCCTGGCCAAGGCGCGGCGCGGCAAGGTGCGGCTGCTGTACGCCGCGCCCGAACGGCTGAGCCGCCTCGCCCGGGAACTCGTCATGGCGGAGATCGCGGTGGAACGGCTCGTCGTGGACGAGGCCCACTGCATCTCGGAGTGGGGTCACGACTTCCGGCCGGCCTACCGGACGCTGGGGCGGCTGCGGGGTGACCTGGGCTGGCCGCCGGCGATGGCCCTCACCGGCAGCGCCACCCCCGAGGTGCGCGACGACATCGTCCGGGTGCTGGGGCTGGGCCGGCCTCCGCGGAGGCTGGTGACCCACGTGGGGTCGTTCGACCGGCCCAACCTCTGGTTCGGGGTCTGCCCGGTGCGGGACCGCGTGCACCGGCTGCGCGTGCTGCTCGGACTCCTTCGGCGTGAGCCCGGGTCGGTCATCGTCTACGTCCCCACCCGCAACCTGAGCGAAGCGGTGGCGCGGGTGCTGTGGGACGGGGGCGTGACGGCGCTGCCGTACCACGCCGGGCTGACGCGCGAACGTCGCGCCGGGACACTGGCGCGATTCCTCCGCGGGGAGGCCCGGGCGGTGGCGGCCACCTGTGCCTTCGGGATGGGGATCGACAAGCCCGACGTGCGGCTGGTGGCCCACTGGACGATGCCCGCCACCCCCGAGTCGTATTACCAGGAGGCCGGCCGGTCGGGCCGCGACGGCGGGCCCGCCCGCTGTGTCATCCTGCACGGCCGGGGTGACGCGCCGCGGCTCCGGGGAATGCTGCGGGTGACCTTCCCGCCGGTCCGTGTGGTCGAACGGGCGTGGGGCGATCCGCGGGCCGCCGCGAAACTGCCCGACGGCGTGCGGGCGTCGGTGGAGCGGCTGCGGGCAGAGCTACACCCCGAGCGGGGGCGGCCCGACTGGGGACCGGTGCGGCGCCGATGGCGGCTGGCGCGCGCGCGCCTCGCCGCCATGGAACGCTACGCCGCCGGTCGGGGGTGCCGCCGGCGGCGTCTGCTGGCCTGGTTCGGCGAGCGGCTGGTCCGCTGCGCCGGCTGCGACCGCTGCGCTACCAGAGGGCGTGCACCACCGGGGAGCCGTGCTTGGTATGGACGGTGACCTTGCCGGTCCACTCGGCCACCGCCGCGAAGTCCTCCCAGTTCTCCGCCGCCTGCTTCCAGTGGTCGTCCATCCCGGCCTGGCCCTCGTAGATCTCCGTCAGGACGAAGACGGTGTTCCCGGTCGGCTTGGAGCCCGGATCCATGGGGTTCTCCAGCTCGGGGCCCTTGGAAATCGTGTACAGATGCATGGCCTTCGGCCCGTCGCGGTGGTGGGTCCGCTCCATCCACTTGGCGTGGCTCGCGAAGATACGGTCCCCTTCCGCCACGTGCTCGGGCGGGACCGTGAACATGATGTTGATCTGGATCTTGCCCTTGTATGACATGAAACCTCCCCGACCTGCGAGTCATTCCGGGACGGAGCCGGTTGGCCCGTCACGCCGAGTATGCTCCCCGGCGAGGCCGTTGCGCAACCGCCGTCGCCCCGGCGGCGAAACGGATCAGGGCAGCTTGCTGCTCAGAAAAGCGTGGGCTGCCGCGCTCTCGACGCGCTGGTTCCAGCTCGTGGCCCGACAGGGCACGTCCCCCCAGCTCACGATGGCGTACACCGTGTTCTGGCCCGGGAGGAACTTGGGCGACCCGCTGTCGCCGTAGCAGTCGCCGCCCTGGCCGGTCGCGGTCGAGTTCATCAGGAGGCCGAGCCGGGTCCGGGTCAGCCCCATGAACGGGGAGACGGAGACCAGCCGGCGGTCGGGCCAGATGACCGAGGGCGGGCCCGTGCGCCGCGCCAGGTCGGCCCCGTACCCCACGTTCTCGAACAGGACCCCCCGCAGCCCGCCGCCGGCCGCCATGGCGTCGAGCGCGCCGCGCGGCGCGATGGCTGCGGCCGGCACCCCCGGAGCCGTGGCGAGGTAGACCAGGCCCAGGTCGTGGCCTTCGCCGCTGCCCCGGTGGTAGCCCGGGTCGTACTCCCAGCCGGCCGACGCGACGGTGGGCAGCGCCGCCACCGTCAGGTCGGGGGCGAAGGTGACCCGGAACACCGCCGACGGAGGCAGCCACGCCAGACAGTGGGCGGCGGTGAGGAACGCCGGCTTCCCGTTCCCCGCCAACCCCACGTAGGTGCCGGAGCAGAGCAGGTCGTTCGCGGTCGGAACCCCGTCCTCGTCGAAGTCGTACAACAGGGCGCCGACGTTGGGCCTCGCCGACGGATCGTAGGTGCCGCCGATGATGGGGGTGATCGCGGGGGCCTCGGGGGCGGTCGGCGCCTCGGACGGGGCACAGCCGGCCAGCGCCACCGCGGCGGCCGCGAGCGTGAAGAGCGGAAGGCGCAGCATGGGGTCGAGTCCGTGAAGGGCCCACGGATATACGGCGGGCCGTTCGGGCGCGCAATGGTGTGGCGCGCGACCCACAAGCCGCCCCCGGTGCCCTTGGTATATTGCCACCCGACCCGCACGGAATCCGAGCACGCGCATGGACGACACCCTGTACTTCGACGAGCACCACCGCCAGGTCCGCGAGATGGTCCGCGAGTTCGCCGAGACCGCCATCGCCCCGGTCGCCACCGAGCTCGACCGGACCCAGGAATTCCCCTGGGAGAACATCCGGGCGATGGGCGAGCTGGGCCTGCTGGGAGTGCCGTGGCCCGAGGCGCTGGGCGGGGCGGGGATGGACCAGGTTTCCTACTACATCGTGATCCACGAACTGGCCAAGGTGGACGCCTCCCACGGGCTCACCGTGAGCGCCCACACCAACCTGGGCACCTCGCCCATCGTCGAGTTCGGCACCGAGGCGCAGCGCCAGGCCTACGTGCCCCTGCTGGCCGGCGGGCAGGTCATGGGCGGGTTCGGGCTCACCGAGCCCGGCGCCGGGAGTGACGCCGGGGGCACCGCCACCACCGCGGTGGACCGGGGCGACCACTTCGTCCTCAACGGGACCAAGAACTTCATCACCCACGGCGGCGTGGGGGAGATCTTCTCGGTCACGGCCCGGACCACCCCGGGCGAGGGGAGCCGGGGCATCACCTCGTTCATCCTGACCAAGGAAACCTGCGACCTCGAGCGCTGCCGCGCCCTGGGGGTGGGACACGCCGACGGCCTGCCGGCGATCCCCGGGTTCCGGGCCGGGAAGAAGGAAGACAAGATGGGCTGGCGGGCCAGCGACACCCGCGAGCTGATCTTCGAAGACGCCGTCGTCCCCAGGGAGAACATGCTGGGGGCCGAAGGCGAGGGCTTCGTGAACTTCCTGAAGACCCTCGACGCCGGGCGGATCGGCATCGCCGCCCTCTCCCTCGGCATCGCCGAGGGGGCTTACCGGCTGGCCCTCGAGTACGCCGGGGCCCGGAAGCAGTTCGGCCGCTACATCGCCTCGTTCCAGGGCGTGGCCTTCGCCCTGGCCGACATGGCCACCGAGATCGAGGCCGGCACCCACCTGCTCTACACGGCGGCCCGGCTCAAGCAGGCCGGCAAGCCGTTCAAGAAGGAGGCGGCCATGGCCAAGCTCTACTGCTCCGAACTGGCCATGCGGGCCACCACCAAGGCGGTCCAGGTGTTCGGCGGATACGGATACACCACCGAGTACCCGGTGGAGCGGATGATGCGGGACGCCAAGGTCTGCGAGATCGGGGAGGGGACCAGCGAGATCCAGCGGATCGTGATCGCCCGGGAGATCATGGAGGGGATCATGGACCCCCGGGCGGTGGCCACCACCTGAGCCCGTCCTGCCGGCCCCCCGGGGGCCGGCCGGTGTGACCCCGGTCACACTATTGCTCCAAACCCCTGCCAGTCATAGATTTACGGTATGCGTCAGCCGGTTCGTCCGCCCGCGCAAGCGGGTAAAGGGCCCTTTACGGGCCCGGGCCGTGCCGTGGCGCAATGGGCTGTGCTACACGTTGGACGCCTGCGGCTTTCCCTCGGCATCCCCTTCCGCTCGAACGAGCCATCCCACGCGGCACCACCGCGTCGTCGTCAGGGACTCCCCGGCCCGGCTGGCCGGCGTCCCTGGTCGGGACGCGGGCCTCGGTGGCGGGGCCGGCTCGCTCCGGAGGGCCCCGCCCGCCTGCTGCGGCCGGGCCGGGGGCCGTCGTGGTCGCGTCCTGACCGAACGACGTCTGGAGATATCGAACTTGAAACGCGAAATCCTCATCTCAGGTGGCCCCCGGGAGACCCGGGTGGCCATCCTGGAAGACGACCGCCTGGTGGAGCTGCTGCTGGATCGGCCGGACCACCGGCGGATGGTCGGCGACATCTACCTGGGTCGGGTGGAAGCGGTCCTCCCCGGCATCCAGGCCGCGTTCGTCGACATCGGGCTCGATAAGAGCGCCTTTCTCCACGCCTCCGACCTCCTCGAGCCCGACGAAGACGAGGAGCCGGAGGACGAAACCGACGAAGAGGCCGACGAGCCCGACCAGGCCGAGGCCGAGGCCGAGGCCGCGGCCCCGTCGGCCCGGGGTCGGGACCGTCCCCGCGGCCGGAACGGTCGCGGCAACGGCCGCTCCCGGCGCGCCCTCCCCGACATCCAGGAGGTCCTGAAGAAGGGCCAGGTCCTCCCGGTCCAGGTCACCAAGGAGCCGATCAGCACCAAGGGCTCCCGGGTCACCGCCCAGATCTCCCTCCCGGGGCGGTTCCTGGTCTACATGCCGTACGCCTCCAGGGTCGGGGTCAGCCGGAAGATCGAGAGCCGGGAGCAGCGCCAGCGCCTGCGGGAGCTGGTGACCTCGCTGCTCCCCGCCGACGCCGGCGGGGTGATCGTGCGCACCGTGGCCGAGGGGGTGACGGAAGACCACTTCCGGCGGGAAATCCAGTCGCTGCTCGGGCTCTGGAAGAAGATCCAGAAGAAGCAGCGTTACGTGCGGAAGGCGCCGGCCCTGCTGCAGCGCGAGACCAGCCTGACCCGGAGCCTCATCCGGGACGTGTTCAGCGACAAGGTGGACGCCCTCTGGGTGGATTCCAAGGAGCTGCACCACGAGGTCGAGCAGTACCTCCGCCAGGTGGACCCCGACCTCATGGACCGGGTGCACCTGTACGCCGAGGAGATGCCGCTCTTCGACCGGTTCGACGTGGAGAGCGAGATCAAGGGGCTGTTCCGGCCCCGGGTGGACCTCCCCACCGGCGGGTACATCATCATCCAGCCCACCGAGGCGCTGGTGTCGATCGACGTGAACACCGGGCGCTACACCGGCAAGCGGGATCCCGAGAAGACCATCCTGCGCACCAACCTGGAGGCGGCGCGGGAGATCGCCCGGCAGCTCCGGCTGCGCGACCTGGGCGGGATCATCGTGGCCGACTTCATCGACATGGAGACCCGGGCCAACCGGGACAAGGTCCTCCAGGAACTGCGCCAGCACCTGGCCCGCGACCGGGCCCGCACCAAGACCCTGGGGGTCTCCGACCTGGGCCTGGTCGAGATGACCCGGCAGCGGATCCGGCCGTCCCTCTATGCCTCGATGACCCTGGAGTGCCCCACCTGCGCCGGGGCGGGCCGGGTCTTCAGCCCCGAAGTGGTCGCCCGCCGGCTGGAGCGGTCGGTCCGCCGGGTGGCCCACGAGGGCCAGGAGAAGCACCTGGCCATCCGGCTCCACCCCGAGGTGGCGCTCTACCTGCTCGAGGAGGAGCCCAGGCTGCTGGCCGGGGTGGGGAAGGTCACCGGCCTCCGGCTGGAGGTCCGGGACGACCCCATGATCCACCTGGACGAATTCCGCCTCATGAGCCAGCCGGCGGGCCGGGACGTGACTGAACTCTACGCCGTGGCCTGACGCCCGGGGCGGGGTTGCCCCAAGCGAATGGCCCCAATAGCTTTAAAGGCTCTGCGCCGGGCACGGGCCCGGCGAGCCACGAAGGAACGGACCGGCATGTACGCGATTTTCCGCGCCCTCGGCAAGCAGTTCCGGGCCGAGAAGGGCAAGACGATTGAGCTGCCGCTGATGGACGCGGAGCCCGGGACCACGGTCACCTTCGACGAGGTGCTTCTCACCTCCGACGGGGAGACCATCGTGGCCGGGACCCCGACCGTGAAGGGGGCCAAGGTCACGGCCGAGGTGGTGGGGGACATCAAGGGCGACAAGCTCTACGTGTTCAAGTTCAAGCGGCGGAAGAACTACCGCCGGAAGACCGGGCACCGGCAGAAGTACACCGCGGTCCGCATCACCGATCTCACGCTGGGCTGAGGGCGACATGGCACACAAGAAGGGCGTCGGCTCGAGCCGGAACGGCCGCGACAGCAACCCCCAGTACCTCGGGGTCTACAAGTTCGGTGGCCAGGCGGTCGAGGCCGGGAACATCCTGGTCCGGCAGCGGGGCACCAAGTTCCATCCCGGCCGGAACGTGGGCCGCGGCACCGACGACACGCTGTTCGCCCTGGTGAACGGCGTGGTCAAGTTCGAGCACAAGGACAAGAAGCGGATGAAGGTGTCGGTCTACCCCGACGGGGCCTGACCGCCGCCGCCTGCTGACCGGGGGCCGGGGACACTCCCCGGCCCTTTGCGTTTCCCCCCGGTTCGGGAAACCTTGCGGGGGGAACCCCCGTACGGGGGTCCGATCGGCGAGGTGCCGGGACGAGAGGAGCCACGATGACCACGGTCTTTGACCGCCTGCGGGACGAGCTGGACCAGCTGGGCGACCGGATGCAGACCGCGCTGGAACAGGGGAAACTGCACGTCGAGCGGTCGGGGGTGCTGGGGCGCCGGTCCGACGCGGCCCGCGAGCTCGGGATGCTCGCCTGGCGGCGGCATCGAGGCGAGACGATCGACACCGATCGCCACGCCCAGCTGCTGGAGCGGATGGACGCCCTCCAGGAGGAACTGACCGTCATCGACCGGAAGATGTCCGCCACCCGGGCCGAGGACGTGTCGGTCGGGGAGGAGCCGGCGCCGGCGGCCGAGCCCGCCGACGCCACCGTCCACCCGCCCGCCTAGCGCGGGACGGCCGCCCGCTCCAGCTCCGCGGCGATCCGCCCCCCGCCATACACCTTCACCAGCGCCTCGCCGATGGCGGCGGCGTGCACGCTCACCGAGCGGGCCACCTCGTCGGTGTAGATGAAGCGGTTGGGCAGCATCTCCATGTTCCCGTCGAACACCACCCCCACCACCTCGCCGGCCCGGTTCACGACCGGGCTCCCGGAATTGCCGCCGATGATGTCGGCGCTCGAGACGAAGTTCACCGGGGCGGCGAGGTCGAGCCGCCCCAGCGCCATCTTCCACTGGTCGGGCAGGTGGAAGGGGGGCTGGTCGTCGAACTCCGCGTTCCGCCCGAAGAGACCGTAGAAGCTCGTCCTCCACGGGGCGATCGTCCCGTTCATCGGGAAGCCGCCCACCACCCCGTCGCTGATCCGGAGCGAGAAGGTCGCGTCGGGGGGCAGGGCGGTGCCGTAGGCGGCGAAGATGGCCTGCCCGACCAGCTCGGCGTTGGACGAGATCACGGCGTTGAGCCGGGCCTGGCGCATCCCGTGCCGCACGGCTGAGGGCGCGATGGCCCGGGCCAGCACGATCAGCGGATCCTCCGAGGCGGCGACCGCAGAGGCCCCGCCGTCGGCCAGGGCCCGTCGGGCCTCGAGCGAGGTGAGCCCGGTTCCGTCGATCAGCGCCTTCGCCGCCTCGGCCGGGGTCCGGCCGCGCAGGGCCGCCTGCAGGACCGGGTCGCCCGTCGGGAGCGCGGCGGCGGCCAGTTCCAGCTGGGCCGCCAGCAGCGCCTCCTCCGCGGCCAGGTCGAAGGTCTGGTTGCGGAGGGCCTGGGCCCGCACCCGGCTCAGCCCCTCTCCCCGGAAGAGCGGGAGCCGGGCCGGGTCGGCCAGCGCGGACTGGCCCGGGAGCAGCACCAGGTTCCCCGCGATCCCCAGCAGCGACCCGCCGGCGAAGTCGTGGAACCGGGCCTCGGTGGCGAACGAGGCCAGCTCCCGCTGGGCCCCGGCGATGAGGTCCCAGGCCCCGCCGTAGCGGGCCCGCAGGTCGGGCCGGGCCGCGATCCGGCGACGGAAGTCGTCCTCGAAGGCCTTCTTGCGGGCCATGATGCCGAGGTCGAGCAGGCCACGGCGGTACCCGGTCACCGCCTTCTGGGTGTTCTCCAGCGAGAAGATGGTGTTCTCGTACCGCCGGTGGGCCTCGGGGCCCGCCGCGGCCAGCCGCTTGTAGGCCTGGATGCTGGCGGCGACGAGCCGGAGCTGGGCCGGGTACTGCACGTCCCGCAGGTACTCCATCTGGGCCAGGGTGAGGAGCCGCCCCGTGGAGCCCGGGTTGCCGAGCACGAACACCAGGTCCCCCGCCCCCACGCCGGCCGGGTTCCAGCGCAGCCAATGGGCCGGCCGGAGCGGCTCGCCGTTCTGGTAGACCCGCAGGAAGGTGACGTCGAGGTCGTACCGGGGATAGGTGAAGTTGTCGGGGTCCCCGCCGAAGAAGCTGATCGCCTCCTCCGGCGCCATCACCAGCCGCAGGTCGGTGTACCTCCGGAAGCGGTAGAGCGAGTACATGCCGCCCTGGTACAGGGTCACCACCTGGCAGGTGAGCCCGGTCGCGGCGCCGCACTCGGCCTGGATGGCCTCGATGGCGGCATCCCGCTGGGCCACCCGTTCCGTGGCGCTCCGCGCCGTCACCGCCCGCCGCACCCGGGCCGTCACGTCCTCGATGGACTCGAGCTGGTCCGCCGTCATCCCGGTGCACGCCTTCTCCTCGGCGTCCGTCCGGGCCACGAACCCGGTGGCCTGGTAGCTGGAGTCCTGGGTGGAGGCCGCGGTGATGCACGCCCGGGCGCAGTGGTGATTGGTCATCACCAGACCGCGGTCGGACACGAAGCTGGCCGAGCACCCGGGGATCCGCACCGCCGACAGGCGGACGTGATCCAGCCACGCCTGGTCCGGGGTGAACCCGTAGCGGGCCTTCCAGTACGCCAGCGGCGGCGCGTCGAAGGTCCACATGGTCCCGAATTCCTTCACGAACCCCGTGCCGGCCAGCGGATCGGCGGCTGGTGCCTGGGCCGCGAGGGAGACGGGAACCGCGGTCAGCAGGCCGGCAACCGCGAGGCGGAGGGGACGGATCATCGGCATGGGGGGAGCAGGGTGGTCGTGGGCGCGCCGGGCGCGACGGGCGGCAGGAACTTAACGGCGCCGGGGGCTGAACGACGGCGGGGGCCGGACCGAAGTCCGACCCCCGCGACCGGGTATGCCGGGCCGGCTAGTACCGGACCGGGAGGGTGCGGTACCGCTCGAAGAGCTCGGTTTCCCGGGTCCGCAGCGAAGTCTCCCGCCCCCGGATGTACACCCGCTCCGGGGCCGCGGCGAAGTCGAACGGGTCTCCGCTCCACACCACCAGGTTGGCCACCCGGCCGGGCTCCAGCGCGCCCCGGTCGGTGAGCCCGTAGGCCCGGGCCGGGGCCAGAGTGACGGCCCGCAGGGCGTCGTCCCAGGTCATCCCGTTCCGCACCGCGTTGCCCGCGATGAAGCGCAGGTTCCGCTCGCCGCCCGGGTCGTCCTGGGCGATGATCACCTCGACGCCCGCCGCCCGGAGCAGAGCGGGGTTGTCCAGCCGGGCACCGAGGGCGCCGAAGTTCGGGATGTCGCGGTTGGGTTCCAGCGCCACGGGCACGCGGGCCGCCGCGATCTCGTCCGCCAGCTTCCACCCCTCGGCCGCCCCGTACAGGATGGTGCGCAGCCGGTATTCCGCCGTGATCCGGAGCGCGGCCCGGATGTCCATCTCCCGGTCGGCCATGATGGCCACCGGCATCCGCCCGTTCAGGGCGGGGAGCAGCGCGGCCAGTTCGCGGGCCGGCGCCGCCAGCGGCTGGATCTGGTCACGCCGCCAGTCGGCCTCGCGCCGCTCCAGCTCGCGCGCGTCGGCGAACAGCCGCCGGAGCAGGTCGAGGGTGCCCGCCCGGCTGCCGCCCCCGGCCTCCCGGCTCGACGCCGTCAGGTTGATCACCAGGCCGGCCGCCGGCGACAGCAGCAGCTCCTCGAGCCGGTCCCCCGCGAAGTCCACCGCGATCATTCGCCCGGGCAGGAAGTTGCCCCGCGGCCCGAGGAGGCCGGTGGTGATCCCCCCGGTCCGGGCCACCGGGATGGTCAGCGCGTCGGGGTCGAACCCCTCGGCGGGGGTGAAGGACGGGGTCACGTCGCCCTGCACGCCCGCCTCGCTGAAGCCGGACAGGGAACCGATCCCCAGCCCCGCCTCGGCCCGGGCGTGGACCAGCCCCGGGGTGATCCACTTGCCGGTGGCGTCCACCACCGTGGCGCCGGCCGGCACGGCGACGTTGGCTCCCACCGCGGCGATCCGTCCGTCCCGGATGAGCACGGTGCCCCGCTCGATGCGGGGCCCGGCCACCGGGTAGATGGTCCCGCCCGTGATGGCGATGGTCTGCGCCGGCACCGGGGCCGGCAGGAGGGCCACGGCGGCGGCCGCGGCCAGCGCCCCGATGGCGCCCGTCATGGCATGGCGTCTCATCGTCCCACCCCCGGCCGGGTCTGGCCCAGGTTGAAGTCGGTCCGGTACTGACGGTCCGGATCCAGGCGGTCGAACACCAGCCAGCCGTCGTTCCACACCTTCTCCGCCCGGGAGTACACCGAGAAGGGGTCGCCCGACCAGAGCACCACGTCGGCCGCCTTGCCGGGCTCCAGGGTGCCCGTGGTCCGGTCGATTCCCAGGACCCAGGCCGGGTTGGCGGTGATCCACCGGATCGCGTCCTCCCGGGTGATCGGCAGGCCGGCCCGGACCCCGGCGTAGTACGCCTTGGCCATGTCCTGGTTCATCCGCTGGATCCCGTCGGGGCTGTCGGTGTGGAGCACCGCGATCGCCCCCGCCCGGGTGACCAGCGCCAGGTTCTCCACGATCTGGTCGAAGGCCTCCATCTTGAACCCGCCCCAGTCCGACCAGATGGACGCCGCGGTGCCCGCCCTGGCCAGCAGGTCGGCGATCTTGTAGGCCTCGATGCCGTGGTGGAACGACCGGATCGAGAAGCCGAACTCCCGGGCCAGGTCGAGCATCTGGGCCATCTCGTCGGCCCGGTAGCAGTGGTTCTGCACCAGGATCTCGCCTCGCAGCACCCCGGCCAGCGTCTCGTGGCGGAGGTTCCGCGCCGGCGGTTCGCCCTTGCGGTCCTCGAGCCACCTGTCCCAGCGCATCCGGTACTCCTCCGCCTCGATGAAGGCGGCGCGGTACCCGGCCATGTTCCCCATCCGGGTGGAGGGTCCCCGCTCACGGTAGACCCGCTTCGGGTTCTCGCCGCACGCCATCTTCACCCCGTGGGGCGCGCCCGGGAACTTCATCTCCTGCACCGTGCGGGCCGGCACCAGCCGCACCGTGGCCGAGCGCCCGCCGATCAGGTTGGCCGATCCGGGAAGCACCTGCATGACGGTGACCCCGCCGGCGATGGCGAGCGGGATCTGCGGGTCCTGGGGCCAGATCGAGTGCTCGGCCCACACCTCCGCGGTCACCGGGTTGGTGGCCTCGTTCCCGTCGCTCTCCGCCTGGGTGCCGGGCGCGGCGTAGACCCCCAGATGGCTGTGGGTATCGATGATCCCGGGGGTCACCCACTTGCCGGTGCCGTCGATGGTGACCGCCCCCGCCGGCGCGGTCAGGTCACGGCCGATCGCCACCACGCGGCCGTCCTGGAAGAGCACCGACACGCCGCGCTGCTCCGGTCCCGCCGCGGTGAACACGCTGGCGTTCCGGATCAGCACCGGGGGGTTGGGGCGGCGGACGTAGGTGGAGGGGTACTGCGGCCGCATGAAGCTGAGCGTGTCGGTGAACACCTCGGTCTGGGCGGCCGAGGGTGCGGGGGCTTCCGTGGCGCGCTGGGCGGTCGCCGCGGCGCACGACGTCAGCGCGGCCACCAGCACGACTGGTCCGGCGAGCAGACGCATCACGGGTCTCCTGAAAAAGGTCGAACGTCAGTTCAAGGCACGGCCCGGACCATTTCGACCGGGGTCCCGGCAATGGCGATCTTCTGGATCACGTGCGGGGCGGCGACGCTCACCCAGAAGGTGACCGGCTGGGGCCCGCCGGTGAGTTCCGCGCGGAAGCTCTCCACCGTCCCCGCCGGCGTCGTCACCGACTCGGTGCCGGTGACCGACAGGGTCACCTCCCGGGTCTCGCCCGAGGCCGAGCTGAACACCGGGAAGGTCCACCTGGCGCCGGGCGCCCAGGCCAGCGTGGGCATCACCGGCTGGAGCAGGTTGTCGTCCAGCACGCCCGCCGCCACCGTGGTGTCGATCTCCACCGCCTGGATCCCTTCGGGGGTGGGCGTTCGCGCCGACCCGGTCGCCCGGCCGCCGGCGAAGGTCACCTCGATGCTGGTCTGCTGGCCCTGCACCGTCCCGGTCTGGCTCACCTTCTGCTGGCGGAAGGCGGCGTCGAGCGTGATCTCGGTCCGCTGCTCCACGAACGCCGCGATCCGGGTGTGCTCCAGGTACCGGAACCCGTCGGGGGTCTTCTCCAGGCGGGCGCTCAGGAAGCCGAGCGGGTTGCCCTGCAGCATGATGGTGAAACTGTCGCTCCGGGCGGTCAGCCGGGTGGCGTCCACCGCCAGCCGGGCGGCCCGGGCCGACAGGTCGGCCGGGGTGAGCGGCTTCCCCTCCGGGTCCACGATCCGTACCGGGGCGATGGCCCGCAGGGCATCGTGGATTCGGGTGCCGTCACCCACCACCACGATCACCGCCGCGTCGGGCCGGATCGTGGTCCGGGCCGCCTCCCGGATCTCCTCGGGCGTGACCGCCGCGAGCTTCACCCGGTAGGTCTGGATGTAGTCGTCGGGGAGCCCGTACAGCCGCGCATTGGCCACGGCACCCGCCACCTGCTCGGCGGTCTCGATGGAGAGGGGGAAGGAGCCGACCAGCGCCCCCTTGGCCGCGTCCAGCTCGTCGGCCGGCACGGGCTCGGTGCGGATCCGCTCCAGCTGCACCAGCATCTCCCTCAGGGCCGAGTCGGTCACCTCGGTGCGCACCTCGGCCGAGGCGTTGAAGAAGCCCATCGCCCTGCGGCGCGCGAAGGACGAGTAGGCTCCGTAGGTCCAGCTCTTCTGCTCCCGCAGGATCAGGAACAGGCGGCTGTCGGCGCCGCCGCCCAGGACCCGGTTGCCCACGGCGTTGGCATACAGGCGCGGATCATCGGGGGGATAGGTCAGGTTGCCGACCAGGATGTTCGACTGCACCGACCCCGGCCGGTGGACCAGCACGATCTCGGTCGCGCTCCCCGCCGGGAAGCTGCCCGCCGCGGGAGGGGCCGGCGGCCGGCCGCTCCAGCCGCGGAACGCCTCGGTGGCGAGCCGCCGGGCCTCGGCCAGGTTGATGTCGCCGGCCAGCACCAGCAGGGCCCCGCCGGGCCGCAGCCGGGCGCCGTGGAAGGCCACCAGGTCGTCCCGGGTGATGGCCCGGACGCTGGCGGGCGTCGTCGAGCGCCCGTAGGGATGGTCACCGTAGAGCGCGCGCGCGAAGGCGCGGCTGGCGATCGGGCCCGGCTGGCTCAGCTCCACCTGCAGCCCGGACAGCGTCCGGGTCCGCAGCAGCGAGACCTCCTGCTCGGGGAACCGGGGCCGCATGACCACGTCGGCCAGCAGCTCGAAGGCGAGCGGCAGGTTGGGGGTGAGGATCCCGGCATTCACCGAGAGGAAGTCGGCCCCCGCGCCGGCGCCGAGCGAGCCGCCCACGCCCTCGATGGTGGCCGCGATCTCCTCCGCGGTCCGAGTGCCCGCCCCCTTGGTAAGGAGGCCTGCTACCATCTCCGCCAGGCCTTCCTTGCCCGCGGGGTCATGGATCCCGCCGGCGGGGAAGGCGAGGTTCAGCGAGACGGTGGGCTGGCGGCGGTTCTCCACCACCAGGATCCGGAGCCCGTTGGGCAGCGTCGCCTCCTGGATGGGCGGGAACGCGGCGGGCGTCACCGGTCCCGGGGGCGGCGGGGTGCGCGGGTACTCCTGGGCCGCGAGGGGCAGGGACGCGGCCGCGAGGGCCAGGGCGATGGTCAGGGCAACGCGGGTCATGGGGCGGACTCCGGCATGATCAGCAGCACGAGCGAGTTGTCCCGCCCGAAGTAGGTGGCGGCGACCCGCCGGACGTCGTCGGTGGTGACATCGAGGTAGCGCCGCCAGGAGGTGTTCACCGCCTCGGGGTCGCCCAGGAAGAGATTCGCGCTCTGCAGGGCCTCGGCCTTCACCAGCGCCTGCTGGCGCTGGGAGATGAGGCGGGCCCGGTAGGCGTTCTTGGCCTTGGTCAGCTCCGCCTCGGTGATGCCCCCGCGGGCGACCTTCTCGTACTCGCCCACCAGCGCCGCCTCCAGCGAGTCGGCGCTCACCCCCTCGTTCACGATGCCCAGGGTGAGCATCATCCCCGGTCCGCGCCGCGGGCCGAACGGGTTGGCGAACGATACCGCGAACTGGGCCAGCTTCAGTTCCCGTACCACGCGCTGGTTGAGCCGCGAGCTTTCGCCCTGGCCCAGGATCGTCGCCACCAGTTCGAGGGCGGGGTAGTCGGGATGGTCGTAGGCCGGGAGCCGGTAGGCCACCAGGACCCCCGGCAGGTTGGCCTTCGGGTCGGGCCACCGCACCCGGATCGGGCCGGGGTTGAGCGGCTGTTCACACGCCACGGGCGGCGGCTCGCCGCCCCGTGGAATGCCGCCGAAGTACTGCCGGATGAGCTGCCGGGCCTCGGCGGGGTCGAAGTCGCCCACCACCGTGAGGATGGCGTTGTTGGGGCCGTAGTAGAGGTCGAAGAACGCCTGGACGTCCGCCGTGGTCGCGGCGTTCAGGTCGTCCATGGACCCGATGACCGAGTGGGCGTAGGGGAAGCAGGTGGCGCTGTCCGCCAGGGCGTGCACCCCCTCGACACTCGCCCCGGTGTACGGCTGATTGTCCACCCGGAGCCGCCGCTCCTCCT
>JBFILX010000021.1:0-17394 GCA_041612035.1 Gemmatimonadales bacterium | reverse complement strand
GGGCGATGTGGGGCCGGGCGGCGCCCGGCGAGGAATAGAATGATCGCGGCTTCAGGAATCGGCAACCCGCTTGCGGAAGCGGCCGGCGGGTGGCGATCATCCGCTGCGCCCGGGCCCCCGCCCGGCGCGCGCCGTTCCGCCACGCGACAGCGAGGTCCCCCGCGACCGTGCCGCCCGTGTCCCCCGCCCTGCTGGCCACCGCCCAGAGCGGCGAGGTCCTGCGCGCCACCACGGACCCGCTGTCCCAGGCCATCGTGGGCGCCATCATCCTGGCGGTGTTCGCCCTGCTGGTGCGGGAGACCGCCCACCGGGTGCTGATCGTGTTCGGCGCGGTGGCGCTGATGCTCACGATCACCTACCTCACCCCGTTCCATCTCATCACGTTCGAGGCGGCCAAGGACGCCATCGACCTGAACGTCCTCTTCCTGCTGGCCGGGATGATGGCGGTGGTGGGAGTGCTCAAGACCACCGGGGTCTTCCAGTGGGCGGTGGCGCGGCTGGTGCTGCGGGCGCGGGGCCGGCCGTGGATCGTGCAGAGCCTGATCATCTGGTTCACCGGGATCGTGTCGGCCCTGGCCGACAACGTCACCACCGTGATCTTCCTGACCCCGATGGCGCTCGAGATCGCCCGGCGCACCCGGGTGAAGCCGGCGGCCTACCTGCTGCCGATGGTGATGGCCGCCAACGTGGGCGGCGCCGCCACCCTGATCGGCGACCCGCCCAACATCCTCATCGGCTCGGGGGCGGGCCTGGGGTTCATGGCGTTCGTCGTGAACCTCACCGTCCCCATCCTCATCATGATGGTCCTGCTCGAGGTGGTGGCCCGGCGGTACTTCCGGTCCATGCTCGCCACCGAGAGCCTGGAGGTGGACGCCTCGGGCCCCGACCCCCAGATCCGCGACCGGCGGCTGCTCACCTGGTCGCTCTGGATCAGCGCGCTGATCTTCGTCGGGTTCGCCACCCACGGCCTCACCCACATGCCGGTCGCGGTGCCCGCCCTGATCGGCGCGGCCATGATCCTGATCGTGCAGGACGTCCTGTACATCCGGCGCCACCGCCCCTCCCATGCGGAGCGGGTGCACGGCCTCATCCGGGTCATCGAGAAGGAGATCGAGTGGCCCACCCTCTCGTTCTTCGCCTTCCTCTTCATCGCGGTAGGCGCCGCGGTGGAGACCGGCCTGATCGACACCCTGGCCGCCGACCTGATCGGGATCATCGGGATGGCGCGGGACACGCTGGGCCTGTCGCCGCTGGCCACCCTCTGGTTCGCGGCGCTCGTCATCTGCTGGGCGGCCGGCATCCTCTCGGCCCTGGTGGACAACATCCCGTTCGTGGCGGTGTCGATCCCCATCGTGGCCCGGCTGGTCGAGAGCCTCCCCGGCGAGACCCAGGTGCTCTGGTGGGCCCTGGCGCTGGGGGCCTGCCTGGGCGGCAACGGGAGCCCGATCGGCGCCTCGGCCAACATCACGGTGCTCGGCCTGGCCGAGCGGGCCGGCGCCCGGATCTCGTTCACCCAGTTCCTCCGGCACGGGGCCCTGGTCACCCTGCTGACCCTGCTCGCCTCCTCCGCCTTCCTCACCGGGTTCGTCTATCTGGGAAGCGGCGGGGTGCTGCAGATCGGACTGGTCGTCCTGGCCGGTCTGCTCGCCTGGCGCGTGATCGCGCTCAAGCGGGCCATCCCTCCCGCCAGCGTCTAGCCGCCCCGTGCCCGGGCTCGCGTCGGCCCTCCTGGCCGTCACGCCGCCGGCGGGCGGCTCGACGACCGACCCCGTCTCCCAGGGCATCGTGGCCGCGGTCATCGTGGCCGTCTTCGTCCTGCTGGCCCTGGAGAAGGCCCACCGGGTGCTGGTGGTCTTCGCGGCGGCCGCCCTGCTCTGGGCCGTCACCTACGCGACCCCCTACCGGCTCATCTCCTTCGAGCAGGCCAAGGACGCCATCGACCTGAACGTCCTCTTCCTGCTGGCCGGGATGATGGCGATCGTGGGCGTGCTCAAGACCACCGGGGTGTTTCCCTGGGCGGTGGGACGCATCCTGGCCTACGCCCGGGGGCGCCCCCCGCTCATCCAGTCCCTGGTCGCCTGGTTCACGGGGGTGGTCTCGGCCCTGGCCGACAACGTCACCACGGTGATCTTCGTCACCCCGATGGCGCAGGAGATGGCGCATCGCACCAGGGTGCCGGCCGCCGCGTACCTGCTGCCGGTCGTGATGGCCGCGAACATCGGGGGCACCGCCACCCTGATCGGCGACCCGCCCAACATCATGATCGGGTCGGGAGCGGGCCTCAGCTTCATGGCCTTCATCGAGGCCCTCGCGGTGCCGGTGGTGTGGATGATGCTGCTGCTGCAGGTCGTGTCGCGCCGCTGGTACCGCACCCAGCTCAGCCCGCCCCCGGCTCCCGAGGCGGCCGTCGAGCCCCACGTCATCACCGACCCGGCCCTGCTGCGCTGGGCGCTGGGCATCACCGCCGTGGTCTTCGCGGGGTTCGCCACCCACAGCCTCACCCACATGCCGGTCGCGGTCCCGGCCCTGGTGGGGGCGGGGTTCCTGCTGGTCGTCCAGGACGTGCTCTACATGCGACGGCACCGGCCCGGCCGGAAGGACCGGGTGCACGGGCTGCTGAAGGTGATCGAGCACGAGATCGAGTGGCCCACGCTCACGTTCTTCGCCTTTCTCTTCATCGCGGTGGGGGCCGCCGTGGCCACCGGGCTGATCGACACCCTGGCCGGGGGCCTCCTCTGGCTCATCGAGACCGGGCGCCACGCCTTCGGCCTCGACCCGCTGGCCACCCTGCTCTTCGCGGCGCTGATGATCTGCTGGGTGAGCGGGGTCGCCTCCGCCGTGATCGACAACATCCCCTTCGTGGCGGTGAGCATCCCCGTCGTGGCCCGGCTCACGACCGAGCTGCCGGGCGACACCGTGATCCTCTGGTGGGCCCTGGCGCTCGGGGCCTGCCTGGGCGGCAACGGCTCGGCCATCGGGGCCTCGGCCAACGTGACCGTGCTGGGCCTGGCCGAGAAGGGGGGGACCCGGATCAGTTTCGCCGAGTTCACCCGGTTCGGGGGCACCGTGATGGCCCTGACCCTGGTGGTGGCGTCGGGGTTCCTGGCGGGGTACGTCTACCTGGGGGGCGGGGTGACGACGGCGATCGGGCTGGCCGGGCTCCCGGTCGCGGGCGTGGGGCTGGCGCTGGGGGCCCGGAGGCGCCGGGCTACAGGTACTGCCAGTGCCCGCCCAGGATGACGTAGGCGGCGAGACAGGCGTTGGTGACGGCGTGGGCCAGGATCAGGTCGCCCAGGCTGCGGGTGCGCCACATCCAGCCGTTGTAGACGATCCCCGCCACGAGCCCCACGTCCCACCAGGCCCCGTGCTCCACCGCGAACAGCACCGCGGTCACCCAGAAGGCCAGCGGCGTGTAGGTCCCGAGCGGCACCGCGCGGAAGTCGGGGTTGATGATCCAGCGCGGAAGCCAGCCCCGCCAGAAGAGCTCCTCGATGATCGGGACCAGTACCGCGGCGCGGACGACCCTGAGGGCGAGGGCCACCCAGTCCGACTGGGCGTCGACCGGGAACCCGCCCCCGGTGGCCCCCATGAGCTCGTGCTGGAAGATCGGCAGCTGGCGCCATGACGGCACCAGGACGTCGGGCGCGATCCACAGCACGAAGACCCCCACCCCGACCCCGATCGAGCCGACCCAGCGCCGGACGCCGAAATCGAGCACCGACCGGCTGAAGAGGAGCAGGGCCCCGCCCACCAGCACGAGGCGGATCGCCTGGTCCGCCCTCGGCCCCACCGGCAGCAGGGGCATGACTCCCAGCAGGACGAGGAAGAGGGCGAACGGCAGGACGTAGCCGAGGCTGGGCGATCGAAGGGTCACCGGCGGGGCACGTCCTATGGAAGAGGGAGGGAGTGGCCCCGGGCCGGGCGCTGTTCGCGCCCGGCCCGGGGCACCCGGATCAGAACCCGACCTGCAGCTTGGTCATCACCAGCCGGCCCAGCTGGGGCAGGCCGACGAAGGTCTGGTAGTTCTTGTTGAACACGTTGTCCACCGACAGGGTGGCCCGGAAGTTGGCGGCGCCCGGCACCTTCCAGGACACCTGGGCGTCCAGCAGGCCGTAGCTGTTGATCGGCTCCAGCGAGCCGTCCGCCCGGGCCTGGCTCACGTACACGCCCGAGATGATCGGGAACCCCTTCACGAACCGGCCCCGGAGTTCGGTCGACACCCCGCTGTCATCGTCCCGGTACCGGACGGCCCCACCGCCCTTGCTCTTGCTCCCGTTCAGGGCGATGTCCACCGGCCCCCCCACCTCGCTCCGCGGGAAGAAGTCATCGCTGGTCAGGGAGTAGTGGCCGGCCACGGACCAGTGGCTGTCGATGAAGTAGTCCATCGCCAGGTCCGCCCCCCAGAGATCCACCGACCCGAAGTTCCGGTAGGTCACGAAGAGGTCCGACGACTGGGTCAGCGGGTCACCCGGGATGATGGTGGCCAGGGGGATCTGGGCCAGGCCGGCCGCCACCTGCGCCGCCGTGGGCCCCGCCGCCGGGCCCAGCACCGGGGTCAGGGCGGCGGTGAGGTAGGCGGCAGCCGCCGGGCCGCTGATGAACACGTTGGGCGACTCGACGATCAGCGGTCCGACGAAGTTCTCCTTCTTCTGGTAGTACACGTCGATCGCCATCCTGAACTTGTTCTGGAAGATCCCCTTGTAGCCCACTTCGAAGGCGTTGGTGATGCTCGGTTCCAGAGTGGCGATGTCCCGTACGTCGGTCGGCGCGATCGGCAGGAACCTGGTGCCGACCAGACGGGCCAGCTGGGTCACGTTGGTGGTGGGCGCCGGAATGCCGAGCAGGACCGGCCGGAGCGCCGCCAGCGCGGGATTCGCCGACACGATGTTCATGGCGACCGACCAGAGCGTGGCCGCGTTGGCCGGGAGGGCCTGGTTGGGAACCCCGGCACCCCATTGGCCGGGCCACATGCACAGGTTGTCCACCCCGCCCGATCCGCAGTGCCCCCGGAAGGTGAACCCGGCCTGAGGGACCCCCAGCGCCCGCACCTTGTACGGGGTGCCGGGCAGGGGCTGCACGACGAGGTCGAGGAACAGGTTGTTGTTGCTCGGGGTCGAGAACGCCCGGTTGTAGGTCAGCCGGACGCTCTGGGTCTCGGACGGCATGAGGACCAGCGCCGCGCGCGGGGAGAACACGGCCTTCTCCAGGCGGCTGTGCTTGTCCACCCGGAGCGCCCCGATGAAGTCGACCTGATCGGTGAGCCGCGTCGTGCTGTTGACGTACCCGCCGATCTCCTTGATGCTGTCGTCGTCCTCGTTCCGGCCGTTGATCGTGCGGCCGGTCCGGGCGTCGGTGTAGGTGTAGTCCACCCCGTAGATGACGTCCTGCCACCGGCCGACCTCGAAGCCGTGCTGGGCCTGCAGGCCGATCACCCGGGACTTGTCGAACACCGGATCGCCGCTCCTGAGCAGGAAGGATCCCTGCCGTACCGTCGCGTCGTCGGTGCCCGCATCACTCCGGTTCATGAACGCCTGGGCGAAGAGCTTGCCCGATCGTCCCCGCAGCTGCATGAAATCGTAGGTCCAGCCTTCGGCCTGGGCCGCGCCGACCCCGGTGTACTCGATCAGGTGGGGCGAGGTGGTCCGGCCGTAGGCGGCGACGATTTCGGCGTCCGGGGTCGGTCGGTAGTCCGCCCGCAGGTCGAACGAGTACTTCTCCAGCGTGAAATCCCGGCACTTCGTTTCCGCCGTGCAGGAACGCCCAGGCAGCGTCTGGGGCTCCGCCGTGTCGATGCCCCGCCACTCGGTGCCGCGGAGGTAGCTGCCGGAGATCTTGTACCCGAACTGCGGACTGACCGCGGCGGCGTGACGGAGGCTGATCTGCGCCAGGCCCTCCGCGTCGTCGAGCGAGGTGCCGTCTGCCGTGCGGGAACCCGACCGGAACCCGGCATCGAGCCAGACCGAGGTGCCGGGGGAGGTGATCGGCGACTTGGTGATGATGCTCAGCACCCCGTTGGCCGAGTTCGGACCATACAGCGCGGCCCCGGGCCCGCCCACCATCTCGATCCGCTCGATGTCCTCATTGTTGATCGAGAAGAAGGCCGGGACGTTGACCCGCAGCGAGGGCACCGAGGCATACCGGTAATCGGTGAGCGTCAGCAACGCCCCGGAGAAGATGTTGTTGAAGCCGCGGCCCACCACGTTGGATTGCACCAGCCCGCCGGTGGAGATGTCCACCCCCGGAATCGATTTCAGGTGGTCGGTGACCGTCAGGGCCGGCCGCTCGGTGATCTGGGCCGTGGGCACGACCGCCACGGCCGCAGGGGTATTGATCGCCCGCTCCTGGCGCCGGGTCGCCGACACCACCACCGGGTCGAGCTCGATGGCCGCCGCGGTGAGCACCAGGTTGACGGCGACCGTCGCGCCCGCCCCCACCACCACCCCGGCCGTCCGTCCGGGCCGGTAGCCGATCGCGCTCACCGCCACGCTGTAGGTGCCGGCCGCCACGTTGACCACCGCGAAGGAACCGTCGGCACCGGTGGTCGCGGCGCCCGCCTGCTGACCGCTCGCGTTCACCACCCGGACCACCGCGCCCTGGATCGGGGACCCGTCAGCCGAAGTGACGGTGCCTGAAATCCGCCCCTGCGCCCAGGCCGGAACCGACCAGCCCAGGGCCAGCAGGAGGACGCCTGCCAAAGCCAGACTGCGTGCACGCATACGTGATGCCTCGGATGGGAGGGAGCGAGTGGGTCGGGATTGGAACGGTATCAGTTGAATACTCGCCCGCCCGACCGGGTTGTCAAGCGACGGCGGGGTCGTCCGCCGGGGGCTCGGCCTTGAATCGCGCGAACAGCCGCCTGTAACCCCGCCGGAGCACCGTCCGCTCGGCGATCGGGATCATGGCCACCGTGGCCAGGATGCTGAAGAGCACCACCTGGTAGGCGGCGTCCCGGATCACCTCGCCCCCGGGCACGGCGGCCTGGAGCGGGAGCCCCGCGATCACGGCGGCGGCCAGCCCCTTGGGCACCATGTACGAAACCACGGCGGCGTCGGACCAGACCGCCTCCCGGCTCAGCAGGACCCGGGTGAGGAAGAGCCGCGCCACGTAGGCCGCCAGGGTGATGGCGGCGGCCAGCAGCAGTCGCTTGGGCGCCAGGATGATCGACAGCCCCAGGTAGACGAAGAAGAAGATCTTGAAGATGAAGACCAGTTCCGCGTGGAACGCCTTCTCGTCGTCGTTGATGCTGGTCTTCTGCCCCTTGATGAAGGCGATCCGGGTGAGCCGCAGGTCCTCCTGGTTGGCCAGGGCCACCCCGAACGCCAGCACCGCGATCGGGCCGCTGTACCCCAGCAGTTCGGCCACCCCGTAGAGCACCAGGGCGAAGCCCAGGCTGGTGCTCAGCGTGTTCGGATACCGCCGGACCGTGGTGAGCAGCGCGAGCCAGCCCACCGCCCCCACCACGCCGATCGCCGCGGCCAGCAGCAGCGCGGCCAGCAGGCTCCCCAGCACCCGCCCCACGTCCAGGCTCCCCTGCTGGTACGCCTGCAGGAGCGCCACCAGCCCGATGATGGTGAGCACGTCGGTGAGGACCGACTCGGTCACCAGCACCGTGGACGAGGGCTCCCGCACCTTGAGCGCCTGGATCAGCGGGATGACCACCACCGAGGAGGTGCCCCCCACCGTGGTGCCGAGCATCATGGCCGGCAGCCAGTCCAGGGTGGTCATGCCCCGGGCGATGAGGGTGGCCAGGATGGCGGTCGCGAAGAAGGTGGCGAGGCCGAGCGAGAGGGTGTCGCCCACCGAGGCCTTGAGGTCGGGCAGCTGCAGCCGGGTACCGCTGTCGAACAGGATCACGATCAGGGCCAGGGTGGTCATCACCGGCCCGATCTTGCCGAAGTCCTCGGGGGTCAGGATGCCCAGGGTGGGCCCCAGGACGAGCCCCAGGACGATCAGGAAGAGCACGTCGGGCACACGGGTCTTCGCGAACATGGCGGTGAAGCCGTGCGCGAGGAAATAGACCAGCCCGATGGCGAGGATTCCTGAGGCCAGGAGAGACTCCGGCAGGAGAAGTGGGGGAATCTACACACGGACGCCGGGGCCAACAGGCCTTGGGATGCCGAAAAACGACCCCGTTCTTCATGACGAAATGCACATCTTTCAGTACGGCGATGCCGCGCAGCGGGTCGCCCGAGACCGCCACCAGGTCGGCGAGGAATCCGGGTGCCACCCGGCCGAGCCGGTCGCCCCAGCCGAGCAGGCCGGCGTTCACCGAGGTGGCGGCCCGCAGGGCCTGCAGCGGGGTGGCGCCGTACTCCACCAGCAGGCGAAGTTCGCGCGCGTTGTCGCCGTGCGGAAAGACCCCCGCGTCGCTGCCGTTGCAGAGCACCACCCCCGCCTCGAGCGCGGCCCGCACGCTGGCCCGCTTGGCCCGGATGCGGGCCGGCTCGGCATCCACGCCCTTGCGCCAGCCGCGATACTGCAGGACCGCGTCGCCCGCCGCGACGGTGGGACAGAGCGCCACCCCCCGGTCGCGCATCAGCCGGAACACCTCCGGCGTGCCGCCGTCCCCGTGGTCGATGGTCGCCACCCCGGCCTCCACCGCACGGCGCATCCCCTCGGGAGTGGAGGCGTGGGCCACCACGGGCCGGCCCGCGGATCCGGCCACCTCCACGATCCGGCGCAGCTCCTCCGGCGTGAAGGTCGGCCGCGCTTCGCCGCCCGGCCCCCACCCGTAGTCGGCGTACACCTTGATCCAGTCCGCCCCGCGCCCGATCTGGTCGCGGGTCACCCGGGTGACCCCCTCGAGCCCGTCGGCCTCCTCCGCACCGAGGAGCGGCGCCGAGGCCTCGGGGGCAAACCCCCTCGGGGCATAGCTCCCCGTGGCCACGATGGCCCTCGTGGTGACCACCAGCCGGGGCCCCGGGATGATCCCCTCCTCGATGGCCCGCTTGAGCCCCACGTCCGTGTATCCGGCGCCCTCGGTGCCCAGGTCGCGGAGGGTCGTGAAACCCGCGCGCAGCGTCCGCTCCGCATGGACCACCGCGCGCGCCACCCGGAGCGCCAGCGGCTCCCGCAGGACCTGGTCGTCCCACGGCGTCTCGTCATAGGGATGCAGCAGCAGGTGGCTGTGCAGGTCGATCAGCCCCGGCAGGAGCGTGAGCCCCGGCAGTTCCACGGTCACCGCCTCCGGCGGGACCGGCACCGACGACGCCGGACCGGCCGCTTCGATCCGGTTCCCCCGCACCACCACCACCCAGCCGGCGTGGATCCGGTCGGTCACGCCATCGAAGACCCCGGCCGGGCGCAGCACGGTCACCACCGCGGACTGCGCCGCCACACCGGAGGCCACGAACGGGAGGGTCAGCAGGGCCCCGAGGATACGCCAGGTCATGGTGTACGAATATGAGTCGAAGCGCTCACGGTGGCCACCGACACTTGGCGATCGCTGGTGAATTGGCGATTATTACCACTTCGCAACCTTGCTCATTCACCCGCAGAAGGACTTTCGATGTTCAGCACCCTCCGTCGCACGGCTGTCGTCCTGCTGGCCCCGGCGTTCCTGCTGGCCTGCCAGGGGGGCGGCGACATGCCCCGCATCTCCGCCGACTCCACGGCCTACTACCGCACCCAGGCGGAGAACCTGGCCTCCGTGTCGGCCTCGAAGGACAGTCTCCTGATCGAGCTGACCGAGACCACCAGGCTCATCACCGACGTCAGCGCGGAGCTGGCGACGATCCGCACCACCCCGGCGACCAAGGCGCCGGTGGTCGGGAGCGAGGGCGGCCGGGTGGACGAGCGGGCCGAGATGCTCGCCAAGGTCCGCCAGCTCACCGCGCGGGTCCGGACCAGCGAGGCCCGGCTGGCGACGACCCGCCGCCGGGTGGACTCGCTCAGCGCGGGGAACGACAGCCTGCGCGCGGTCCTCACCGGGTACGTGACCACCATCGCCGAGCTGGAGGGACTGGTCGCCTCGCAGAAGTCCACCATCCAGACCCTCACCGACCAGCTGGGCAGCCTGATGGCGCAGAACGTCGAGCTGACCGAGGCCAAGAGGACGCTGGAGGACACGGTCAGCGTGATGGAGGAGCGCGAGAACGAGGTCTACTACGCGATCGGCACCAAGAAGGAGCTGATGGACCGCGGGGTCGTCACCCAGGAAGGCGGCACCCGGTTCCTGGTCTTCACCCGGACCGGGGAGACGCTGGTCCCGGCGCGGGTGCTCGATCCGGCCCAGTTCACCCGGGCGGACCGGCGGACCCTGACCGAGATCGCGATGCCCAAGGCGGACAAGGAGTACCGGATCGTGAGCCGGCACGACGTCGCCCACACCCAGGCCACCACGATGCGGGGCAACAAGTTCAAGGGGACCCTGCAGATCACCGCCCCCGTGGACTTCT
The DNA here is from genome assembly GCA_041612035.1 of Gemmatimonadales bacterium. Classification (GTDB taxonomy): domain Bacteria; phylum Gemmatimonadota; class Gemmatimonadetes; order Gemmatimonadales; family GWC2-71-9; genus SZUA-320. The sequence continues at coordinate 6,997 of JBFILX010000021.1, read as the reverse complement.
GGGCCAACTCGCGGTACCTGATCATCGTGGAGGACTGACGCCCCATGCCTGACCTCCTGGTCGTCCGCCATGCCATCGCGGAAGACCGGGAGGAGTTTGCCGGAACGGGGCTGCCTGATGACCAGCGCCCCCTCACGCGACGCGGCCGGAGCCGCATGCGGGAGGGGGCGCGCGGTCTTGCGTGGGCCCTGGGCCCGCTGGAGGCCATCGGCACCAGCCCCTTCCGCCGGGCCGCCGAGACCGCGGCCATCCTGGCGGAGGCGTTCGGCGGCCCCGCGCCGGAGCCGGTGGAGGCCCTCACGCCGGACGGGACGTACGAAGCGGTCTTCGAGTGGGTGCGTGGACGGGGGCCCGAAGCCCGGCTGGCCCTGGTGGGGCACGAGCCCCATCTCTCGGGGCTCGTCTCGCTGCTGCTCGGCGCCCGCGGCAGCGTCATCCAGCTGAAGAAAGGCGCCGCCTGTCTCCTGCAGGCTGCGCCCTCCGTCACCCCCGGCTCGGCCTCGTTGCGCTGGGCGCTCGCGCCGGGCCAGCTCCGCCGCATCGGCCGGACGGTCTGACTAGCGCGCCGGCCCGGCTTCCTCCGACAGGACCTTCCGATAGACGTCCACCGACGCGTCGTCGAACAGCGCGGCGACGATGGCGTCGAACCGATCCTCGAACTCCCGAAACACGCCGACCGCCACCCGGGCCGCCTCCGGCTTCGGGTATCCGTACACCCCGGTCGAGATGGCCGGGAAGGCGATGGTGCGGATGTCTCCCCGGTCCAGCGCCACCCGCAAGGCGCTCCGGTAGGCCGACGCCAGCAGGTCCGGCTCGCCGGCGGTACCGCCCCGCCAGACCGGGCCGACCGTATGGATGACGTATCGGGCCGGCAGCCGGTATCCGCCCGTCAGGACCGCGGTGCCGGTCGGACATCCCGGGTGGCGGCGGCATTCCTCCAGCAGCGCCGGACCGGCCGCCCGGTGAATGGCCCCGTCCACGCCGCCGCCGCCCCGGAGCGCTTCGTTCGCGGCGTTCACGACGGCATCCACCGCGAGCGTGGTGATGTCGGCCCGGCGAACCTCGATCACCCGTTCTTCTCGCGCAGGATCTTGCGCCGCCTGGGCCGCCGCACCGGGCGTTCGTAGTAGGACTCGGCGCTCGACGCCACCACCGTCATCGCCTCCTCGACCGAATCGGTCACCGTGAGGAGGTTCATGTCGAGCGGGCTGATCGTCCGGTGCCGGACGAGGGTCCCCCCGATGAAGTCGAGCAGCGGGGCCCAGTAGTCGGTGCACATGAGGACGATCGGGAAGCTGCGGATCTTCCCGGTCTGGACCAGGGTGAGCGCCTCGAACAGCTCGTCCAGGGTGCCGAAGCCGCCCGGCATGACGATGAAGGCGACGCTGTACTTCACCAGCATGACCTTGCGCACGAAGAAGTACCGGAACGTGATCCAGCGGTCCACGTACCGGTTGTGCTGCTGTTCCTCGGGGAGCAGGATATTGCAGCCGACCGACCGGCCGCCCGCCTCCCTGGCCCCGCGGTTGGCGGCCTCCATGATGCCGGGGCCTCCGCCGGTCATGGTGGTGAGCCCGAGCCCGGCGATCCCGGCCCCCACCTCGCGGGCCAGCCGGTAGTGCCGGTGTTCCTCACGGAACCGGGCGGAGCCGAACACCGTGACGCAGGGCCCCACGAAGTGGAGGGCCCGGAACCCCTTCACGAACTCGCCGGCGATCCTCGCCACGCGGGCCAGCTCGACCAGGCGCGACCGAGGCCCGGCCAGCCAGTTCGGTACGTCGGGATCGCCGGGGCCGGAGGCCCACTTGGGTTCCTGGGGGTCGAACTCCTCCTCCACCAGCGGAGGCGGAAGGTCGGTCATGCGCGCGCTCCCTGCCGAGGGTGAAGCCGGCGACGGGCGCCGGTGGCCTGAAGATAGCGGCTACCTTTCCTCCGTCCCGACCCGGAGCCCGCATGTCCGCACTGGTCACCGCCCTGCTCGGCCTCACCCTCTCCACCGCCTCCGTCCCCGCGCCCGCATCCGTCCGGTGGGGGTTCCCCGGCCACCGGGTGATCGCCGAGCTGGCCTGGCAGCAGCTCCGGCCGGCCACCCGCGACCGGCTGACCCCGCTGCTCGACGGGGCCACCCTGGCGGCGGTCTCCACCTGGGCCGACAGCGTCCGCTCCTTCCGGCGCGAGACCGCCCCCTGGCACTACGTCAACATCCCGATCTGGGCTCCCCGCTACGAGCCCGACCGCTATTGTCCGGACGGCGACTGCGTCCTGGGCGCCGTCGCCCGGTTCCGTCCCGTGCTGGCCGACACGGCCAGGCCGCCCGCGGAACGGGCCGAGGCACTCCGGTTCCTGGTGCACTTCGTGGGGGACATGCACCAGCCCCTGCACGTGGGTGACCGGGGCGACCGGGGCGGCAACGACGTGATGGTGCGGGTGGAGACCCGGGACCGGAACCTCCACGCGGTGTGGGACACCGACGTGGTGGGTTTCCTGGCGCCCTCCGAGGGGGCCCTGCTGCTCCGGCTGCAGGCCCGCCTGGCGGACGTGCCGCCGGACTCGCTGACCGCCTGGCGGATCGACGACGTGCTCGCCTGGGCCATGGAGGGACACCGGGCGGCGCGGGAGTCGGTCTACCGGATCCCCCGCGACGGCCGGCTGGACGACCGGTACTTCGTGGCCAACGCGGGCCTGGTCGAGACGGCCCTGCTCAAGGCGGCGGTGCGCCTGGCGATGGTCCTCGAGCGGGCGGTGGGCGACCCCTAGCCTCCGAGCCGGGCCTGCAGGGCCTCCAGGACGGCCATGAGGTCCGGCACCTCGTCCAGCACCGGACGCACCGGGTCGTGCCCCAGCGCCGCCATCCGGTCCGGGGCGGTCCGGATGGTGTGGTCCCGGAGCCGGAGCGAGGGCACCACCTCGTCCCACTCGAGCGGCATGGAGACCGGGGCGCCGGGCAGGGGCCGCACGCTGAACGGCGCGACGATGAGCCGGCCGTGGCCGTTCTGCAGGTAGTCCAGGTAGACCTTCCCTTCCCGTCGCTCGATCACCCGGGTCAGGGTGGCGATGTCGGGCCGCCGGTCCACCACCACGCGGCCAAGCAGCTCGCCGAACGAGCGGCACTGGTCGTAGGTGAACCGCCGGCCGAGGGGGAGCAGGACGTGGAGCCCGGTGGAGCCGGTGGTCTTCACGTAGCTGGGCAGCCCGATCTCCTCGCACAGCGCCCGCACCGTCACCGCCACCTCGATCACGTCCTCCCAGGGCGCGTCCTTGGGATCGAGGTCGAGCACGCACCAGTCGGGGAACTCCAGCGTGGCGACCCGGCTCCCCCAGATGTGGAGCGGGATGGTGGCCATGTTGGCCAGGTACGCCAGGGACGGCTCGTCCTCGCAGACGAAGTAGTCGATCTCCCGGCTGGCGTGCTCGCTCCACATGCGCTCGGTGCGGAGCCAGTCGGGGATGTACCTGGGCGCGTCCTTCTGGAAGAACGACTTGCCGTCGATCCCGTCCGGGTATCGGGTGAGCACCACGGGGCGGTCGGCGAGGTAGGGCAGCAGCCACGGCGCGATGGCCCGGTAGTACGCGATCAGGTCTCCCTTGGTGTAGCCCTCCCCGGGCCAGAAGACCTTCTTCGGGTTGGAGATCTTCACCCGGCGAGGCTCGGGCACCTCCACGGGGTCGGCCAGTTCCACCGGTTCCCGCCTGGCGCGCCGGCATTCGGCGGGCGGCTTGTCGTCCCGGAACCGGACGAAGACCGGCTGCCGCAGCAGCCCCTCCTCGGTGAACTCCTTGTAGCGCACCTCCGCGATCAGCTCCGGCTCCACCCAGGTCGTCTCCGGGTCGGCGGGGACCGGCCCCTCGCACGGCGGCCCGTCCCGCACCCGGTCCTCCAGCCGGGCCCGCACCTCGGCCAGCTGCGCGGCGGAGAACCCGCTCCCGACCCGTCCGGCGTAGGTGAGCCGGTCGTCCACGTAGTCGGCCAGCTGCAGGGCGCCGAACCCCGCGCGTGAGCCCCTGGGGCGGGTGAAGCCCACGACCAGGAAGTCGTCGGTCCGGTCGGCGCGGACCTTGAGCCAGTCCGCCGAGCGGCCGCCCCGGTAGGGCCCATCGGCCCGCTTGGCCACGATCCCCTCCAGCCCCATCCGCTCCACCTGGGCGTAGAGCGCCTCCCCGTCCTCGAAGTGGTCCAGGAAGGGGAGCGGCCCGACCGGGGGCAGCACCTGCCGCAGGAGCGCCTTGCGTTCCCGCAGCGGGAGCCGGCGGAGGTCGCGGTCCTCGAAGGCCAGCAGGTCGAAGGCCCAGTAGGTGACCGGGTTGGCGAGGGCGGCGCGGCGGACGTCCGCGGCCCGGAGGAACCGGGCCCGCTGCTGCAGCCGCTGGAAGCTGGGGCGGCCCTCGTCGTCCGAGGCCACCACCTCGCCGTCCAGCAGGAAGCGGCGGAAGGGAAGACCGCTCACCGCCCGGGCGATCTCGGGGAAGGTGCGGGTGGCGTCCCGGCCGTTCCGGGTCCAGAGGGTGACCTGCTCCCCGTCGCGATGGGCCAGGACCCGGTAGCCGTCGAGTTTGAGCTCGAAGACCCACCCCTCCCGGCTGAACGGCGCCTCGGCCGTTTCGGCCAGCATCAGCTGGAGGGACTTCGGGTCCACCGGGCCGGCCGGCGCCTGCAAGGCGTCGAGCCGCTCGCGGATCGGCGCCGCGGGGTCGCGGGCCTGGGCCAGGTCGTCCACCGTGAGGCCGGAGAGCACCGAGGTGTCGGGCACGGGACGCCCCCCCGGGGTCATCCACTCGTCGCGCTCCTTGATGAGGAGCCACTCCTTCTCGGTCTTCTTGAGCTTCACCAGGGTCCAGCGCCCGCGCAGCTTGTAGCCCCGCAGCTCGAACAGCAGCTTCCCCTTCCGGAACCCCTCGTCGGGGTCCTCCACCGGCACCCAGGTCCCCCGGTCCCACAGGATCACCGGCCCCGCCCCGTAGTTGCCCTGGGGGATCACGCCCTCGAAATCGCCGTACTCGAGCGGGTGGTCCTCCACGTGCACGGCGAGCCGCTTGTCGGCCTGGTCGAAGGAGGGGCCTTTCGGCACGGCCCACGACAGGAGCACCCCGCCGAACTCGAGGCGCAGGTCCCAGTGCAGCCGGGTGGCGTCGTGCATGTGCACGACGAACAGCGCACCGCCCTCGCGGCCCACCGCGCCCGCCGGTTCGGTGGTCCGTTCCAGCGCCCGCTTGCCGCGGTAGGACTCGAGTGGATCGGGGTGGTCGCCGGTTGCGGTCATGGGGGGCCGATTCGTATAGTAGTGCACCTATGTCAGCCCACGCCATCGGCTCGGCGACCATCTCCTTCGGGCTCGTTTCCGTCCCGGTCAAGCTCTATTCGTCCAGCGAATCCGCGTCGCGGGTCTCCTTCAACCTGCTCCACAAGACGTGCGGCTCGCGCCTCAAGCAGCAGTACATCTGTCCCCAGGACGGGGAGCTGGTGAGCCGGGACGACATGGCCAAGGGCTACGAGTTCTCCAAGGGACAGTTCGTGATGTTCACCCCCGAGGAGCTCAAGGCACTGGAGGAGAAGGCCACCAACTCGATCGACATCGGCGAGTTCGTCCCCCTGGCCGCGGTGGACCGGATCTACCTCGACCGCGTGTACTACCTGGGGCCCGACAAGGGGGGCGAGCGGGCCTACCGGCTCCTGGCCGAAGCGCTCCGGCGGACCGGGCGGGCCGCGCTCGGGCAGTACGCGGCCCGGGGCCAGCAGTACCTGGCCCTGGTGCGGCCGATGGACGGGGTGCTGGTGATGGAGCAGCTGCACTACGCCACCGAGCTCAAGCCGGCGAGCGAGGTGCCGCTGGAGGAGGGCGACGTGAAGGAGGCCGAACTGGAGCTGGCCAAGCAGCTCATCGAGCAGTCGGCCACCGACGAGTTCCGGCCCGAGCAGTACAGCGACCAGGTGCGGTCGCGGGTGCTCGAGGCGATCCAGGCCAAGGTCGACGGGCAGGAGATCACCCAGGAGCCGACCGAGGCGCCGCAGACCAAGATCATCGACCTGATGGAGGCCCTGAAGGCCAGTCTCGCCAAGTCGGGCGAGTCGGGCGGACCCAAGCCGCCCAAGGCCGCCGAGGAGCCCGACGCCAAGGGGAAACGCCGGAAAAAGGCCTAGATGGAGGTTGCTGGCTACACCTCACGGCAAGCCGCCGTGCTGTTCGGCCTTGCCCCCGCCCGGGTGCGCGCGATGGCGCGGGCCGGGATCCTTAGTCCCTCCCGGGGTCCGCGCCGCGAGTACCGCTTCAGCTTCCAGGACCTGGTCCTGCTCCGCACCGCCACCGCGCTCCTGGGCACCAGCCTGCCGCGGCACCGGGTGCACCGCGCGCTCCGGAACCTGGTGAGCCAGCTGCCCGAGGGGCGGCGGCCCAGCGAGGTCCACCTGGGGACCGACGGCACCCGGATCCTGGCGAAGGACGGCGACCTGGTCTGGAACCCCGAGACCGGCCAGACCTCGTTCGACTTCGTCACCGCCGCCACCACCCCCGTCGAGGCGCTGGCCCCGTCACCCGACGAGGCGGCGATCGCCGAGGACTGGTACCAGCACGGGCTCGACCTGGAGCCCTTCGACCCCGACAGCGCCCGCGCCGCCTACGGCCAGGCCCTGGAAATGGCGCCCGACCACGCCGGGGCGCACGTCAACCTGGGTCACCTGCTCCAGTCGGCCGGAGCCGTCGCCGAGGCGATCGGCCACTACCGTGCCGCGCTGGAAGCCAGCCCCTCCCACGCCACGGCCGCGTTCAACCTCGGCACCGCGCTCGAAGAACTGGGCCACACCGAGGAGGCCATCGCCGCCTACCGGCTGGCGCTCACCGCCAACCCGGCGCTCCACGACGCGCACTACAACCTGTCGCTGCTGTACCAGAAGACCGGCCACAAGCTGGCCGCGATGGTCCACCTGAAGCGCTATCGGGAACTGATCGGCCGGAACTGACCCGCGGCGTCAGGTGCCGAAGACCTTGTCGAGCCCCATCCGCTC
>JBFILX010000020.1:0-17845 GCA_041612035.1 Gemmatimonadales bacterium | reverse complement strand
CAGCTGGGCGCGCTGGTGGCCGGCCGGGCCATCGAGAAGCCCACCTACGACTTCGCCGCCCATACCCGGGCCGCCCGGGTCATGCCGATCGAACCGCGCGACGTGATCCTGGTGGACGGGATCCTGCTCTTCGCCGACGCCCGGCTCCGGTCGCTCTTCGACATCAAGATCTTCGTGGACGTCGCGGAGGACGTGCGGTTCATCCGGCGCCTGCAGCGGGACGTGGCGGAGCGGGGCCGCACCATGGACGACGTGATCCGCCAGTACCTGGCCACCGTGCGGCCCATGCACCTCGAGTTCGTCGAGCCCTCCAAGCGCTACGCCGACATCATCCTCCCCGAGGGCGGCCACAACCGGATCGGGATCGAGATGATCCTGGCCCGGGTGGAACTCGAGCTGAACCGCCGCCGCAGCGGCGCCTGATCCCGACCCCTCCGTCTCTCACCCTCGCCGCCCCGGAGTCCAGCCGTGACGCGCCTTCTTCGTGCCCCCGCGGTCCTCGTCCTGCTCCTGCTCCCGCCCGCCGTGGCCACCCCGGTGAGCGCGCAGGCCGTGCCCGGGGCGCTGACCGCCGCCGACTACCTCAATTACGAAACGGTCGCCGACCCGGCGCTCTCCCCCGATGGCCGGCAGGTGGTCTATACCCGGCGGTGGATCAACCGGATGGAGGACAAGTGGGAATCCGCGCTCTGGATCATGGACGAGTCGGGGGACCGCAACCGCTTCTTCGCCGAGTGGTCGGGGGCGGTCTGGTCACCGGACGGGACCCGCGTGGCGTACCTGGCCGAGGGCGAACCGGGCGGGAACCAGATCTTCGTCCGCTGGGTGGACCGGCAGGGGCCCCCCACCCAGGTCACCCGCGAAGTGCACGCCCCCACCAGCGTGCGGTGGTCGCCCGACGGACGCCTGATCGGCTTCGCGCGCCTGGTGCCGACCCCGCCCGCCTGGACGGTGGACCTGCCCGAGGCGCCCGAAGGCGCCGCCTGGACGCCTGCACCCCGGCTGGTGGACCGCCTGCACTACCGGAGTGACCGGGTGGGCGATCTCGAGCCGGGGGAGACCCACCTCTTCGTGGTCCCGGCCGATGGCGGCACGCCCCGGGCGATCACCAGCGGTCCCTGGTCGGTGGAGGCCCGGCGCGATCGGCGTCCCGACGTGGTCGGATGGTCCTGGGCCCCGGATGGACGGACCATCGTGACCGATGGCTATCGCGGCGAGGATGCCGACCTCAACTACCGCGACAGCCACCTCTACGCGGTCGACGTGGCGACCGGAACGGTCCGGCAACTCACCGACGCTCCGGGGACCTGGACCTCGCCGGTCTTTTCGCCCGATGGCCGGAGCATCGCGTTTGCGGGCTATACTCGCACCCGGCAGACCTACCGCGCGTCCGACCTGTACGTGACCGACCTCCAGGGCTCGGCGCCCCGGCTGCTGAGCGCGGGGCTCGACCGCACGCCCGTGGACCTGGCCTGGGCCCCGGACAGCCGCAGCGTCTACTTCACCGCGGAAGACGAGGGCTCGAGCAACCTCTACCAGGCCCAGCTGTCGGGCGGGGCGCGGCCCATCACCAACGGGACCCACGTGCTCCGGCTGGGGTCGGTGGCCCGGACCGGCGTCGCGGCCGCGGTGCGGTCCACCTTCCACAAGCCGCCCGACATCGTGCGGATCAACCTCCGGCGGCCGACCGAGATCGTGCAGCTCACGGCGGTCAACGACGACCTGCTGGCCGGCAAGCGGCTGGCGGAGGTGGAGGAGGTCTGGTACCGGAGCGGAGCCACGCGGGTGCAGGGCTGGCTGGTGCGGCCCCCGGGCTTCACCCCCGACCGCCGGTATCCGCTCCTGCTCGAGATCCACGGCGGGCCCCACTCGATGTACAGCGTGGCCTTCTCGCCCCTGTTCCAGTGGATGGCGGCCCGGGGCTACGTGGTGCTCTACACCAACCCGCGGGGCAGCACCGGGTACGGGACCGCCTTCGGCAACGCCATCGACCTGGCCTACCCGAGCGTGGACTACGACGACCTGATGGCCGGGGTGGATACGGCCATCGCCCGCGGGTTCATCGACGAGGGACGGCTCTACGTGGCGGGCTGCAGCGGCGGCGGCGTGCTCTCGAGCTGGGTCATCGCCCACACCACCCGGTTCGCTGCCGCGGCGGTGCGGTGCCCCGTCACCAACTGGATCAGCATGGCCGGCCAGACCGACATCCCCCTCTTCACCCACAACTTCTTCGAGCGCCCCTTCTGGGAGGACCCCGCGGCCTGGCTGCGCCAGTCGACCCTCTTCCACGTCGGCAAGGTGCAGACCCCGACCCTGCTGATGACCGGGGTGCGCGATCTCCGCACCCCCATCTCGCAGACCGAGGAGTACTTCGCGGCGCTGCAGATGCGCGGCGTTCCCTCCGCCATGCTGCGGTTCGAGGGAGAATGGCACGGGACCACTTCCAAGCCGTCCAATTTCCTTCGCACGGTGGCCTACATGGACAGCTGGTTCCGCCGGCACGGCCAGGCAGGGACCGCGCCCTGACCCTGCGCACCCGGTTCGCGCCCAGCCCCACCGGCTGGCTGCATCTGGGCCACGTGGCCCACGCCGCCTGGGTGTGGGGCGTGGCGCGGGCCGCCGGCGCCCGGGTCCTGGTGCGCATCGAGGACCACGACCGCGGGCGCTGCCGTCCGGCCTACGAGCGCGACGTGCTGGACGCGCTCGCCTGGCTCGGCCTCGCGCCGGACGACGACTCGCTCGACCAGCTCCGCGCCGGGCCCACCCCGTTCCGGCAGAGTGACGCCGGCGCCGAGTACGAGGCGGCGCTCGCGCGGCTGGCCGCGCGCGGGCTGGTTTACGGGTGCGACTGCTCGCGCTCGACCATCGCGCGGGAGCTGGGGGACGGGGTGGTGGAGGGTGAGGAGATGACCTACCCGGGCACCTGTCGCGACCGGGGCCTCGTCCCGGGGCCGGGTGTGGGAACCCGGGTGCGATTCCCCGACGACGTGGTCGGCTTCGAGGACCTCCGGCTGGGGCCGGCCCGCCAGCGGCCCGCCCGGCAGTGCGGGGATCTCCTGCTCCGCGACCGGAACGGGAACTGGACCTACCAGTTCGCGGTGACGGTGGACGACTGGCGGCAGGGCGTGACCCTGGTGGTGCGGGGGGAGGACCTGCTGACCAGCACCGGCCGCCAGATCCTCCTGGCCCGGCTGCTGGGCCGTGACGCGCCGCCCCGCTTCCTGCACCATCCCCTGATCCGCAACGCGGACGGCGTGAAGCTGAGCAAGCGGGACGGCGCGATGGGCCTGGGTGCGCTCCGGCAGGCGGGCCGCCCCGCCGATCAGCTGATCGGCGAGGCGCTGGCGGGCACCGGCGTGATCCCGGCCCCGCGCCCGGTGGCCCCGGACGCGCTGGGCGAGGTGTTCAGGCCGCTGCTCGGGTCGATGCCCCCGCTCCGGCCGGCGGCCGCTCCCGGATGAGCAGCACCGTGGCCGCGTTCGGTCCGGTGGGGAGCGGGCCCCTGGGCGCCTCGATCCGGCCGACCGGACGCCCGTCGGCGTCGCACAGCCAGAAGATCGGTCCCGTCGGGGTGTCGCAGCGCATGACCATGAGTCGTTCCGTGCCGGGGACGGCCGTTCCCGTCCGTTCACTCCATTGGATGCACCGGGACCGGCCGGCGTTGCAGGCCGGGTCCGCGGCGGGCTTGTGGGGCGCGGTCCGCCGCCGGTACACTCCCCGGTCGGCGGTCCTCCCGCCGGTCCCGCGTCCACCACGTCATCCGCTGAGCCGCCCGTGACCCTCCTCCCGACCCTCCGCGCCGCCGCCGTCGCGATCCTCCTGGTCCCCCTCGCCATCCCGCCCGTACCCGCCGCCGCCCAGGGCGGGGCGGTGGACACCGCCGCCTACGGGTCCCTGCGGTGGCGGAACCTGGGTCCCCTGCGCGGGGGGCGGTCGGTGGCGGCGGCGGGGTCGCAGTCCCGGCCCAACGAGTACTGGATGGGCACCACGGGGGGCGGCGTCTTCAAGACGACCGACGGCGGCGACACCTGGACCCCGGTCAGCGACCGGTACTTCGGCGGCACCATCGGCGCCATCGCCGTGGCGCCGTCCAACCCCGACGTCGTGTACGTGGGCGGCGGCGAGTTCCCTATCCGGGGCAACGTCTCCCACGGCGACGGGGTGTACAAGACCACCGACGGGGGCCGCACCTGGCGCTACATGGGCCTGGTCGAGACCCGGCACATCGGGAAGATCCGGGTGCACCCGACCAACCCCGAGCTGGTCTACGTGGCGGCGCTGGGCCAGGTGTTCGGGCCCAATTCCGAGCGCGGGGTGTTCAAGTCCGTGGACGGCGGCGCCAGCTGGAAGCGGGTCCTCTTCCGCAACGACTCGACCGGGGCGGTGGACCTGAGCATGGACCCGCACGACCCCAACGTGCTGTACGCCGGCCTCTGGCAGGCCTGGCGCACGCCCTGGATGCTGGTGAGCGGCGGGGCGGGGAGCGGGCTCTTCAAGTCCACCGACGGGGGCGAAAGCTGGACCGAGATCACCCGGAACCCCGGGCTCCCCCGCGGGCTGATCGGAAACGTCGGGATCAGCGCGTCGGGCGCCCAGCGGGGCCGGGTGTACGCCATCATCGAGGCCGACAGCGGCGGGGTCTTCCGGAGCGACGACGGCGGCGCGACCTGGACCCGGGTGAACAGCGAGCGGAAGCTGCGCCAGCGGGCCTGGTACTACACCCGGATCTACGCCGACACCCGGGATCCCAACACGGTCTATGTCAGCAACGTGCAGTTCCAGCGGAGCACCGACGGCGGGGTGACCTGGAGCAGCATCCGCACGCCCCACGCCGACAGCCACGACCTGTGGATCGCGCCGGAGGACAACCGCCGGATGATCGAGGCGAACGACGGCGGGGCCAACGTCACCCGCGACCAGGGCCGGACCTGGACCGACCAGGACTTCCTGACCGCGCAGTTCTATCACGTCACCACCACCAACCACTTCCCCTACCGGGTCTGCGGCGCGCAGCAGGACAACAGCACCATCTGCGGCGCCAACCGGCCCGCCTTCGGGAGCAACGTGGAGCCGTGGCACGACGTGGGGGGCGGCGAGTCGGGCTACATCGCGGTGCGGCCCGACCAGCCCGACATCGTCTACGCCGGGAGCTACGGCGGCTACCTGACCCGCCGGGACCTCTCCACCGGGATCACCCGGGCCATCAACGCCTGGCCCATGAACCCCATGGGCCACTCCGCGGGCGAGATCGCCTACCGGTTCCAGTGGACCTTCCCCATCGTGATCTCGCCCCACGACCCGAACGTCCTGTACGTGGCGGCGAACGTGCTCTTCCGGTCCACCGATGAGGGCCAGTCGTTCGAGATCATCAGCCCCGACCTGACCCGGAAGGACCCGCGCACCCTGGGCCCGTCCGGCGGCCCGATCACGAAGGACCAGACCAGCGTCGAGTACTACGCCACGATCTTCGCCGTGGCGGAGTCGCCGGTCGAGGCCGGCGTCATCTGGGCCGGCTCCGACGACGGGCTCATCCACGTGACCCGCGACGGCGGCCGGAGCTGGGCCGACGTCACGCCGCCCGACCTGCCGCCCTGGACCCGCATCTCGATCATCGACGCTTCCCCCCACCGGCGCGGGGTCGCGTACGTGGCCGGCAACCGCTACCAGCTCAACGACTTCCGCCCGTACCTGTATCGGACCGACGACTACGGCCGCAGCTGGACCCGCATCACGGACGGGATCCGGCCCGGCGATTTCACCCGGGTGATCCGGGAGGACCCGGCCCGCGAGCGGCTGCTCTATGCCGGCACAGAGCGCGGGGTGTGGGTCTCGTTCGACGACGGGGCCCGGTGGCAGTCGCTCCAGCTCAACCTGCCGCCGGTGCCGGTGCACGACCTGGTGGTGAAGGACCACGACGTCGTGCTGGGCACCCACGGCCGGTCGTTCTACATCCTGGACGACGTCACCCCGCTCCGGCAGCTGTCGGCCCAGGTGACCGACCGCGACGCGCATCTCTTCGCCCCACCCGCGGCCTACCGGGCCTACGGCGCCACGGTCAGCTACTGGCTCAAGCGGGCCGGTCAGCGGGTGACCCTCGAGTTCCTGGACCGGCAGGGCCAGGTGATCCGCCGGTTCACCAGCGCCGCCGACACCGCCCGGGCCGCCCCGTCCGACACCCGGGCGGCCCAGGCCGCCCGGGCCGACAGCCTGCGCAACCTCGGCGTGCTCCCGGCCAGCGTGACCGCCGACCCGCCGCGGCCGATCGCCGCCGAGCCGGGCGGGTTCGGCAGCGGACCGCCGGAGCCCCGGGCCGGCAACGCGCAGGGGCTCAACCGGTTCAGCTGGAACCTGCGCTACCCCGACGCGTCGCGATTCGACGGGATGATCTTCTGGGCGGCGGGCACCGCCGGGCCCGCGGCGCCCCCCGGGACCTACACCGTGCGGCTCACCGTGGGCGAGCAGGTCGTCACCCAGCCGCTCACCGTGCTCAAGGACCCGCGGACCACCGCCGACCAGGCGGACCTCGACGCCCAGTTCGAGCTGGCGCTCGCGATCCGCGACAAGACCACCGAGGCCAACGACGCGGTCCGGACCATCCGGAACGTGCGGGCCCAGGTGAACGACCGGATCGCGAAGGCCGGCGCGCGGGCCGAGACCGTGCGCCGGGCCGCCGGACCCATGCTGCGCGAACTGGACGCGGTGGAACGGGAGATCTACCAGGTGCGGAACGAGAGCTCGCAGGATCCGCTCAACTTCCCCATCCGCCTGAACAACAAGATCGCGGCGCTGGCCGGCGTGGTCGGGAGTGCCGAGGCCCGGCCCACCCGGCAGTCCTACGAGGTGTTCCGGATCCTGTCCGATTCGCTCGCCATCCAGACGACGCGGCTCCGGAGCGCGCTCGACACCCTGCTCCCCCGCCTGAACCAGGAGCTGCAGCGGGCCGGCCTCGCCGCGGTGGTGCCGTCCACCGACGAGATGAAGCCGGAAGGGACCGACGGATGACCGGACCCCGCGGCGGGGCCTGGCTGCTGGGCCTGACCCTGCTGGCCGGCTGTGGTGCGGGGGCCACCCGCACGGTGCTGCGCGAGGGGCACTTCGATCCGCCGCCCGACACGCTGCTCACGCGGTACGTGAACGTGCCCAACGCCGTATGGCTGGGTGGGGCGCGCTGGCTGGTGGTCTCGCCCGAGTTCAACGAGGCCGTCCTCGCCGACTTCGGGGCCCGCACCCTGCGTCCGCTGGGCGGGCGGGGCGAGGCGGAGCTCCGGAACCCGTTCACCGCGTTCCGCGCGGCCGATACCGCCTACGTGGCCGACTGGGCGCTCCGCCGCGTCACCGTCTGGTCGGCGGACGGCCGGCTGCTGGGCACCGTGCCCGCCGCCGATCCGCTCCGGGGCGCCCTGCCGCGCGCGCGGGACGCCGCCGGCCAGTGGTACTTCGAGGTGGCACCGCTCCCGCGGGCCGACGGCAGCGGGTACCGCGACTCCGCCGCGGTGGTCCGGGCCGGGCCCGGCCTGGCACGGTTCGACACCGTGGCCCGGCTGTCCCCCCTGGACCTGGCGGAGGTGGACGACCCGAGCGGGCGGCGGTTCGAGCGCCGGATCTTCAGCGGGACCGACCGGTGGGGCGTCCTGCCCGACGGGACCCTCTGGCTCGCCCGGGTCTACCCCAACCGGGTGGACTGGCTGGCCCCCGACGGGTCCCGGACCCGGGGCACAGCCCTCCCGGACCGGATCATCGAGGTGACCACCACCGATCTGGAGCACTGGCTGCTGCAGTTCCCCGAGGAACTGCGCAGCACCGCCCGACGGCTTCCGTGGTCGCCGTTCAAGCCGCCCTTCGTGGAGGCCTTCACCTCCGCCGCGAACGAGGTCTGGCTGGAGAAGAGCCGGCCGGTGGCGGACAGCACCCGCCGCTACCACGTGGTGGACCGGGCCGGGCGGCTGCTGTCGGTGATGGTGCTCCCGATCCGGCAGGGCCACGTGATCGCGGTGAGCGATTCGCTGGCCCTCATCGCGGAGCAGTACGCCGAAGGGGTCCGGCTGATGCAGGCCCCGGTGCCGGTGGCCCGGGTCCCCGAGCCCTGACCCGCTAGGGCGATGCCCCGCCCGCCGCCGGCGGCCCCGGCTCGGCGGGATCGGTCCCCGCCGGCTCGGGCTGGTCGCCCGCGCGCCGGCGCCGGCGGCCCTTCTCGTACCACCGGCGGGTGATCTCGCCGGCCAGCTCCCGGTTCCCCAGGCCGAAGGCGAGCCCCGCGGCGAGCGCCACGGCCCCGAGGACCAGGGTGAAGGTGGCGGTGACGATCTCGTCGGCCACCCCGACCTGCTGCAGGGCCATGAAGACCGCGATGATGATGATGGCCACCTTGGAGAGCTTGGCCAGGGTGGGCACCCCCTCGACCCCGCCCGCCGACGCCAGCACCAGGGCCCGCACGAACTCGCCGACGATCATGCCCAGGATGACGATGATCACCCCGGCCATCACCGTGGGCACGTAGGAGAGCATCAGCCCGAACATCTGGTTGATGCCGTCCAGCCCCAGCGCCATGCTGGAGAGCAGGATCACCACCAGCATGACCAGCCAGAAGAGCAGCTTGCCGATGGCGTGCGCCGGGTCGAGCCGCACCCCGGTCCGGTCGACCGCCTCCGCCAGGCCGCCCGCCTCCGCCACCTTGTTGAAGTCCATCCGGCGCAGCAGGTGGTCGGTCCACTTCTCGATCTGCCGGGCCAGGAAGTACCCGGTGAGGAGAATGAGGCCCGCGGCGACGAGCGAGGGGACGATGCCGCCGATCTGGTCGGCACCGGCGAGCAGGCGGTTCCACAATTCGTTCATGGCGTGACCTCGAGGACGAGTTTGCCGAGCTGGCGGCCGTCGGCCAGGCGGGCGAACGCGGTGGCGCCCTCCGCCAGCGGCGTGATGGAGTCAATGAGCGGGCGCAGCCGGCCGCGGCCCAGGAGCCGGACCACCTCCAGGAACTCGGCCTGGGTGCCCATGGTGGAGCCGAGCAGGCTCCACTGGAACCAGAAGAGCCGGCGCAGGTCGAGCGCCACCCGCGGTCCCGTGGTGGCCCCGCAGGTCACCAGCCGGCCCATCGGACGCAGCGCCCGGAGCGACTGGTCCCAGGTGGCCTCGCCCACCGAGTCCACCACCACGTCGGCGCCGGCCCCCGTGAGGTCACGCACCGCGCGGACCACGTCGTCCCGGGTGTGGTTGAGGGTCAGGTCGGCGCCCAGCCCGCGGGCCGCCTCCAGCTTGGTGTCCGAGGAGCTGGTCACCACCACCCGGGCCCCGGCCAGCCGGGCGATCTGCAGTGCCTGCAGCGCCACTCCGCCCCCGACGCCCCAGATCAGCACCGTCTCCCCTGCGCGGACCCGGGCCCGGGTCATCAGCATGCGCCAGGCGGTCAGCGTGGCGAGCGGGAAGGCGGCCGCCTCGGCCCACGAGAGTTCCTCGGGGATCGGCACGGCGTTCCGGGCCGGCACCACCAGGTACTCCGCCATCGTGCCCTCGAGGTGCTCGCCCAGGATCCGGTACTCGCGGCAGAGCGGGTGCTCGCCCGCGGCGCAGACCGGACAGGCCGCGCACCAGAGGCCGGGGTTGACCAGGACCCGGGCGCCCGGTCGGAGCGCGGTCACGCCGTCGCCCACCGCCTCGACCCGTCCCGCGCCGTCGGCCCCCACCACGTGGGGCCAGGTGTAGGAGGCCTTGGGCAACCCGCCCAGCACGAAGAGATCGATGTGGTTGAGGGCCGCCGCGTGGACCCGGACCAGCACTTCCCCCGGGCCGGGGGCCGGACGGGCAACCTCATGTACTGCAAGCACTTCGGGCCCACCGAACGCCGTCATTGCCAGGGCGCGCATGGTGGCGGTCGTGGGCATCGGGCGGGTCCGGGGTTCGGGTTCGCTGTGCCTTGCAGAACGTTCGAGGATCAGCAAGATATATGGCGCTTCCGAGTTCCGAGGGCCGTATTCCCGAGACCCTGCCCCTGCGGCGGGTAGTGCCGCGCTCTGTCCGGAGGATGATCGCATGGCCAGGCTAGTCGACCTCGAAATGGGCTGGTCCGGCGCGGGCTGGATGGACCCCATGCCCTCCACCCCGCCCCCCGCCCCGCCGGAGCCCGAGGCGCCGCCGGAGCCGATGATGCCCCCGCCGCCCCCCGCCGCCGCCGTCCCCGCCAGGCGCAAGCCGATCCGGGTCGCGGTGGAGCCCCAGGGCACCGCCGTCCGCGTGCGCAAGCCGAAGAAGGCTGCCAAGAAGAAGGCCAAGAAGAAGGCCGTCAAGAAGGTGAAGAAGGCCAAGAAGGCGGCGAAGAAGGCCGGGAAGAAGGTCGCCGCCAAGGCGCGCAAGACGACCAAGGCCGCCAAGAAGAAGGTGGTCCGCAAGGCCAAGAAGGCGGTCAAGAAGGCGAAGAAGGCCGCCAAGAAGGCGGCCAGGACCGTGAAGAAGAAAGCCAGGAAAGCGAAGAAGGCGGCCCGCAAGAAGTAGGGCCGGCGACGGGGCGCCCCACCGGGCGCCCCGTCGCGCGTCACCCGCCGGTCAGACGCCGGCGGCCCGCAGCACCCACCAGACCCCCACGGCGATCCCCGCCCACCCGACCGCCTGCGAGGCGACCCGCCCCCAGCGTACCGAGCGGGTCGAGGCGCGCCGGATGGCCACGGCGGTGATCGCTGCGAAGAGGGTCATCGCCGCGGTGACCCCCGCGCCGAAGGCGACCAGGTACCCGATCCCCACCGTCACCCGGTCCACCAGGGTGACCGGCACCAGGGCCACCACCGCGCTGGTCCCCGCCAGGCCGTGCAGCATCCCCACCAGGGTGATCCCGTGCCGGCGGCCGGGCGGGTGCGCGTGCGGGCGTCCGCCGTCGTGCGCGGGGTGGGCATGACCGTGCCGGGTCGCGCCGTCACCGTGCAGGTGCAGGTGGGCGTGGTCCCCATGTTCGGTCGGGAGGTGCATGTGTAAGTTGCGGACGGACCGCAGGGACCAGGCGCCGATGGCGATCAGCATGAGGCCGACGGCCGCCTCCGCGGCCTGGTCCCACCGCTCGCTCCAGCGGAGCCCGCTGGCCAGCAGCAGGGCCCCGATGGCCAGCACCGCCAGGGAGTGCCCGAGGCCCCAGCGGAAGCCGAACCGCGCCGCGGTGGCCAGGGTGGGCCGCCGGCTCACGAAGGCGGTCACCGCGAGCATGTGGTCGATTTCCAGGGCGTGAATGAAGCCGAGCACGCACGCCGTGGTCAGGGTCAGCAGGTGGCCCATGGCCGGTCCATTCTCGGAGGGTCGAAATATGCCGACACCCCCTCGCGACGCGCGCCCCCGCATCCGGCTCTCGCAGCTGTCCCACGGCGCGGGTTGAGCCTGCAAGCTCGGCAGCGCCGAACTGGCGCAGGTCCTGCGCCACCTCCCCCCCGTCCGCCACGCCGACGTCCTGGTGGACGCCGCGACCCGCGACGACGCGGCCGTGGTCCGGATCACCCCGGATCGGGCCCTGATCGCCACGGTGGACTTCTTCACGCCCATCGTGGACGATCCCGCCGCCTGGGGCGCGATCGCGGCCGCCAACGCGCTCAGCGACGTCTACGCGATGGGGGGACGGCCGATGTTCTGCCTCAACCTCGTGGGCTGGCCCCGGGACACGCTGCCGCTGGACCTGCTGGGCGAGGTCATGGCCGGCGCCGCCGCCGTGATGGATCGGGCGGGATGCCTGATGCTGGGCGGACACTCGATCGACGATCCGGAGCCCAAGGTCGGGTTCGCGGTGATCGGGGAAGGCCATCCCGATCGCCTCCTCACCAATGCCGGGGCCCGGGCCGGCGACCAGCTGGTGCTGACCAAGCCGATCGGCACCGGGATCCTGACCACCGCACTCAAGCGGGACCTGCTCGGGGAGGCGGCGCTGGCCGAGGCGATCGCGTCGATGACGGCCCTCAACGACACCGCCGCGCGGCTCGCCCTGGAGCACGGCGTGCGGGCGGCCACCGACGTCACGGGGTTCGGGCTGCTGGGCCACCTCGGCAACCTGCTGCAGGCGGGCGGGGTGGGGGCGGAGGTGGTGTTCCCGGCGATCCCGGTGCTGGAAGGGGCGCTCGATCTCGCGGCCCGGGGGGCGGTGCCCGGCGGCACGCGCCGCAACCTCGAGGCGGTGACCGTCGCGTGGGACCCGTCGCTCGCCGAGGCGGAGCGGCTGCTCTGCGCCGATGCCCAGACCTCGGGCGGCCTCCTGATGGCGGTCCCCCCCGACGGCGTCGAGGGCCTGCTCGAGGCGCTCCGGGCCGAGGGCGTGACCCGGGCCGCGCGGATCGGGCGGATCCTGGCGGAGCCGGTGCTGCGGGTGGTGCGGCAGGCCGCCACGTGACCCCGACCGGGGGCCGGGGCCGGGCCCAGCCGGCGGCGGTGGTGCACCTGGACGAGAGCTGCCTCGGCAACGGGCGCGACGGCGCCACCCCCGGCGGCGCGGGGGCGCTCGTCGAGGTCCGGACCGCGGCGGGGATCCAGCGGCGGGACGTCTTCCTCCACGCCCCGGACACCACCAACAACCGGATGGCGCTGAGCGGCGCGATCGCCGTGCTTCAGCTGGCGGGCCGCAAGGGGCGCCGGCTCCGCCTGCTCCTGGTCTCCGATTCCGAATACCTGGTGCGCGGGATGCGCGAGTGGGTGCCCGGGTGGATCGCCCGGGGCTGGCGGCGGAAGACGGGGGCGATCGAGAACCTGGAGCTGTGGCAGGCCCTGGTCGCCTCCGCCCACCGCCACGAGACGCAGTTCACCTGGGTGCGGGGCCATGCCGGCCACCCCAAGAACGAGTACGCCAACGACCTGGCCGTGGGGGCCGCCCGGACCCAGCAGACCTCGGCCGGGGCGGTCGAGAGCGGGCTTCCGGACTGGCTGAACGCCCGCCGGGCGGCGGGCCAGTATCTCGATTATGATCCAGATGCCGCCTTCGCCGCCCTGGAGCGGCGGCTCCTGGCCGGGGAGACCTTCGCCCTCGATGCCGGGGTCTGAGCGGGTCCTTACTCCTCGCGCGAGGTCCCCGTGACTGATCTGGAGCGCTTCTTCGAACGGATGGTCCGCAACCTGGTGGTGGTGGACCCGTCCCGGGTGAGCCGGCCGATCCCCCTGGCCGAACTCAAGTCGGACATCCTGCCCTACCGGACCAACCGTCGCGCCCTCAAGCTGGAGAGCACCGAAGAGTACGAAGAGCTCCTCATGCGGCTCGTGAGTGGCCAGGAGGAACTGGTCTCGGTCGCGCCGGCGGAGGTGGCCGAATGGTGCCAGCGCCAGCTCTCCAGCCTCACGCCCGATCTCTCCGGCATTCCGGGCCAGGCCACGGCGACCCTGCAGGTGAACCCGGCCGCCATCGCGCGCATCCTGGGCGAGGCCGCGGCGGCCGGGCTGGCCAAGGCCGGGACCGGGGCCCCGGCGCCCAAGAACCTCCCCCTCCCGCCCGACAAGTGTCCGAACTGCGACGCGGGGCTCCCGCCCAACCGGGCGATCAGCTTCTGCCCCGCCTGCGGGCGGAGCGTCACGGCCGTCCCCTGCGACGCGTGCGGCGCGGACATGGAGCCGGGGTGGCGGTTCTGCGTCGACTGCGGCCACGAAGCCGGCGAGACCGCCCCCGTCCAGACCTGAGCGGACCATGGTCGTCTTCCTGTCGGGCGTGCGGACCGGGTTCGGCGCGTTCGGCGGCACCCTGAAGGACCACACCGCCACCGATCTCGGCGTCGTCGCGGCCACCGCGGCCCTCGCCCGGTCGGGGCTGGCCCCGGAGGACATCGGCCACGTCATCGTCGGCAACGTGGTCCAGACCTCCGCCGACGCCGCCTACCTGGCGCGCCACGTGGGGCTCCGGGCGGGCCTCCCGGTCGAAACCCCGGCGGTCACCGTGAACCGCCTGTGCGGGTCGGGGTTCGAGGCGATCATCCAGGGGGCGCACCGGATCCTGCTCGATGAAGTGGACGCGGTGCTCGCGGCCGGCACCGAATCGATGAGTACCGCCCCGCACGTGGTGCGCGGCGCGCGATGGGGGCTGCGGCTGGGCCCGCCGCCGCCCCTGGAGGACATGCTCTGGTCGGCGCTCACCGATTCCCACTGCGGGCTCTCCATGGCGCAGACGGCCGAGAACCTGGCGGAGCGGTACCGGCTGTCCCGGGCCGACGTGGACGCGGTGGCGGTCCGGAGCCAGCGCACCGCGGAGGCGGCGTGGCAGGCCCACGGCTTCGCGGACGAGGTGGTGCCGGTCCCGGTGGCCGACCGGAAGCGGAAGCAGACCACGGACTGGGCCGCCGACGAACACCGGCGGCCCGCCACCACGCCGGAAGCGCTCGCGGCGCTGCCGCCCTACTTCCGGGAGGACGGGCTGGTGACCGCGGGGAACGCGTCGGGCATCGTGGACGGCGCCGCCGCGGTGGTGCTTGCCAGCGCGGCGTTCGCCGAGCGGCGCGGCCTGGCCCCGCTCGGGCGGCTGGTGGCGTGGGCCACCGTCGGGGTGGAGCCGGCCGTCATGGGGATCGGCCCCGCCCCCGCGGCCCGCAAGGCCCTGGCCACCGCGGGGCTGGGACTGGAACAGATGGACCTGGTGGAGATCAACGAGGCCTTCGCCGCCCAGTACCTCGCGGTGGAGCGCGAGCTGGACCTCGACCGGGACCGGACCAATACCGAGGGGGGCGCGATCGCGATCGGGCATCCGCTGGGAGCCACCGGGACCCGCATCACCCTCCACCTGCTGCACGCCCTGCGGCGTCGCGGCGGGCGATACGGCCTGGGTGCCGCCTGCATCGGCGGGGGACAGGGTGCGGCCGTCGTCGTCGAAGCATTCCCCGCCTGAACCGAGGCATCCGATGGAACCGATCCTGATCATCCTGGGCGCGCTGGTCGCCTATTCCTTCCTGAGCCTCCGCATCCTCAAGCAGTACGAGCGGGCGGTCACCTTCTTCCTGGGGCGCTACTGGGGCACCAAGGGGCCCGGCCTGATCTTCCTGCCGCTCGGCTTCGCGACCCAGAAGCGGGTCTCGCTCCGGATCGTGGCCATGGACATCCCGCCCCAGGACGTCATCACCCGCGACAACGTGTCGGTCAAGGTGAACGCGGTGCTGTACATGCGGGTCCAGGAGGCGGACAAGGTCATCATCGAGATCGAGGACTACCTGTACGCCACGAGTCAGCTGGCGCAGACCACGCTCCGATCGGTCATGGGCGAGGTCGAACTGGACGAGCTGCTCTCCGACCGGGAGAAGATCAACGGGATCCTGAAGGGCATCATCGACCTCAGGACCGACGCCTGGGGCATCGAGGTCTCCGCGGTCGAGGTGAAGGACGTGGACCTGCCGACCGAGATGAAGCGGGCCATGGCCCGCCAGGCCGAGGCGGAGCGTGAACGCCGGGCCAAGGTCATCGCGGCGCAGGGCGAACTCCAGGCGTCACAGACCCTGGCCGAGGCGGCGCAGGTGATGGCCGCGCAGCCCATGTCCCTCCAGCTGCGGTACCTGCAGACGGTGGTCGAGATCGCGGCGGAGAACAACTCGACCACGATCTTCCCGATCCCGATCGACATGATCAAGCCGTTCCTTCCCGAGCTGGTCGAACGGGACGCCCGGGCGGCGGAGGCTGGCAAGGGCCCGGGCGCGCTCCCGGCGCCCAAGCCCGACCTCTCGGCGGTGCTGCCCAAGATCAAGGTGGACGAGCCGGTCAAGTGACCTCGAACCTCCCCGAACGGATCGACCGGCCCACCCTGGAGCGGATCCTCCAGCGGGCCACCGAGCTGCAGGCCTCCGAGCGCGAGATCGGGGAGGGCCTCACCGCGGACGACGTGCTGTCGCTGGGCCGGGACGTGGGGATCCCCGCCCACTACCTCCGGCAGGCGATGCTGGAGGAGCGCAGCCGGGTGGCCCTCCGCACGCCGGCCGGCGCCATGGACCGGATCTTCGGCCCCGCCGAGGTCACCGCGGTCCGGGTCGTGGCCGGCGAGCAGGCGGCCATCGAGCGGGCCCTCCTGGCCTGGATGGAGAAGAACGAACTGCTGGCGGTGCAGCGCCAGCAGCCGGGCCGGATCTCGTGGGAACGGATCACCGGCATGCAGGCCGCGCTCCGCCGCGGGGCCGCCACCTTCGATTCCAAGCGGGCCCGGTTCATGCTCTCCCGCGCCACCGAGGTCCACGCCGCCGTGACCCCGCTCGAGCCGGGCTATCACCACGTCACCCTGACGGCGGAACTGGGCAAGGCACGCGGCGGGGTCGTCGGGGGCACCGCCGCCGGGGCCTCCCTCGGGCTGGCCGGCGCCGCGGTCCTCCTCGCCCTGAACGCATGGACCCTCGTGGCGCTTTCCCCGCTCGCTCTCGGGGCGGGGCTCGCCTGGGGCCTCTCCCGCCAGTTCCGGCCGGTGGCGTCCCGGGCCCAGCTCGGCCTGGAGCGCGCCCTCGACCACGCGGAGGGCGCCGGGGTGAAGCCCGCCCACGAACTGCCGCCCCGGACCGCGGGCCTGCTCGAGGCGATCGTGGGCGAGGTACGCCGGGCCATCGCCGCCCCGCCGGCGGAACGGAAGGCCCGGCGATGAGCAGGTTCGGCTCGGTCGGCGTGCTGGGCGGTGGGCTCATGGGGGGCGGAATCGCCCAGGTGAGCGCGGTGGCGGGCTACCCCACCGTGGTCCGTGACGTGTCCGAGGATGTGCTGCAACGGGCCCGGCAGGGCATCGAGCGGAGTCTGGCGAAGTTCGTGGAGAAGGGGACGCTGCCCCGGGCCGATGCCGACGCCGCCCTGGCACGGCTCCGGTTCAGCACCGCGCCGGACGCGCTGCACCGGTCGGAGCTGATCATCGAGGCGGTGACCGAGGACCTGGAACTCAAGAACCGGCTCTGGCGGGAACTGGACGCGGCCTGTCCCGCCGGGACGGTCTTCGCGTCCAACACCTCGAGCCTGCCGATCGCCGCGATGGCCGCCGCGACCAGGCGGGCCGACCGGTTCGTGGGGCTCCACTTCTTCAGCCCGGTGCCGATGATGCCCCTGGTCGAGGTGGTGCGCGCGGTGGGCACCAGCGCGGAGACCTTCGAACAGGCCATGATCTTCGCCCGGAGCCTGGGGAAGGAAGCCGTCGCCGCGCGCGACACGCCCGGGTTCATCGTGAACCGGCTGCTGGTCCCGTACCTGATGGACGCGGTGCGCGTGCTGGAGAGCGGGGTCGCCTCCACCGCCGACATCGACGCCGGGATGAAGCTGGGGTGCGGCCACCCCATGGGCCCGCTCACCCTGTGCGACATGATCGGGCTCGACACCGCGAGCCGGGTGGGAGAGGTCCTGTACCAGGAATTCCGCGAGCCCCGCTACGCCCCGCCCCCGCTGCTCACCCGGATGGTCACCGCCGGCCTGCTGGGCCGGAAGAACGGGCGCGGGTTCTACGACTACTCGGGGGACACGCCGGTCCCCACGCCGCTGGTCTGACTTGCCCCGTTCCCGGTTCCCCGTCGCGGTCGCCGCCCTGGTCCTGCTGGGCTGCCAGGCGACCACCACCCGGCCCACCTTCCGCCCGCTGCCCGCGGCGCTCAGCACCGAGGTCCGGCTTTCGGTCCCGGAGGCGACCCGCGTGCTGGCCCAGGCCCTGGGGCAGGACAGCATCCCGATGGCCCGGGTGGAGCCCCTGGACGGGTACCTGGAGAGCCCCTGGTTCGACACGGCCGGCCTGCGGCCCACCGGCCGCCCGCAGCTGGGCCAGGAGACGGGCCGGGTCCGGGCCTGGGTGGATCCCGGCAAGCCGGGCCCGCCGTCGAGCAGCCGGATCACGGTGGAGACCGCGTATCGGGCCTACGCGGACCCCTCGCGCGACCCCCGCGAGACCGAGCGGCTGCTGCCCGAGGCCCACGCGGTG
>JBFILX010000019.1:0-18071 GCA_041612035.1 Gemmatimonadales bacterium | reverse complement strand
TCAGGCCTCCGCCCTCGCGGCGTTCTGGGGGGCGGGAAGCCATCGGGCCACCGCCCAGGCGACCGCGACCGCCAGCACGACCCCGGCCAGGGCATCCACCGCGTAGTGCATCTGGCAGTAGACCACCCCGACCGTGAGCAGGAGGGTCGGCAGGGCGAGGGCCAGCCCCAGCCGGCGGGAGCCGAGCCCGGCCCCGATCGCCGCCACGATGGTGGCGGCCACGTGGGAGGACGGGAACGCCGCCCCGTAGGAACTCCCCTGCGCCAGGGTGCCGTACACCAGCCGGGCCGCCCAGTTGTCCACGAACGGCCCGGTCGGGCGCGGGAACTCGTAGTAGGGGCCCGCCACCGGGAAGAGCAGGAAGATCACGTAGCAGATGAGGAAGGTCGCCACGATCATCGCCACGACGCGCTCCCCGGCTGCGGTGCGGCCGGTCCCCAGGAACCAGATCAGGGGGAGCGGGATGATGATGTAGTAGCCGAAGTAGGCGGCGTGGAGCAGGGTGGACCAGAAGGCGCTGGGCGCCGTCTGCCACCAGATCCGGCTCACCTGGGTGCCGAACAGCGCCTCCTCCCACGACCGCACCAGGGGGTCCCAGGTCCGGAGCTCGAGCCCGTTCAGCAGGTCCAGGGCCCCGTACAGCGCCGGCAGGAGCATGATCGGGTAGATCTCCCGGATCAGCCGGCCCCAGCGGCCCTGGCGCGGATCCCGGAGCAGGTAGACGAGGACGGCGGTGAGCGCGTTGGCGGCCAGGACCCACCCCGCCCGGGGACGCACCTCGAGCCGCACCAGGGCGACGACCGAGACCACCGCCAGGTACCCGAGCAGCATCCGGTCCACCGGCCGGAACGGCAGGAGCCGGGCGGGGTCAGAGCCAGCCATGGGCCCGGTACCACTCGACGGTGGCCCGGGCCCCCGCCTCCAGGTCGTGCGCCGCGCGCCAGCCGAGGTCGCGCTCGATCGCGTCCGGGCGGCAGGTCCAGGCCGGCTGCAGGAACTCGTTCGCCTTGTCCGGGTTGAGCACCGTGGCCCGGTCGGCCAGCCGGGCGACGGCCCCGGTGATCTGCAGGACCCCGCGGGCCACCGGGGCGGGAATCCGGAGGAGCCGGACCCGCTTGCCCGACGCGGCGGCGATGGTCCGGGCCACGTCGGCTGCGGTCAGGGTCTCGGGGTGGGCGGCGAAGTAGGTCCGCCCCACGGCCGCGTCCGCGATCCCGGCCCGGGCGATCGCCTCCGCGAGGTCGGGGCCGTAGACCAGCGACAGTTCCTGCGAGCCGTCGCCCGGCAGCGGGGCGACCCCCAGCGTGGCGGCCCGGAAGAGCCGGAACATCTCGCGGTCGCGCGGACCGTAGACGGCGGGCGGGCGGATGATGGTCCAGGGCAGGGAGCCCTGCCGCACCACCTGCTCGCCCGCCAGCTTGCTCCGGCCGTAGGCCGTCACCGGCCGCGGTTCGGCGTCTTCCCCGAGGGGCTGCCCGCGGCCGCTGGGTCCCGCGGCGGCCAGCGAGGAGACCAGGACGAACCGGGTGGAGGCATCGGCCTCCGACGCGGCCCGGAGCAGCCGCTCGGTGGCGTCGCGGTTCACGGCGAAGTACTCGAGGTCGCTCCGGGCGGCGATCAGGCCCGCCACGTGGTAGACCACCGTCACCCCCCGGACGGCCTCGCGCAGGGCGGCCGCGTCGGCCAGGTCGCCGGGCACCCACTCGACGTCCGGGCGGCCCAGGGCTTCGGTCCGGGCGCGGCTCCGGGCCAGGGCCCGGACGGCATGGCCCTCCCGGCGCAGGACTTCGATCAGATGGGATCCGACGAACCCGGTGCCGCCGGTGACGAGGACCTTCACAGGACGCGATCGTAGAGCCGGTAGGTCTTGTAGACCTCGAACCCCATCTTGACGAGGGCGAGGTTCATCGCGGCGTTGTCCTCCAGGATCCACCCCGCCTCTCCCCAGGTGATCCCCACGTCGTGTCCGGTCCGCCAGATGTGCTCGTACAGCACCGCGTCGAGGCCCTTGCCCCGGTACGCGGGCTCCACGCCGAGCAGCAGGATCCGCGACCGGCAGTAGCGCCGGGTCTTGAGCCGCCAGAGCAGGGTCAGGACGGCCGGGAAGAGCCGCCCCGACCGGTTGTTCCGCAGCATCTCGTTGAGGTCGGGGAGCACCAGCCCGAAGGCCACCGGCTCGCCGTCCTTCTCCAGGATGGGGATCATCTCCGGTACCACCACCGGGCGGAACTGGGTCGCGAGGTGGTCGATCTCCCGGTCGGTCATGGGGACGAACCCCCAGTTCATCTCCCAGCACCGGTTGTAGAGCCGCTTGATCAGGTCGACCGCCGCCCGGAAGCGGCGGAGGTCGAGGGTGCGCAGGGTCAGGCCTTCCCGCTGCAGCAGCAGGGACGCGGCGCGGGTGAGCCGGGCCGGGACGGGCGCGGGGCCCGCCATCGAGCCGCCCTGGTAGACCAGCAGCGTCTTCACGGGGTGGAACCCGGCCCCGGTGACCAGGTCCTCGTACCAGGGCGGGTTGTGGGGCATCATGATGGTGTTCGGCGTGTCGAAGCCGTCCACCAGCAGTCCGCACTCGTCGTTGGTGGAGAAGGAGGCCGGGCCGCGCAGGGTGTCGAACCCGCGCTCCCGCGCCCACGCCGCGGCGGCCCCGAGGAGCGCCTCGGCCACCGCCGGATCGCGCTCGGCCTCGAAGAACCCGAAGAAGGCGACCCGGTCGTGGTGCACTTCGTTGTGGAGCCGGTTGGCGATCGCCGCCACCCGCCCGACCACCGCCCCGTCGCGCTCCGCCAGGAAGTAGGCCGCCTCGCCGTGGTCGAAGAACGGGTTCCGCCGCCGGTCGAGCAGGGCGCCGACCTCCCGACGCAACGGCGGGACCCACATGGGGTCCCGCGCGTGCAGTCGATAGGGCAGGGCGATGAACCGCCGGAGGTCGCGGCCGGTCTCCGCCGGCCGGACCCGCAGGGCGGTCAGATGACCCCCAGCTCCCGGCCGATGCGGGCGAACGCGTCGAGGCAGAAGTCGATCTGCTCGTCCGTGTGCGTGGCCATCACGCTGGTGCGCAGGCGGCACTGCGACGGGGGCACCGCCGGCGGCACCACCGGGTTGGTGAAGACCCCCGCGTCGTACATCCGGCGCCACATGATCATGGTCTTGTCGAGCGGGCCGATCAGCACGGGCACGATGGGGGTCTGGGTGGGCCCGATGTCGAAACCCAGCCCGCGCAGGCCGTCCTGCAGCCGCCGGGCGTTGTGCCACACCTGGTCACGCCGCTCGGGCTCGGACTTGACCACCTCCAGGGCGGCCAGCACCCCCGCGGTGTTCGCCGGCGGCAGGGCGGCCGTGAAGATGAACGGGCGGCTGTTGTGGCGCAGGAAGTTGATGACCCGCTCCGACCCGGCGACGTACCCGCCGACCGAGGCCAGCGACTTCGAGAAGGTCCCGGCGATGATGTCCACCTCGTCCTGCATCCCGAAGTGGGCCCCGGTGCCGTCGCCCTTCGGACCCAGCACGCCGAGCGCGTGGGCGTCGTCCACCGCCAGGGCGGCGCCGTACTTGCGGCAGAGCCGCACCAGTTCCGGCACGTCGGCGATGTCGCCCTCCATCGAGTAGACCCCGTCCACCACCACCAGCTTGCCGATCGCCGCCGGCGCCCGCTGCAGCAGCCGCTCGAGCCCCACGAGATCCCCGTGGTTGAACCGCTCGGTCTCGCCGTAGGAGAGCTTGGCGCCGTCCACGATGCAGGCGTGGTCCAGCTTGTCGAGGTAGACCTTCTCCCCCCGTCCCACCAGGCCGGCGATGAGCCCCAGGTTGGCCCCGTAGCCGGTGGAGAAGACGATGCAGTCCTCCTTGCCCAGGAACTCCGCGAGGGCCTGTTCCAGCTGGACGTGCAGGTCGAGCGAGCCGTTCAGGAACCGGCTCCCGGTGCAGCCGGAGCCGTACCGGTGCAGGGCCCGGGTGGCCGCCTCGAGCACCTTGGGATGGTGGGTCAGCCCGAGGTAGTTGTTCGACCCGAGCATGACCCGCCGCACGCCCTCGATGACGACGACGGTGTCCTCCGACTCCGAAATCGGCTTGAAATAGGGATACAGTCCCGCGGCCTTGACCTCGTCAGCCTTGGTGAACTGGTGGCACTTTTCGAAGATCGGGGTGCTGGATGCAACGGTAGGCGGCACGGTCGCTCGCGGCTCCGGGCAGATGGGGGTCACGGCCATGTCACGCAACGAGTTATCTTAACGGATCGCCCTCCCGAAAACAAGCAGAAAGCCGCTGCCGGGGGGGCGCCGGCTATTATCCCTGACCGGCGCGGTGCGGCCCGCGACCGCCCGGTCGTCCCCTGCCCGGAGATGTCCTCCCTGTCCCTGCCATTCCCCCTGCGATACCTGGCCGCCGCGGTCGTCCTGGGGGTCGCGCTCCCGACCCCGGGCGCGGCCCAGGTGCCCGGAGAACCACGCCGGTTCGAGGTCCCCGGGTACGATTTCCGGCCAGACGGGGCCTGGCGGAAACGGGCGGCCGCGGTGCGCGAGCGGCGGGCCGCGCTGATGCGGGCCGGCTCGTTCGGGCTGCTGAACGCGCCCCGGGCGGGCGCGGCGGTGCTCGCGCAGGGCGGGGCGCTTTCCGACCTGGCGATCACGGGCACCTTCCACCTGCCGGTGGTGCTGATCGCCTACGCCGACGTGCCGGTGGCCTACCCGGTGGAGTCGTTCGCCGACCTGCTCTTCTCCACGGCCCCCTTCCCGGGCCGGGCCTACACCCTCCGGACCTACTACGAGGAACTCTCCAACGCCCTGGTCCGGATCGAGGGCCGGGTCTTCTCGCCCGCCCGGATGGACACCACGGCGGCCTACTACCAGGACAACTGCAACGGGATCGGGGTGACGGTGAGCTGCCCCAACGGGGGACGGCGGTTCGGGGCCATGCTGATCGCCGCGCTCGACTCCATCTCGGTGCGTCCCGGGGCGGACACCGTCTGGAACCGGTACGACAACGACGGGCCCGACGGCATCCCCAATTCGGGCGACGACGACGGGGTGGTGGACGCGGTGGCCTTCCTGCACCCCACCGTGGACGGCTCCTGCGGGACCACCGGGATCTGGGCCCACCGGTTCGTGATGAGCGCCTGGAACAACGGGTCGCCCTACGTCACCCGGACGCCCCGCCGCGGGACGAACGGCCAGCCCATTCCGGGGCAGTTCCTGGTGGTGAGCGACTACACGATCCAGTCCCAGCTGGGCGGCCGCACCGGGTGCCTGCCCAACGAGATCATGCCGATCGGGACCATCGCCCACGAGACCGGCCACGTCTTCGGCCTCCCCGACCTGTACGACACCGACGCGGCCTCGCGCACCGAGGGGATCGGCGAATGGGGCCTGATGGGCAGCGGGAACTTCGCCATGGCCTACAGCCCGGCCAGCTTCGAGGCGTGGTCGCTGTCCCAGGTGGGATGGGTGACCCTGACCGAGCTGACCACGACGCGCACCGTGACGACCGGACCGCGCCAGCTCACCGACACCGTGTTCATCGCCCGGGCCGGGCCCCCCGGGTTCTACGTGCTGGTGGAGAACCGCCAGGCGCTCCAGAGCGACACGGCCCAGATGAACCCGGTGTCCGCCAAGAAGAAGGCCCCGGGGCTCCTGGTCTGGCTGGTGGACGACGCGCGCATCAACCTGGGCCGCTCGGGCAACCGGGTGAACACCGGCAGCCGGCAGGGCGTGTCGCTCATGCAGGCCGACGGGCTCAACCAGCTCCGCACCCCGGGGCTCCGGAACCGCGGCGACCCGGGCGACTCCTATCCGGGGAGCACGGGCAACACCCGGTTCGCGCTGACCTCCAACCCCGCCGCGCGCAGCAACCTGGGGGAATACCTCGGCTTCGTCATCGACCGCATCGAACAGCTGCCGGGTCAGATCATGCGGTTCCGGTTCGTCCGGCGGGAACCGTCGCTCTTCTCGTCCACGCTGAGCGGCGCGCGCATCCGGCTCAACGGGGTGGCGGGCTCCCGGCTCGAGGAGGCCCTGGCGCCCGGCGACACGGCCCTGCTGGAGGCCGACACCGTCCAGTTCGTGAACCTCAACCGGACCCGGGCCCGTTTCGTGGGGTGGAGCAACGGCCGGCCCCGGGTCCACACCCTGGTGGCCGGCACGGTGCCCGACACGGTGTCCGCCGCCTTCCACGCCGACCACCGCCTGCTGGTGAGCTCGGCCGGAGGCGGGGCGGTCAGCGCCAGCGCCCCGGGCAACCTGGCCGAGGGGTTCTTCCTGCCCGACGGCGCCGCGGTGACCCTCACCGCCTCGCCCCCGGGAGGCATCCTGTTCGCCGGGTGGGAGGGCGACACCACGACCCGGAACCCCGTCCTCGCGCTGGTCATGACCCGGCCGTTCGACCTGCACGCCGCGTTCCTCCCGGCGCTGGACATCGCGGTCTCGTCCGCCACGTCCCATCTGCTCGGCACCGCGACCCTCACCCTCGACGAACGGACCTTCCTCGACACCTTCGGGAACCGGAACGGCTCCTACGACGTGGGCGACTACCTGGCGTTCCTGCAGCGCCTGGGCCTGGCCCCGCCGGCCGCCTCGGCTCAGACCCGGACCGGAGGCGACCGGTGACCCGCCGCCTCACCGCGATCGTGGCGGGGCTCGTCGTGGCGGCGGGCTGCGGCGGCAACGGCCCGCCCCCGGGCCCGGTGGGCGGCGAGATGACGATCAGCCTCACCGCCGGCCACAACCGCACCGGGGCGATCCTCCTGCAGCTGAACGGCCCGGTCATCGACATCACCGGCCTGAACGGCTACCGGGTCTCCTCCGCGCCGATCGGGCTCACCGGGTCCACCCGGGTGGTGGTGACCGGGGCCATCGTGTCGGGGGACATGCTCCGCGTGCGGATCCCCGACGTGGCGCTGCTCCCCGCCTATACCATGTTTATCGAACAGGCCGCGGCCCGGGACGATTTCTCCCTGCTCGACCCCGGGGGCTACGGGCTGACCCGCCGCTAGGAGGGGCCATGATCGAACTCCGCGTGAACGGGGTGGTCCGTCCCGTGGACGTCCCGCCCGAGATGCCCCTGCTGTGGGTGCTGCGCGACGTGCTGGCGCTGACCGGGACAAAGTACGGCTGCGGCATCGCCCAGTGCGGCGCGTGCACCGTGCACCTGGACGGCGAGCCGGTCCGTTCGTGCCAGACCCCCGTGGGCTCGGTCGGGGGCCGGACCGTGACCACCATCGAGGGGCTGCCGGCCGACGCGAGCCACCCGGTGCAGCGGGCCTGGGTCGCGCTGCAGGTGCCGCAGTGCGGCTACTGCCAGGCGGGGCAGATCATGTCGGCGGCCGCGCTGCTCGCCCGCTCGCCCAGGCCGACCGACGCGGAGATCGACGAGGCGATGGCGGGGAACCTCTGCCGCTGCGGGACCTACCAGCGGATCCGCGCGGCCATCCACCGCGCCGCGGGAGATCCGCGGTGAGCGCGGACCGGGCGGGATCCGGCATGGATCGGCGCGCTTTCCTGCAGGTGACCGCGGCCGGGGCGGCGTTCACCATGGGCATCAGCCTGGGCGCCTGCCGCGGGGAGACCCCGCCCGCGGCGGGTGACGGCGTGTTCGCGCCGGACGCCTGGATCCGCATCGCCGCCGACGGCCACGTGACCGTGGTGGTCGACCGCTCCGAAATGGGGCAGGGGGTGAGCACCGCCCTGCCGATGCTGGTGGCGGAGGAGCTCGACGCCGACTGGAGCCGGGTCCGCTACGAGTTCGCCCCGGCCAACCGCGCCTACGACAACCCGCTCATCGGGGCCCAGATCACCGGCGGCAGCACCAGCGTCCGCGCCGCCTGGGGGCCCCTGCGCGAGGCGGCCGCCACCGCGCGGGCGATGCTGGTCGCCGCGGCGGCGGCGGAGTGGGGCGTGCCGGCCGCCGAGTGCCGGACCGAGTCGAGCCAGGTGATCCACGACGCCAGCGGCCGCCGGCTGGACTACGGGGCGCTGGCGCTCGCGGCGGCGCGGCTCACCCCGCCTGACCACGTGCCGCTCAAGTCGCCCGAGGCCTTCCGCCTGCTGGGCACCCCGGTGCCCCGGCTGGACCTGGCCGACCAGGTGACGGGACGGATCGTGTACGGCCAGGACGTGCGGCCGGAGGGCGCGCTCGTGGCGGTCATCGCCCGCTGCCCGGTGTTCGGCGGCACGGTGCGCGAGGTGGATCCCACCCCGGCCCTCGCCCTGCCCGGGGTGCGCCACGTGCTCCGGGTGCCGTCCGGAGTCGCCGTGGTGGGCGACACCTCCTGGCACGCCATCCGGGGACGCGACGCGTTGAAGGTCACGTGGGACGAGGGCCGGCTCGCCGGACTCACCAGCGACGAGGTCACCACCCGGCTGCATCGCCTGGCGGCGGAGAGCGAGGGACGGGAGGCGGTGAAGCGCGGGCGGGGGGCCCGGGGGCTCGAGGGGGCGTCCACCGTGGTGGAGGCGGCCTACGACCTGCCGTACCTGGCCCACGCCTGCATGGAGCCGATGAACGCCACCGCCGTGGTGCGCGACGGGGAGGTGGAGGTCTGGGTGCCCACCCAGTCCCAGGCCGCGCCCGCGCTCTTCGGGGGCGGGTCGCGCGGCGTCGCGGCCAAGGCCGCCGGCGTCTCGCAGGACCGGGTCACGATCCACACCACCAACCTGGGGGGCGGCTTCGGGCGCCGGTCGGAGAGCGACTTCGTGGCCGAGGCGGTGGCGGTCGCCGCCCAGCTGCCCGGGGTGCCGATCCGGCTCCTGTGGACCCGGGAGGACGACGTCCGGCACGACTTCTACCGTCCGGGGAATCACCACGCGCTGCGCGCCGCGCTCGGGGCCGACGGCCTGCCGGTCGCCTGGGCGCACCACGTCGTCGCCCCCTCCATCATCTCCCGGTTCATTCCCGGGTACGTGCCCCAGTTCGTGGCCCACCTGGGCGGCCCCCTGAAGGGCGGGATCGACGAGACCGCGGTGGAAGGGGCCCGCGACCTCCCCTACGGCATCCCCGACCTCGAGGTCCGCTACACCCAGGCCGACCTGGGCGTCCCGGTCGGCTTCTGGCGCGCGGTGGGCCACACCCATACCGCCTTCGCCGTGGAGTGCTTCGTGGACGAGCTGGCGGCCGCCGCGGGCCGCGACCCGGTGGCCTACCGCCTGGCGCTGCTGGCCCAGGCGCCACGGCATCGCCGGGTGCTGGAGGCGGTGGCGGAGCGGGCCGGGTGGAGCACCCCGGCTCCGGCCGGGGTGGGCCGGGGGGTGGCGCTGCACGAGTCGTTCGGGAGCGTCTGCGCGCAGGTGGCCGAGGTCCGGCTGGACGGCGGGTCGCTCCGGGTGGACCGGGTGGTCTGTGCCTTCGACTGCGGGGTGGTGGTGAACCCCGACACCGTCGAGGCCCAGCTCACCGGGGCGATCGCGTACGGGCTTACGGCGGCGCTGATGGGCGAGGTGACCCTGGACCGCGGGCGCGTGGTCCAGGGCAACTTCCACGACTATCCGGTGCTCCGGATGGGGGAGATGCCCCGGGTGGAGGTGCACCTCGTCCCCGGGGGCGAGGCGCCGGGCGGGGTGGGGGAGCCGGGCGTACCGCCGATCGCCCCCGCGGTGGCCAACGCCGTGTTCGCGCTCACCGGCCGGCGGGTCCGGCGGCTCCCCATCCGGCTCTGAGGGTCAGGTCCCGGTGCCCGGCACCTCGACGGCGGGGAGGTCGGGGGTGAAGTCCTCGCCGGGGTTGATGAACCGGTTCAGTTCCAGCTTGTACTGCCGGTCGTACAGCTCCCGGTAGCGCCCGCCCCGCGCCAGCAGTTCGGGGTGGCTCCCCCGCTCCACGATCCGCCCTTCCTCCAGCACCAGGATCTGGTCGGCGCTCATGATCGTCGAGAGCCGGTGGGCGATCACGAAGGTGGTGCGCCCGCGCCGCAGGGTCGCGAGCCCGTCCTGGATCATCGCCTCGCTCTCGCTGTCCAGGCTGGAGGTGGCCTCGTCCAGCAGCAGGATCGCCGGGTCCGCCAGGATGGCGCGGGCGATCGCCACCCGCTGACGCTGTCCCCCCGAGAGCTTGACCCCCCGCTCGCCCACCACCGTGGCGTAGCCCTCCGGGAAGCCGGTGATGAACTCGTGGCAGTGCGCCACCCGGCTCACCGCCTCCACCTCGGCGTCGGAGGCATCCGGCCGCGAGAACCGGATGTTGTCGGCCACCGACCCGTCGAACAGGAAGTTGTCCTGCAGCACGATGCCGAGCTGCGAGCGGTACTCCCGCAGCCGGAAGCCGGCCAGGTCGTGCCCGTCGATCAGGACCCGCCCGCCCTGCGGCTGGTTGAACGCCATGACCAGGCTCATGAGCGTGCTCTTGCCCGAGCCCGAGGAGCCGACCAGCGCGGTGGTGGTGCCCGGGGCGGCCCGGAAGCTGACGTCGCGCAGCACCGGGGTGCCGGGCACGTAGGCGAAGTCCACCCGCTCGAACACCACCTCGCCCGAGAGCGGCGGCACCGGGCGGCGGTTCCGGTCCTCCTCGTCTTCGGTGGTCTGGGAGAGCACCTCGCGGATCCGGTCGAGGCCGGCGAAGGCTTCGCTGATCTGGGTGCCGATCGAGGCGATCTGGATCAGGGGCGCGGCGACCATCCCCACGAAGAAGACGTACATCACGAAGTCGCCCAGGGTCATCGAGCCGTCCAGCACCGCCCGGCCCCCCACCAGGATCATCAGGGCACCGATGGCGCCCACCACCAGGGTGGTCAGCGACCCGATGGCCGAGACACCGGTGATGCTGGTGGCGATGTTGCGGAACAGCCGGTGCACGCCGCGCGCGAAGATCAGGTCTTCCCGCCGCTCGGCCACGTACGACTTCACGATCCGGATGCCCCCCAGCGACTCGGCCAGCCGGCCGGTCACCGCCGCGTTGATCTTGCTGCGCTCGCGGAAGATCGGCCGCAGCTTCACGAAGGCGAAGGCCAGTCCCCCGCCGAAGAGCAGCAGGAAGACGATCGTGATCGTGGTCAGCTGCCAGTTGAGCCAGAACAGCACGCCCAGGGCGATCGTGGCGGTCACCAGGCCGCCGCTCAGCTGCACCAGGCCGGTGCCGACCAGGTTCCGGATCCCTTCCGCGTCGGTCATGATGCGCGAGATCAGGATCCCGGTCTGGGTCGAGTCGAACTGGCGGATCGGGAGCCGGAGGACGTGGGCCTCCACCCGGCGCCGCATGTCGGTGACCGCCCGCTGGGCGGCGATCCCCAGCACCTGGGAGAGGGCGAAGCCGGTGGTGCCCTGGATCAGGGCCGCCACCAGGACCGCCGCCGCGATGGGGAGCAGCAGGTCGTACTGCCGGGCGACCATGACGTGGTCGACCAGGTACTTGGAGCTGGCGGGCATGACCAGCCCCGCGAGCCGGCTCACCAGCATGAGGACCATGCCGATCGCCAGCCGGCCCCGGTAGCGCCGGATCAGGTCGCGCGACTCGCGCCACGCATCCTGGACGGTGACCCGCCGCTTGGGGGCGCTCACCGGGCGGGGATCAGCCGTCGGTGCCCGGGACGGGCGCGGGCGCCGGGGCCCGGGCGCCGGGGAACCACCGGGCGAACAGGCCGAGCAGGGCGCTGCGCCATTCGTCCAGGATCTCGTAGAAGGTGGGAATCGCCACCAGCGTGAGGAGGGTGGAGGTGATCACCCCGCCGATCACCGCGATCCCCAGCGGGGCCCGGAACTGGGCGCCCTCCCCGCCGCCCAGGGCGATGGGGATCATCCCCGCGATCAGCGCGAAGGTGGTCATGAGGATCGGCCGGAGCCGGATCGCGCCGGCCTCGATCAAGGCCTCGCGGAGGGGGATGCCGTCGCGGGTACGCGCCCATTTCGCGAAATCTATGAGGAGGATGGCGTTCTTGGCCACGATCCCCATCAGCAGGATCACCCCGATCAGGCTCATGATGTTGATGGTGTTCCCGGTCAGGGCCAGCGCCAGCATCACCCCGATCATCGACAGCGGCAGCGAGAGCATGATCGCCAGCGGGTCGAGGAACGAGCCGAACTGCATGGCCAGGATCAGGTACATGAGCAGGACCGCCACCCCCAGCGCCTGGAAGATGCGGGCGAACACCTCGTTCTGCTGCTCCGCCTCGGCGCCCACGGTGATCTGCACCCCGTCGGGGACCCCGACCGGCGCCAACCGGGCCTGCACGTCGGCCATCACCTCACCGGTGCTGCGGCCGGCCACGTTCCATCCCACGGTCACCACGGGGTCGCGGTTGAGGTGGTCGATGATCGCGGGCCCGAGGTCGGCCGTCACCGTCGCCACCTGGCCGAGCGGGACCACGGCGGTCCCGGTGGGGGTGGCCACCACCAGGGGCAGCTCGCGCAGGTCGGTGAGCCGCCGGCGCGCCTCGGGGGCGAGTCGCACCCGCACGTCGCGCACCTCGCCGGTCGGATCGATCCAGTCGCCCACGTCCACCCCGGCGAAGGCCGGCCGGAGCGCCTGGGCCACCTGGCCCACGCTGATCCCCAGGGCCCCGGCCAGTCCCCGGTCCACGTCCACCCGGACTTCCGGCTTCTGCCCCCGGGTGGAGAGGGCCAGGTCGACCACGTTGGGCACCGGCGCGACCACGGCCATCACCTGGTCGGCCACGTCGGCCAGCTGCCCCGCGTCACTCCCCCGCACGTCGAGCTGCAGCTGCTTGCGCCCGCCCCCGAAGTCGGTGGTGTACACCGCCAGGGTCACCCCCGCGATCCGCCCCAGGGCGGGCCGGGCCGCGTCGGCCACCTCGTCCACGCTGCGCCGCCGGTCGTGCTTGGGGGAGAACCGCACGTAGATGTTCCCCTCGTCCACCGCCCCGGCCAGGCCCCCGCCCAGCGTGGTGTAGGTGTACTCGATCTCGGGGTACTGCCGCAGGATCGCCGCGGCCTCTTCCGCGCGCTGCCGGGTGTACGCCAGGCTGGACCCGGGCGGGGTCTCGATCCGGACGTTCATCTCGCTCCGGTCGTCGGCGGGGAAGAAACTCACCCCCACCAGCCGGAGGGCGGGCATGGCCAGGGCGAAGGCGAAGGTCCCGATGGCGATGGCCGACACCGCGAGCCGGTGGTCGAGCGCCCAGGCGATGAGCCGCCGGTAGCGGCCCGCCTGCCGGTCGAACCAGGCGTTGAACCGGTCCAGCCGCCGGGTGATCCAGGCCTTGTCGGCCTCCGCCCGGTGGGGGTCGGGCCAGTAGGCGGAGAGCATCGGATCGAGGGAGAAGGACACCAGGAGCGAGACCAGCACGGCGACCGCGATGGTGAGGGCGAACGGCTTGAACCACTGGCCGGCGACCTCCGGCAGGAAGGCGATGGGGACGAACACCGCGAGGATCGAGAAGGTGGTGGCCGTCACCGCCAGCCCGATCTCGTCGGTGCCCTCGTGGGCCGCCGTCAGGTGGTCCTTCCCCATCTCCACGTGGCGCACGATGTTCT
This sequence comes from Gemmatimonadales bacterium, assembly GCA_041612035.1. Lineage (GTDB taxonomy): Bacteria > Gemmatimonadota > Gemmatimonadetes > Gemmatimonadales > GWC2-71-9 > SZUA-320. The sequence goes on along the minus strand of JBFILX010000019.1, from coordinate 4,659 downwards.
CCCGCACCACGATCGCGTCGTCGATCAGGATCCCGATCGCCAGGGACAGGCCCAGCAGGGACATCGTGTTCAGGGTGAAGCCGAACACCCAGACCGCGATGAACGAGGCCAGCACCGACACCGGGAGGGCCAGGCCGGTGATGACGGTGGACCGCCAGGAGTTGAGGAACAGGAACACCACCAGCACGGTCAGCAGGGCACCCTCGAACAGGGCCTGCTGCACGCTCCGGACGGAGGCGGCCACCCGGGTGCCGGTGTTCCGCACCACGCTCAGCTCGACGTTGGCGGGCAGGGTGCTCCGCAGCCCGTCCACCTCCGCCAGGATCCGGCCGGCGACGTCGGTGGTGCTGTAGCCCCGCGCCTTCTTGATGTCGATCCCCACCGCCTCCCGCCCGTTGAACAGGGCGAGCGAGCGCTCCTCCTCCGCGCCGTCCCGGACCGTGGCCAGGTCCCCCAGCCGGATCAGCCGGCCGTTCCGCTCGCTCACCACCATCCGGGCGAAGTCCTCCGGCCCGGCCAGGCGGCCGCTGATCCGGATCGCCCGCTCTTCCAGGTCGCCTTCCAGCCGGCCCACCGGGGCCGCCAGGTTCTGGGCCTGGAGCGCCTGGACCACCGCTCCCACGCTGACCCCCGCCGCCTGCATCGCCGCCGGCCGCAGCTCGACCGTGAGCTCCCGCTCCCGCTTGCCCGTGACCAGGACCTCGGCCACGCCCGCGAGCGACCGGAGTTCCCGGGTGATGCCCGGATCGGCCAGCTGGGTGAGCTCCCGGGGGGAGAGCACCTCCGACGACAGCGCCAGCGACACGATCGGCCGGTCGGTGTCGTTGAACTTCCGGATGACCGGCTCGTCGATCTCGGGCGGCAGGTCGTTCCGGACCACGGAGATCTGGTCGCGGATGTCCTGGGTGGCCTCGCTCAGCGGCTTCTCGAACAGGAACTCCACCAGCAGGCTGGCGAACCCGTCGGAAGCCTTGCCCTCCACCCGCTTCACCCCGCTGATGGAGGTGATGGCCTCCTCCAGGGGGTCCAGCACCTCCTTCTCCACCGTCTCGGGGTCGGCGCCGGGATAGACGACCCCCACCGACACGTAGGGGGGCTGAACGTCGGGGAACTCGTCGGTCTTGAGGGTGAAGAGCGCGAAGCCCCCGAAGACCACCAGGGCCAGCATGGCCACGATGGTCAGCACCGGCCGGCGGATCGCGTTGTCGGAGAGGAACATCCGCTACTCCCGGACGACCATGACGCGGGCCCCGGCGGCGAGCCCGCGGGCCCCGCCCACCAGGACCGTGTCGCCGGCCGCGAGACCGCTCAGCACCTCGACCAGGTCCTGGGCATCGTCCCGCAGACCGAGGCTCACCGCCACGATCTCCACCGCGCCGCCCCGGATCCGGCGCACCGAGGGGACGGCGTTCCGGGCGTCGAGGGCGCTCACCGGGACGGCGAGCGCGGTACGCCGCACGGTAGCCACCCGGCCCTGGGCGAAGAGCCCGCCGATCAGGCGTCCCTCCGCGTTGGGGATCGCCGCCACCACCCGGACCTGGCCGGTGCCGGGATCGACCACCGGGTTGATCCGGATCACCTCACCCCGGAAGGCCCGGTCCGCCACGCCGCCGACGCTGAAGTCCACCGGGGTGCCGACCTCGAGCCCCTCCAGCGCCGCGACCGGCACCGCGGCCTCGAGCCGGAGGCTCCGCGGGTCCACCACCGACACCAGGGACGTTCCCGTCTGGACCACGTCGCCCACCCGCACGGGCCGCTCCGACACCACGCCCCCGAAGGGCGCGCGGAGCACCGTCGTGGCGAGCTGCCGCCGGGCGGCCGCCAGTCGGGCCTCCGCGTCGGCCAGCCCTGCCTCGGCTCCGGTCGCCGCGGTGCGCGCCTGCTCCAGGTCCACCGCGGCGATGGCGCCCACCCCCTCCAGCCGCTCGGCCCGCTCCGCGTTCCGCCGGGCCACCGTGAGGGCCTCGAGCGCGCTGCGCCGGGCCGATTCCGCCGACCGCACCGCCTCCACGATCGCGGAGGCGTCGAGGCGGACCAGCACCGCGCCGGGCCCCACCGCCTGGCCCGGCTCGGCGCGGACCTCGATCACGGTCCCCGAGGCCTCGGCCCGCAGGGTCGCCTGGCGCTCCGCCACCAGCGAGCCCGACAGCGCCGGCCCGGACGCGAGGTCGCGCGGCGCGATCACGATCAGGTCGCCCGGGCGCAGCGTCACGGCGGTCTGTTCCGGCCGGCCGTCCGCCGCGTCAGCCCCGTCGCAGCCGGCGGCCACCGCGGCTGCGCCGAGGAGGAGGAAGGTGCCGGCGAGCAGCCGTGGCCGGGTCGGGGCGGTCGGGAACCGAGGGGTCATGGGGTGCTTCCTGACGGCACAAAGGTCGAAGGGCCGCCCGCCGCGCCCGGCGGCAGGTCGGGGAGCAGGGCGACACGGATCCGGGCCACCGCGAGGTCGCGGGCCGCGCGGGCCCGGAGGCTCTCGGCGGTCTGCAGGGCGAGGCGGGTGTCGGCCAGCTCGACCTGGGTCGAGAGCCCTTCGCGGAACCGGATCTCGGCAATGCCGTAGGCCCGCGCCGCCTGGCCCACGGTTCCCTCGGTCGACCGCGAAGCGGCCTCCGCCGCCTCGAGCTCGGCCAGGGCCTGCCGGGTGGCGAACGCCGCGGCCTCCCGGGCCTGCTGCAGGCGCAGTTCGGCCTGGCGCAGGCCGGCTTCGGCGATCATCGTCTCGCCCCGGATCCGGCCGCCGGTGATCAGCGGGACCCGGACGCCGAGGCTGATGTTCCAGTTGGTGGGATAGCGGATGGCGAAGGGGCTCAGGTCGTCGGGATACCCGACCCGGCCGTACTGCGACGTGATGACCAGCGACGGCAGGCGCTGGGCCCGGGCCGCCTCGAGCGTGGCCGCCCCGGCATCGACCGCCTCGGCGGCCTGACGGACCGAGGCCCGGCCGCCGGTGCCGGTGTCGGGCGGTTCGGCGAGGAGACCGGCGAGCGCCGGCACCGCGGCCACCGCCGAATCGGTCAGCGGCGTGGTGAGGAGGAGGGGCTCGTCCAGGGGCAGGTTGAGCACCTGGCGGAGGCGCACCTGCGCCAGGTCCCGGCCGGTGCGGCGCTGGATGACGGCGGTCCGCTGGTTGTCCCGGGCCACGCGGGCCCGCAGCAGGTCGAACTCGGGCTGCGTGCCCGCCGCCTGCCGCACCTCCACGAGGCGCAGCGTCGAGTCCGCCAGCCGCAGGGTCATGGTGGCGATCTCCAGCTCGCGTTCGGCCAGGGCGGCATCGAAGTAGGCCGTGACCACGTCGAGGGTGAGCTGGGCCTCGGCCGTCGTCACGCCCAGGCCCGCCGCCCGGCGTCCGGCGTCGGCGGCCCGCGCCTGGCTCGCCAGCCGCCCGCCGGCGTAGAGGGTCTGCGACAGCGCGAGGTCGGCGCTGTAGGCATTCCGGCGGCCGAACGGCAGGTCGTCGAACTCGCCCCCGTCGGCGGAATCACTGCCGAAGGAGAAGCCCTCGAACTGCGACCGCAGGAGCCGGTTGTAGCCGAACGAGGCGGTGAGCTGGGGGAAGCGTTCCGCACCGGCCCGGAGCTCCTCTCCCCGGGCCTGGTCGAGCGCCGCCCGGGCCAGCGCCAGGGACTCGCTGGCGGGGTGCGCGAGCCGGAGGGCCTCGTCCAGCGACAGCGCCCGCGTGCCGGGGGCCTGGGCCGCGGCGGGCCCGGCCGCCGCCAGCGCCAGGAGCAGGAGCAGGGCGCCGCGACTCATCGCCGCGCCGCCCGGGGGCGGGCCCGCTTGCCGGCCGCGGCCGCCGCGCCGATGCCGCGCAGGAAGAGCTCCACGTACTGCTCGAGCGCCTGGTCGAGGTCGTTGTCGTAGAGATCGGGGATCACCCCCCGGCCCATCGCGTCGCCGAAGAGCACCCCCATCAGCATGGTCGCGGCCGTGCCGGGATCGAACGGCGCCGTGGCGATGCCCTCCGCCTGCAGCGCGGCCAGGTAGTCGCGCAGGGCCCGGACCGCGGCGACCGGGTGGTTGCCGGGGGGGACCAGCTCGGGGTGCTCGGAGATCTCCGCCATGCACGCGCAGATGAGCGACCGGCGGTCCAGCAGGTGGTCCATCTCGTGCCGGACCCAGGTGAGCAGCTCGGCCCGGGGGTCGCGGGGCCGCGCGGGGAGGGTGGCCTCGCGGGGGACCCGGTCCACCACCGCGATGGCGGCGAGCAGGAGCCGCTCCTTCGAGCCGAAGTGGCGGAACAGGGTGATCTCGTTCACCCCGGCCTCCTGGGCGATCCGGCGCGTGGTGGCGCCCCGGAACCCGCCCTCGGCGAACACCCGGGCGGCGGCCTCGAGGATGCGGTGCTGGATGTCCATGGCGGCCAAGCCTAACGGCGCGCCCGGCTGCAAGCAAGTGACTGCTTGCATGGGAGGCGGAACCGGCCCCCCCCGGACCGGGCCGGACTCAGCCGGCCCGGCGGCGCCAGGCGAGGTAGGCGGGGATGCCCAGGGCCACGGACCCCAGGCCGAGCAGGGTGCGCAGCGGGGGCTGGCTCACGATGGCGTTGCCCACGATGGCGAGGGCGGAGAGCACGAACAGGAAGGGCACCAGGGGGTACCCGGGGACCCGGAACGGCCGGGGGGCGTCCGGCTGCCGGCGGCGGAAGACGAACAGCGCCACGCC
>JBFILX010000018.1:0-19036 GCA_041612035.1 Gemmatimonadales bacterium | reverse complement strand
GGGTGACGCCGCCGTGTCGGTTCCGGACGTCCCCGCATCGGCGCGCGACGGTGTGACGGACTGGGTGCTGGCGGAGGCGCCGCCGGCCATCTCGGAGCTGGCACCCGCGCTACCCCTGGCCAGTGCGGAGGGTGCCGCCAGCAGACTGCGCTTCGCCGACCTTCGCCTGCTGGGTCAGCTCCTCGGGACCTACCTGCTCGCCGAAGACAAGCGCGGGCTGGTCCTGATCGATCAGCACGCGGCGCACGAGCGGGTGCTGTACGAGGAGGTGCTGGACCAGCTGCGCGGCGCCGGCGCGCCCTCCCAGCGGCTGCTCCTGCCGCTCACCCTCGACCTCAACGACGAGGAGCTGGACCAGCTGGCCGCGCACGGCGACGTGCTCGAGCGGCTCGGGTTCGAGGTCGCGCCGTTCGGCGGCCGGACCGTGGTGGTGCACGCCGTGCCCTCGCCGCACCCGCGGTTCGACGCCGAGGCCTGCCTGCGCGACCTGGTGTCCGACCTGGCCGGCGGCCGGTTCGCCGGCTGGGCCAACCGGTTCGAGCGGTTCGCCGCGACCTACGCCTGCCGGGCCGCGGTGAAGGCCGGGACGGTGCTGCACGAGTCGGAGATGCGGGAACTGCTGCACCGGCTCTTCGCCACCGCGCTCCCGCCCCACGACGTGCACGGCCGCTCGACCATCGTGCAGCTGCCCCGCGAGGAGCTGGAGCGCCGGTTTGGCCGCCGCTAGGGTCCCCGTCCTGGTGGGCCCGACGGCGGTGGGGAAGACCGCCGTCGCGCTGGCGCTCGCCGCCCACTGGCCGCTCGAGGTGGTCTCGGCCGACAGCCGGCAGGTCTACCGGCGGCTGGACATCGGCACCGCCAAGCCGACCCGCCGGGAGCGCCGCCGGGTCCCCCACCACGGCCTCGACCTGGTCGAGCCCGGCGAGCGGTACAGTGCCGGGCGCTACGCGGCGGACGCGGCCGGCTGGGTGGCCGACGTGCTGGCTCGCGGGCGGCTGCCGGTGGTGGTGGGGGGGACCGGGCTCTACGTGCGGGCCCTGGCGGAGGGGCTCTTCCGCGAGCCCCCCATGGAGCCGGCCCGGCGGCGCGCACTCGACGACTGGCTCCGCACCCTCGACGACCCGGCCCTCATCCGCTGGGTGACCCGGCTCGACCCCGGGTTCCGCGGGGGCGGTCGGCAGCGCGCCCTGCGGGCCCTGGAGCTGGCGCTGCTCACCGGCCGCCCGCTGGGATACTGGCAGCGGATCGCCCGGGCGCGGGGCGTGCTCGATCCGTGGTACGTGCGGCTGACCGCGCCGCGGCCCGTGCTGCACCGACGCATCCGGCACCGGGCGGAAGAGATGGTGCGGCGGGGCATGATCGAGGAGGTGGCGGCGGTGCTGGCCGACGGGGCGCCGCCCACCGGGCCGGGACTCGACGCCGTCGGGGTCCGGGAGGCGGTGGACTACCTGCAGGGGCGCCGCGATCGCGCGAGCGTGGCAGAGGCGATCACCATCAGCACCCGGCAGTACGCCAAGCGGCAGGAGACCTGGTTCCGGCACCAGCTGCCCGGCCCGGTGCTGACGCTGGACGCCACCCGGCCGGCCGACGAAGTGGCGGCGGAGATCGTCGCCGCGTGGGAAGCCGCCGGCGCCGCCGGGACCACCCCGGCCAGGGCCCGGAGCGCGGCCGGATGAAGATCGGCATCACCTGCTACCCCACCTACGGCGGATCGGGCGCCGTGGCCACCGAGCTCGGCCTCGCGCTGGCCCGGCGGGGCCACGAGATCCACTTCATCACCTACGCCTACCCGTTCCGGCTGCGAGGCTACGTGGACCGGGTCTACTTCCACGAGGTGGACACCCGCTCGGGCCACTACCCGCTGTTCGATCACTTCCCCTACACCCTGGCGCTGGCCTCCAAGCAGCACGAGGTGGCGCTGCAGGAGGGGCTCGACCTGCTGCACGTGCACTACGCGATTCCCCACGCGACCACGGGATATTTGGCGCGCGAGATGTTGCGGGGCCGGCGCGACCTCAAGGTCGTGACCACCCTGCACGGGACCGACATCACGCTGGTGGGGCAGGAGGTGAGCTTCTACGCCATCACCAAGTTCTCCATCGAGCAGTCCGACGCCGTCACCGCCGTGTCACGCTACCTGCGCGACGAGACGGTCCGGGCCTTCGGGATAGAGCGGCCCATCCACGTGGTGCCGAACTTCGTCTGCCTGGGCGAGTACCAGCCCGCGTCGCCCAAGCGCCGGGACGGGCTCGCGCCCGAGGGCCACGCGGTGGTGTGCCATGCGTCGAACTTCCGCGAGGTGAAGCGGGTGCGGGACGTGGTGCGGATCTTCGCCCGCGTGCGGAAGGCCGTGCCGGCCACCCTGCTCATGCTGGGGGACGGCCCCGAGCGGGGCGAGGCCGAGCGGGAGGCCCGCGAGGTCGGGATCGAGGAGGACGTGCGGTTCCTCGGCCGGATCGACTCGGTGACCGAGCTGCTGCAGGCCAGCGACCTGTTCCTGCTTCCCTCCCAGTCCGAGTCGTTCGGGCTCGCCGCGCTGGAGGCGATGGCCTGCGGGGTGCCGGTGGTGGCCAGCCGCGCCGGGGGCCTGCCGGAGGTGATCGACGACGGAGTGAACGGGATCCTCGAGCCCCCGGGCTCGGTCGAGGCCATGGCCCGGCGGGCCATCGACCTGCTGCGTGACCCGGCGCGGCACGCGGCCATGGCGCAGGCCGCGGTGGAGCGCGCCGACACCTTCCGGGCCAACCGGATCGTGCCCCTTTACGAGCAGGTGTACCAGGAGGTCCTCGGCTGATGCCGGGGTGGCTCGACGGGCTCCTGCTCGGCCTGGTGCAGGGGCTCACCGAGTTTCTCCCCGTCTCCTCCTCCGGCCACCTGGTGCTGGGCGAGGCCCTGCTGGGCTACGACCCGCCCGGCATCTCGTTCGAGATCGGGCTGCACGTGGCCACGCTGCTGTCGGTCCTGATCGCCTTCGCTCCGCGGGTGCGGACCCTCGCGGTCGGGCTGGTCCGCGGCGAGGGCCCGGCCTGGCGCTACGCCGGGCTGCTGGCGCTGGGCTCGGTGCCCGCCGCCATCGCGGGGATCGGCTTCCGCGACTTCTTCGCGGCGCGCTTCCAGCCCGGGGTCGGCCTGGGCGTGAACTTCCTGCTCACCGCGGCCATCCTCTGGTCCACCCGCTGGGCCGTGCGGCGGCCGGCGCGCGAGGGGATCGGCCCGGTCGCCGCGCTGGGGATCGGCGTGGCCCAGGCGGTGGCGATCCTCCCGGCGGTCTCGCGCTCGGGGACCACCATCGCGGCCGCGCTCTGGGGCCGGGTCGGGCCGGCCGCCGCGGCGGAGTTCTCGTTCCTGCTCTCGGTGGTGGCGATCGCCGGTTCGGCGGTGCTCGAGGTGCGCCACATCGAGTCGTTCGACGCCCTCCTCACCGGCGGGTTCGCCGCTGCCTTCCTGGCCGCGCTGCTGAGCGGCATCTGGGCCATCCGCTTCCTGGTCCGGCTGCTGGAGCGGGGCCGCTTCCACCACTTCGCGTGGTACTGCGCCGCGGTGGGGCTCCTCACCATCGCCTGGTTCGGAGCGGCGGCGCGGTGATCGAGTGGCACGACCGGCTGGTGTCCACCATGGAGGCGGCGCACCGGCTGGCGGGCGGCGGGGCGCCCCACGGCGCCGCGGTCGCGGCCCGGGAGCAGACCGGCGGGCGAGGCCGGCGGGGACGGGCCTGGGCCTCGCCCCCCGGCGGGCTCTGGGTGAGCGTGGTGCTGCGCCCCCCGGGGGGCGTGGCGCCCGACGGGCTGGCGCTCCGGGTGGGCGTGGCCGTGGCCGAACGGCTCGGGCGACAGTACCCGGCGCTCTCGCCGCTGGCGATCAAGTGGCCCAATGACCTGCTGCTCGACGGTCGCAAGGCGGGAGGGATCCTGAGCGAGGCGCGCTGGGAGGCCGGCACCCTGGCCTGGGTGGTGGTCGGCATCGGGCTCAACGTGGCGAACGCGCTGCCCGGGGCGCTGGCGACCACGGCCGCCCGTCTGGCCGATCAGGTCCCCGGCCTCACCCCCGCCGCGCTGGCCCCGGTGGTGGTGGCGGCGACGGTCGCCGCCGGCCGGGCGAGCGGGCCGCTGACCACGGCCGAACTCGAGGCCTTCGCCCGACGGGACTGGCTGCTGAACCGGGCGCTCCGGGAACCGGTGACCGGCGTGGCGCGGGGGCTCGCCCGGGACGGGGCCCTGCTGGTGGAGGACGCGGACGGGCGGCTCCAGCGCGTCACCGCCGGGGATACCGTGGAGCTCGCCCCCCGCCCGTGACGGCCGGGCCTCCGGCGCGGCGGCGCGCCATCGACTACCGGCTGCTGGGGCGCCGGTTCGACTACCTGCTGCACCTGCGGCCGGCCGAGTGGCCGATCGTCGCCGCGCACACGGCGGTGGGCGCCCTGCTGGCCCTGGGCCCGGCGGGGTTGCGGGGGGAAGGGCTTCGGGACGCCGTGCTGGGGATCGTGCTCTGGACCGTGTGCCTCAACGGTGGCACCCTGGCCCTCAACAGCGCGTTCGACCGCGACGAGGGGGACGTCGCCTACCTCCGCGCGCCCCCGCCGCCGCCCCGCGGGCTCGCGCGCTTCGGAATGGGCCTCATGGTGGCGGGCCTGGCCGTGGCCTTCCTGCTTCCGGCGGGCTACCGGGTGGCCTACGGGCTCTGTGTCCTGCTGTCCGTGATGTACTCGGTGCCGCCTCTTCGCCTGAAGGCGGTGGCGGGACTCGACTGGCTGATCAACATGGTGGGGTTCGGCACCCTCACCGCCTACGCGGGCTGGGCCGCCACCGGGGTCCCGGTCGACGCGACCGGGTGGCTCGTCCTGCTGGCCTTCTGTCCTCTCTTCGCCGGGTTCTATCCGCTCACCCAGCTCTACCAGGTGGAGGAGGACCGCGCCCGCGGCGACCGGACCCTGGCCGTCGCGCTGGGCACCGCGCGCAGCCTGGCGCTCGCGGTCGCGTCGGTGGCGGTGGCGTTCGGGCTCTTCGCGTGGGCCGGCGGGGTGGCGGCGTGGCCGCCCGGGTCGGGCTGGCGCTGGGCGATGCTGGCCGCGGCGGCGGCCGCCTGGACGGCGGTCCTCCTCCCGTGGGCCGCCCGCTGGCGGGGGCTCGATCCGGCGGGACACCAGCGGGGGATGTATGCCGCGCTGGGCGCCTGGGCGGTCACCGACCTGGCGGTGGTGGCCGCCTTCGCACGCTAGCCGCGGTCTTGGCCGTCCCCAGCCCCGCCGCTACCTTTCGCCCGTTCCTCCCTCTCGCCGGAGCCAGCGATTCATGACGTCCGCCGTGCACCCCCGGGCCGACCACGACCAGACCGCCCTCGGCATGATCCTGCGCCGCGCCGCGATGCTGGGCGCCCTGCAGGCCGCGGTCGTGCTCCTCTTCTCGGTGGCCTCACGCTTCCTGGACGGCGCCCCTGAGCAGATCGTCCGGTCGGTGCTGGTGCTCGCGGGCGTGACCGCGACCACCCTGCTCCCCGGGCTGTGGACCCGGGCCCGGACCATCGAGGGGATCGCGGGGGCCGCCGGCATCGGGCTCGCCGCCACCGCGGTGTTCCTGGTGATCGACGTCGCGGCCCTGCAGCCGCTCGGCACCTACACCAACCGCTGGCTCGAGATCGGGGGCGGGAGCAACTGGTGGTATCACCCGGTGTGGTGGATGGTGGGGACCTTCCTGGCCTGGATGGGCGCCTTCGCCATGGCGCGCCAGACCGTGCGCCGGGGCGAACCCGCGCCGGTGACGGTCATGGTGCTGGGGGTGGGGCTCGCGGTGGTGCTGGGGGTGGTGGCGACGCTCGCCGGGTTCCCCGGCGCCGCGCTTGCCCTCCCCACCTTCGCCGTGGCCTACCTCCCGGCCCTGGCCCTCACGGTCCTCCTGGCGGGACGGGGAGCCCCCGCCCGCTAGGGCCGTGCGCCTGCTCCGTCTTCTCGCCAAGATTCTGGGCTGGCTGCTCACGCCGATCGTGGCGTGGGCAGCTTCGTTTTTCGGGGCCTGGTTCGGCGCGGCCGTGGCCGGGTTCGTGCCCGGCTCCACGGCGGGGGTGGCGGTGACGGTGGCGGGGGCGGCGGTCACGGCGGTCGGGGCCACCGTGCTGTGGATGCGGCTGCTGCGGCGCTCGCCGCGGCTCCGGGAAGCGCTCGACGTCACGCCGGAAGGGGTCCCGGTGACCGTGCACGAACTGGCCGGGGGGGACGAGCCATGAGCGGACGGCAACGCTGGGTGGTGATGCTGGGGAGTGTGGCACTGGGGTGCGGCCCCGGCGCCGATCGTCCGCCGGGCTCCGGGGACGCCGCGGCCCCGGCCGCGGTCGAAGCGCCGGCCGTGGCCGACAGCCTGGTCCTGCAGGTGGGCGAGGTGCAGGTCTGGCTCACCGATGCCCGGGCGGCCACCGGCGCCTCCGGCGAGGTCTGTGTCGAACGCGCCGTCGAAATCCGGCGGGACACGGCGCGGATCCGGGTGCCCCTGCTGTACACCCGGGAGGCGCCGGTGCGGCTCGACGACACCTCGATGCAGGCGGTGCTGTCGAACGGGTGCGCGCCGGCCGGCCGGTACCGGGTCGACTTCGCCACCGGCAGCCCGCGCCGGATGCCCGACCGATGACCCGGCGGCGGGGGCTGCTGCTCGCCGCGCTGGTCCTCACCGCGGGCACGCCTGGCGCGGCGCAGGAGATCCTGCTCCGGGGCGGGCGGAGCTTCCCGTCGCCGGGCTTCACCGCATTCTGGCTGGGCTACGCGCCATGGGTCCCGGGGCCGGTCCGGCTGACCGGATCGTTCCTCCTGTACGACGCGTCGGAGAGCAACCTGCTGGGGCTCGGGGGCGAGGTCGCGCTACCGGTCGGGGCGTGGACCGTGGGCGCGGACGCCGCGGCCGGCTTCGCCACCGGCGCGCTGGGCGGCGACTGGGGCATGTGGTCCCTCGGGGTGGCCCGTCGGCTGATCGCCTGGCCGGTCGGGCTGCACGCGGAACTGCGGTACCGGAGCATCCCCGACTACCGGACCCGCGGGCTCGAACTGGGGCTCCGGCTGGCGATCCCCATCGGCGGGGGTGGTGGCGGCGGTGGCCGGGGTACCGGCCCGCCGCCGCCCCTCGGGCCCCCGACCGGCGAGGTGGTGCCCCTCACCGTCCCGGCGGTCCCGCGGAGCGCCGCGGCGGACGCGGTGGTGATGTCGGCCCTCGACGTGATGGGGACGCCCTACGTGTGGGGGGGGACCGACGCGAACGGCTTCGACTGCTCGGGACTGGTCCAGTACGCCTACCGCCAGCACGGGGTGGCCCTGCCGCGGCGCAGCGTCGACCAGGCCCGCGCCGGTCGCGCGGTGGCCGCCCGGCTCGACGCGCTGGCGCCGGGCGACGTGCTGGTGTTCGCCTCGGGGGGCACCGTGTCCCACGTCGGGCTCTACATCGGGTCGGGCCGCTTCATCCACAGCGCGAGCCGCGGGGTGAAGGTGAGCCGGCTCGACCAGGCCGACCCCGAGGGCCGGTGGTGGTGGGAGCGCTGGGTCGGGGTCCGCCGGGTGCTCGACGACCCCGTGCCGTGAGGGCAGGGGCGGAACCACGCTGAGAGGGAGAGGTCCCGATGTTCGATCTGCCGTTCCTGAACCGCGAGGCGGTCGTCAGTACGCTGGTGGCGATCGCGCCCCGCGTCCTGGCCGCGCTGGCGGTGCTGCTCGTGTTCTGGGGGCTGGTGCGCTTGACCCGGCCCTCGCTCCGGCGGATGCTGACCACGGCGGGATTCCAGCCCGCCCTGATCCGGCTCCTGGTGGACAACCTGTACACCGCGACCCTCCTCATCGTGGGCCTCATCATGGCGGCCAGCCAGCTGGGCCTCAACGTGGGGGCGGCGCTGGCGGGGCTGGGGGTCGCGGGCATCGCGGTCGGGTTCGCCGCCCAGGAAACGGTGGCCAACATGATCGCCGGGTTCCTCATCTTCTGGGACCGGCCCTTCAAGGTGGGCGACTTTCTCACCACCCAGGACCGCTACGGGGAGGTCACCGAGATCACCATGCGGACCACCCGGCTCCGCACGCTGGACCACACCTACGTCGTCATCCCCAACCGCCAGATCATCGGCGACATGCTGGTGAACCACTCCATGTACGGGAAGACCCGGGTGAACGTCGCGATCGGCATCGCCTACAAGGAGCGGGTGGCCGAGGCGCGGGAAGTCCTGCTCGCCGCGGCGCGGGGTGTGGAAGGCGTGGCGGCGGAACCGCCCCCCACGGTGGTGACCACCGGGCTGGGCGCCTCCAGCGTGGACCTGGCCGTCCGGGTCTGGGTGGAGGACGCCGCCCAGGAGATGCCGGTGATGCAGCGGGTGCTGGAGGCCGGGAAGGCCGCGCTGGACGAGGCGGAGATCGAGATTCCGTTCCCGCACCTCCAGGTCTTCCTGGACGACGTGAAGCCGCCGGTCTGGGACCGGGCCTCGGCCTGGCGCGCCGCCGCCGGGGGCGCCGGGTCCCGGTAGGCCCGGGGTTACGTCCGCCGGGAGCCCGGGTTATTCGTTCAACCGCCATTCTGCGCCGCCTGACCGGAGAATCATCGTGATACGGACTGCCGCCGCCCTCGCGCTCGCCTTCCTGTGGACCGCCCAGCCGCTGGCCGGCCAGGGGCCCGTCCAGCGCTCCGCCATGCACGACTACCGGGTGGTCACGGTGGTCGAGGGGCTGGTGAATCCCTGGGCCATCGCCTTCCTGTCGGGGGGCGAGATGCTGGTGACCGAGCGCCCGGGGCGACTGCGCTCGGTGCGGAACGGGGTGCTCGACCCCGATCCCGTGGCCGGCGTGCCCGCCGTCTTCGCCCGGGGCCAGGGCGGGCTGCTCGACGTGGTCCCGCATCCCGCCTTCGCCACCAACCGGCTGCTCTACCTGAGCTACGCCAAGCCGGTGGAAGGCGGGGGCAGCACCACCGCGGTGGCCCGCGGGCGGTACGAGAACGGCCGCCTGACCGGGGTGACGGACGTCTTCGTGGCGGAGTCCCGCGGCGCGGGGCACTACGGGTGCCGGCTCGCCTTCGACCGGAACGGCTTCCTGTTCATCACGATCGGGGACCGGCAGGCGCCGCCCGCCGGCGACCTGGAGGCCCATCCGGCCCAGGACCTCTCCAACCACCACGGCACCGTCGTGCGGCTGCACGATGACGGCCGGGTGCCGGCCGACAACCCGTTCGTCGGGCGGGCCGGGGCTCGGCCCGAGATCTGGAGTTACGGCCACCGGAACCCCCAGGGGCTCGTGGTCCATCCCGAGACCGGCGACGTCTGGGCCACCGAGCACGGCCCCCAGGGGGGCGACGAGCTCAACCTGATCCTGCCGGGCCGCAACTACGGCTGGCCCGTGATCGGGTACGGCGTGAACTACGGCAGCGGCGCGGCCATCCACGGCGGCACCCACCGTGAAGGGATGGAACAGCCGGCCCGGATCTGGGTCCCGTCCATCGCCACCAGCGGGCTCGTGGTCTACACCGGCGACCGGTTCCCCGGCTGGCGCGGGAGCCTCTTCTCCGGCGGGATGGCGGGGGAGCAGCTGGCCCGGCTCACCCTGGACGGGACCCGGGTGACGGCGGAGGAGACGCTGGTCGGCGGCGTGGGCCGGATCCGGGACGTGCGCCAGGGGCCCGACGGCTACCTCTACCTCGCCCTCGACGACCGGCGCGGCGCGCCGACCGCCATCGTCCGGCTGGAACCGGCGAGCCGGCCATGAGCGCCCGGCGGTGGGTCGGGGCGGCACTGCTCGGCGTGACCGCGCTGGGGTGCGGCGACCGCGACCGCGCCCCGGCCGAGCTTCCCGGCGTGGCGATCGTCGCCCCGGCCGACGGGGACACGGTGAGCGTGCCCTTCACCGTGCAGTTCGCCGCGCGAGGGGTGGCCGTGGTCCCGGCCGACGGCCTCCGGACCGACGGGCAGGGCCACCACCACCTGCTGATCGACCAGGAGGTCCCCGAGGGGATGCCGATCCCGGCGGGTCCCGGGTTCCTCCACATCGGCACCGGCGCCACCGAACTGCGGATCGACAGTCTCCCCCCGGGCCTCTATCGCCTGATCGCCGTCCTGGGTCACGGTGACCACGTGCCGCTCCCCTCGGTCGCGACCGACACCGTCCGCATCACCGTCCGCTGATCGCCGGCCCTCCCCGCTTCGGGGAGGCAGGCCCCTCTGGCACGTGCCCGGCGCGAACGGCCGGCTGCGGCTGCCATTCTGACAGGAAAATCGAGCACGCCGGTTGCCATGCGGCGACCGGGACGACCCTGGTGAGGCTGCTTGACCTCCGGGGTGATTCGATTACCTTCATGGCAGTTCTGGCACTTGGATGCCGAGAGTGCCAATTCATTGAAGCACAACATTTTACAACTCCCAACCGTAGGCGAGGTGAGCGTTATGCCCAGTGCGACCAAGGCGAAGCCGAAGATCAAGATCTCTCCGCTGGAGGACCGGGTGGTCATCATGCCCGATGACGAGACCGCCAGCATGCGGGGCGGGCTGTACATCCCCGACACGGCGAAGGAGAAGCCGACCCAGGGCGAGGTGATCGCCGTGGGCCCGGGCCGGACGACCGACAAGGGCGAGCGGATCAAGATGGAGCTCGCGACCGGCGACCGGGTGATCTACGGGAAGTACAGCGGCACCCCGTTCATGCTGGAGGACGGCACGGAGGTCATCATCATCAAGGCGTCCGACGTCCTGGCGAAGATCGGCTGATCCCCCTTTCGACCCATTTGGAGGAATCGAGATATGGCAGCGAAGGAACTGCATTTTGACGTGGACGCCCGGAGCAAGCTGAAGAAGGGCGTCGACACCCTGGCCGAGGCGGTCAAGGTCACCCTCGGGCCCAAGGGCCGGAACGTGGTGATCGACAAGAAGTTCGGCTCGCCCACGGTCACCAAGGACGGGGTCACGGTCGCCAAGGAGATCGAGCTCTCGGATCCGGTGGAGAACATGGGCGCCCAGATGGTGAAGGAAGTGGCGACCAAGACCTCCGACCTGGCGGGCGACGGGACCACCACCGCCACGGTGCTGGCCCAGGCGATCTTCCGCGAGGGGATCAAGAACGTGACCGCGGGCGCCAATCCCATGGAGCTGAAGCGGGGGATCGAGCGGGCGGTCGAGGCGGTGGTGGAGGACCTGCGGAAGCTGTCCGTCCCCACGGCCGGCAAGAAGGAGATCGCGCAGGTGGGCACCATCTCCGCCAACAACGACGCGGAGATCGGGAAGCTCATCGCCGACGCGATGGAGAAGGTCGGCAAGGACGGCGTGATCACGGTCGAGGAGGCCCGCGGCCTGGAGACCACGCTCGAGACGGTGGACGGGATGCAGTTCGACCGGGGCTACCTGTCGCCCTACTTCATCACCGATCCGGAGAAGATGGAGTCGGTGATGGAGGACTGCTACATCCTGATCCACGACAAGAAGATCTCCACCATGAAGGACCTGCTGCCGGTGCTGGAGAAGTCGGCCCAGACCGGCAAGCCCCTCCTGATCATCGCCGAGGACGTCGAGGGCGAGGCGCTGGCCACCCTGGTGGTGAACAAGCTGCGCGGCACCCTCAAGGTCACCGCGGTGAAGGCGCCCGGGTTCGGCGACCGGCGCAAGGAGATGCTGCGGGACATCGCCATCCTGACCGGCGGCAAGGTGGTCAGCGAGGAAGTGGGCTTCAAGCTGGAGAACACCACGCTGAACGACCTGGGCCGGGCCAAGCGGGTGGTGGTGGACAAGGACAACACCACGCTGGTGGACGGCCGCGGCAAGGGCGAGGACATCAAGGGCCGCATCGCCGAGATCCGGGCCGCGATCGACAAGACCACGAGCGACTACGACCGCGAGAAGCTGCAGGAGCGCCTGGCCAAGCTGGCCGGGGGCGTGGCGGTGATCAACGTGGGCGCCGCGACCGAGACCGAGATGAAGGAGAAGAAGGCCCGGGTCGAGGACGCGCTGCACGCCACCCGCGCCGCGGTCGAGGAAGGCATCGTCCCGGGGGGCGGGGTCGCCCTGATCCGGGCCCAGCCGGCGCTGGACAAGCTGCGCGGGCTGACCGAGGACGAGAAGATCGGCGTGGAGATCGTGCGCCGCTCGCTGGAGGAGCCGCTCCGGATGATCGCCCAGAACGCGGGCGCCGAGGGCTCCATCGTGCTCGCCAAGGTGCGCGAGGCCAAGGACCGGAACTTCGGCTACAACGCGGCGACCGAGGAGTACGAGGACCTGGTCAAGGCCGGCGTCATCGACCCGACCAAGGTCACCCGCACGGCGCTGCAGAACGCCGCGTCGATCGCGGGACTGCTCATCACCACCGAGGCGGTGGTGGTCGAGAAGAAGGAAGACAAGCCCGCCGCCCCGGCCGCGCCCGGCGGCATGGGCGGGATGTACTGATCCCGACGGTTCGGGAGACGCGGCGGGGGCCCCTTCGGGGGCCCCCGTTCGCGTTATCTTCCCGGGGTCGGCCGCAACCGCTTCACCGGAAGGGAGTCGCCGTGGTCCGCCTTGCCCTGTTCGCGCTCGTCACCACCATCGCCGCCGCGGGCCTCCAGGCCCAGGGGCCCTCGATCGAGGGGCTCTGGCGCCTCACCGACAACAAGGTCAAGACCACCGGACCCCGCGAAGTGATCATCCGGGCCGACTCCAGCGCCAGCTGGGGGAAGGAGCACGCCCGGTGGCGCCTGGTGGAGAGCGGCAAGCGGATCATGATCGCCGTGGGCGGCGAGTGGGAGATCTACGACATCCGGGTCCGCGGCAACCGGCTCACGCTGTCGGGCCCGGAGCTGGGCGACGACCCCGTCACCCTCACCCGGGTCGGCCCGCCGACGCCGCGTCCCAGCGGAGTGCCAGTTCCCCCTGATCCCGATCGGGTGCCCCCGGCACGCTGATCGCCGGCAGGGGGCGCTCCTGCAGCGCCACCCACACCCCTCCCCGGTAGCCCCGGGCCCGCAGCACCGGTTCCACCGCGGCCCGGGCCCGCTCCGGGGTGTTGCTCTCCTGGCTCAGGTGGACCAGCACCACCACCCCCAGCCCGTCGTGCAGGACCTCCGCCACGAGCTCGGCGGCGGCCCGGTTCGACAGGTGACCCCGGGAGCCGGCGATGCGCTGCTGCACCGACGCCGGGTAGCGCCCGGTCCGCAGGAGCACCTCGTCGTAGTTGGCTTCCACCACGACGGCGTTCGCCTCCCGGAGGACGTAGCGCACACCGGCGGTGGGCCGGCCGATGTCCATGGCGAACGCGATCCGCGCCCCGTCCGGCGCCTCGACCGACAGGGCGATGGGCTCGGCCGCGTCGTGGGTCGTGAGGCAGCTGTCGAAGATGAACGGATCGAGCCGGAACGGACGGGTGGGCCGCAGGGCGTGGTGGGCCGTCCCCGCGGGGGTGCCGAGGGCGCGCCAGGTGCCCCGGGAGGAGACCACCGGCACGCCCAGCTTGGCCGCCAGGGCGGCGCCCCCGCGGGCATGGTCGCCGTGCTCGTGGGTGAGCGCCACCGCCCGCACCGCCGCCAGGTCGAGCCCCGCCGCCTCCGCCCGCCGGGCCAGGGTGCGGGGCCCGAACCCGGCGTCCACCAGGACCGCGTCGTCGCCGGCCACCACGGCGAAGGCGTTGCCCCGGGAGCCGGAGCCCAGCACCACCAGCCGGGTCACCGCACGTGCCGGGCGTGCAGGGCGCGCAGGGCGCGCTCCCGCTCCGGGGTGAACGCCACGCCGCGCCGGGGCAGCACCCGGCCCGCCATCCGCAGGAACCCCTCCAGCGCCATCCGCTCCGGGCCCGGGCCCCAGGCGAAGGGCGGGACGTAGCGGGGCACGTCCCGCTCGCCGAACAGGCTGGCGCCCGCGCCCACCACGGTGCCGGTGCCGAACAGCGTCCCGATGGCGGTCTTGGCGTGGTCGCCGATCAGGCTGCCCAGGAACTGCCGGCCGGTCTCCAGCCGCCCGCCCGGCAGGTCGAGCGCCACCGCGCCGTAGGTGTTCTTGAGGTTGGAGGTGATGGTGCCGGCCCCGAGGTTCACCCAGGCGCCCAGGACCGAGTGGCCCACGAACCCGTCGTGGCTCTTGTTGGCATAGCCGGTCATCACCACGTCGCTCACCTCGCCGTGCACCCTGCAGGCCGGTCCCAGGCTGCTGCGCCCGATCCGCCCGCCCAGCAGCACCGTCCCCGGACCCACGAAGAGCGGCCCGGTCAGGCGGGCCCCCGCCCGGACCTCGGCGCCTTCGGCCAGGACCACCGCGCCTTCCCGCACGTCGAACACCACCCCGGGCTCCACCGCCGCCCCCAGGCACACCACCCGCCCCGGGTCGCCCAGCACGACGGCCCCCGACGGCAGGGGATCGGCCGGTGCCGCGGTGAACTCGAGGCAGTCGGCCGGGAGCAGGGTCTCCAGCAGGTCCACCAGCTCCCAGGCGCCTGACAGGGTGCGCCCGCCGATCGCCTGCGCCGGGCCCTCCTCGTGCGGACCGTGCCACCGCTCGCCCTCGGCCAGCACCCAGGCCACCGTGCGGTCCTCCACCGTGAGCCGCCGCACCCCGGCCCCGGGGCGCACCGGCTCGCGGGCAGGCACGCAGGTGGCGCTCGCCACCAGGGCGGGACCGGTGACCTGGTCCGCGGAGACCGCCGGCGGGTGATCCACGTCGCAGAAGCCCTCCGCGTGCGCCGCCACCAGTCCGCTGGCCGCGCGCCCGACCGCGGCCTCCCAGCGCTCGCGAAGCAGCCAGGCGCCCGCCCGGAGCTCGGACAGCGGACGCACGCCGGCGAAGGGGGCCCAGGCCGGCCCGGGCTCGGGCGGATCGACCAGGAAGAGCCGCGTCATTCGAGGTCCCGGACCTCGGGGGGCAGCGCGTCGAGCAGCTCCTTGAGCCGGGCCGCCCGTTCGCGGGGGAGGACCAGGACCCGGCCATGGGCCTCGACCACCACCAGGTCGCGGACGCCGTACAGCACCACCGGCATGCTGTCACCCCACGCGATGCAGCCGGCCGTGTCCACCGCCAGCGCCTGGCCCTCCAGCACGTTGCCCTGCGGGTCGGTTCCGCGCACCCGCGCGAGAGCGGCCCAGTCCCCCACGTCGTCCCAGGGGAAGTCGCCCGCCAGGACGGCGACCCGGCTGCTCCGCTCGAACAGCCCCACATCGATGCTCACCGGGGTCACCTCCGTGAAGTAGCGGGCCACGTCACCCGCCTCGAGCGCGTCCAGGGCGGTCGCCACTTCCGGCGTGCAGGCCCGGACTTCGGCCAGGAGCCGGGACGCGGTCCAGGCGAAGAGTCCGCTGTTCCACAGCGCGCCGGCCGCCGTGAGCCGCTCCGCCTCCGGGCGGGGCGGCTTCTCGGTGAACCGGGCCACCCGCCGGGCCCCCTCGGCGATCGGCTCCCCCGGCACGATATGGCCGTAGCCCGATTCCACCCGGGTCGGAACGAGGCCGGTGGTGACCAGGAGATCCAGCCGCCGGGCCACGGCCAGGCTCCGGGCCGCGGCCTCCCGGAAGGCCTCGCCGGTGCCCAGGTGCCAGTCGGCATGCATGGACACCAGGGCGGCCTCGGGGTCGCGCCGGGCCGCCACCGCCGTGGCCCAGACCAGGGCGGGGGCGGTGCTCGCGGCCCGGGGCTCGATCAGGATGTGGTCGGGCCGCAGGCCGAGGGCCCCCTGCAGCGGTCCGGCGAGCGCGCCCCCGGTCACCACCAGGATGCGGTCCCGGCTCACCAGGGGCTCGATGGCGCGCACCGCGGCCACTGCGGTGGGCACCGGGCCGGCGAGGGGAAGCAGCTGTTTGGGCCGGGAGGGCGTGCTCAGGGGCCAGAACCGCGTGCCCGAGCCGCCGGCGAGAATCACCGCCCAGTCCATGGTCAGGCGGCGTGGGAGGAGGTGGTCACAGCAGGTCGGCGATGGCGCCGCGATGGTGACGAAGCAGGTAGAGCAGGCCGCCCAGGTCGGTGCCCGGCCGGGCCACGACCACCAGCGAGGCGCCGCCGCCGAGGGGGCCGATCACCGCCGGGGCGCCCTCGTACTCGAGGACGGCGGTGGCCAGCGAACCGAGTCCCGCCGCCGTGCCCAGCTCGCCGCCGTGACGCGCGACGGTGGTCGCGAGCGCCGCCACGCCGTCGGGGTCCGTCCCCGGGCCGAGGGCCTCCTCGATGACCAGCCCGTCACCGCTCACCACGGCGACGCCGGCCACGTCCGGCCTCGCGGCGAGACCATCGACCAGTTGGCGGAGCACGGCTGGCAACGTAGGGCGCCGGGGTGGCGGAAGTCAAGCAAAATCGGTGGGTTGACCGCCCTCCGGGCGGCTCTTAAGCTTCCGCCGATGCGCCCCGGTTTTGTGGCCGTCGTGGCCGGTTTCGTGGCCCTCGCGGGTTGCGGCGACCCCAACCTCCTGGGTCCGCCGATCTTCAGCAACACGGTGGACACCGTGTCGGTCTACGCCGCCAGCGGCACCGAGGTCTGGCTGCCGAGCGGGTACGCCCTGACCGAACGCCGCCCGGTGCGGCTCGACCGCTCCACCCTCACCGATTTCGCCTTCGATATCCGCAACGGGTTGCCGGTCCTGGTGCCCGGCGCCAAGGTGGGCCAGCCGGGATCGGGCGGGGTCGACCCGGGCCTCAAGCCCGCCGCCGGTGCCTTCGAGCAGATCGTCGAAGCCGAGGTGAACGGGTACGTCACCCAGGAACCGGTGGAGGTCCGCCCGGGCGACGTGCTCTACGTGCGGGGCCGCATCCCCCCCATCTGCTTCTTCGGCCTCCCGGTGTACGCCAAGCTCGAGGTGCTGGAGATCGACGTGGAACGCCGGCGGGTGCAGTTCCAGATCCTCGTGAACGCGAACTGCGGGTACAAGGGGCTGGAACCCGGGCTCCCCGGGCGCTGATCCCGTGATCGACATCCGGCTGCTGCGCCAGGACCCGGAAGCCGTCCGGGCCGCGCTCGGCCGCCGCGGGGACCCTGCGGTGGACGCCGTGGCGGACCGGCTGCTGGCCGCCGACCGGCGCCGCCGCGAGCTGCTGGTGGAGGTGGAGGGGCTCAAGGCCACCCGCAACGCCGCGTCGGAGGAAGTGGCCCGTCGCAAGAAGGCAGGCGAGCCCGCCGACGACCTGCTGGCCGAGCTGAAGGCCTCGGGCGAGCGGGTGAAGGCGCTGGACGCGGAGGTCCGCGAGGTGGACGCGGCGCTGGAGGCCGACCTCCTCACCGTGCCCAACCTGCCGCACCCCGCCGTGCCCGACGGCGACGCGACCGCCAACCGGCTGGTGCGCGAGGTGGGGACGGCCCCGGCGTTCGGGTTCACCCCGCGGCCCCACTGGGAGCTGGGCGAGCGGCTGGGGCTCTTCGACCTGCCGCGGGGCGCCAAGATCAGCGGCTCCGGGTTCCCGGTCTTCACCGGGATGGGGGCCCGGCTGGTCCGCTCGCTCGCGGCCTTCATGCTGGACCTGCATACCCGCGAGCACGGCTACCGCGAGATCGCGCCGCCCTACCTCGTCAACCGGGCCAGCATGACCGGCACGGGGCAGCTGCCCCGGTTCGCCGAGGACATGTACGCGATCCCGTCCGACGACCTGTACCTCGTTCCCACCGCGGAAGTCCCGCTGACCAACCTCTACCGGGACGAGATCCTCGAACGGTCCGACCTGCCGATCGCGCTGACGGCCTGGACCCCGTGCTTCCGGCGCGAGGCCTTCTCGCACGGCAAGGACACCCGGGGGCTCATCCGGGTGCACCAGTTCGACAAGGTGGAACTGGTCCGGCTGGTCCCGGCCGACGCCTCCGACGCAGAGCACGAACGGCTCACCGGGCACGCCGAGGCGGTGCTCCGGGCGCTGGGCCTGCCGTACCGGGTGGTGGAGCTCGCGGCGGGCGATACCGGCTTCAGTGCCGCGCGCACCTTCGACCTGGAGGTCTGGGCGCCCGGCGCCGAGGCCTGGCTCGAGGTGTCCAGCTCCAGCACCTTCACCGACTTCCAGGCCCGACGGGCCAACCTCCGCTATCGGCCGGCCCCGGGCGCCAAGCCGGAGTTCGTGCACACGCTGAACGCCTCCGGGGTGGCCTTCCCGCGCACCATCGCCGCGCTGCTGGAGCACGGCCAGCAGGCCGACGGGTCGGTCCGGCTGCCCGAGCCCCTGGCCGGCTACCTCGGCACCGACCGGCTCACCCCGGCGTAGGGCGGCTCCCGATGGCGCGCACGGACTGGTTCGGGAGCCTGAACCCGGCCCAGCGGGAGGCCGCCGAGCACGTGCACGGCCCCATCCTGGTGCTGGCGGGCGCCGGCTCGGGCAAGACCCGGGTGCTCACCACCCGGCTGGCCCGGCTGATCGACGACCACGGCGTGGCCCCCGAGCGGATCTTCGCCGTCACCTTCACCAACCGCGCCGCGGGCGAGATGAAGGAGCGGGTGGCGACCCTGCTGGGGCGCGACCCGACCGGCCTCTGGATCGGCACCTTCCACTCGCTGAGCGCCCGCCTGCTGCGCCGCGAGGCGGAGCGGCTCGGGTTCACCCGGCAGTTCACCATCTACGACGAGGACGACCGGCTGGCCCTGATCCGCCGGCTGATGGACGAGCGGAACCACCCGGTCAAGCTCTTCCCGCCGCGGGCGGTGCAGTCGGTCGTCTCGGCCGCCAAGAACCGGATGCTGACCGCGGAACAGCTGGCCGCGTCGGCGCCGGGGGAGCCGCTGGTCCAGGTCGCGGCCGACATCCAGAGGGCCATGGGCGCCGCGCTCCAGGCCAGGAACGCCATGGACTTCGACGACCTGATGCTGCACCCGCTCACCCTGTTCGAGCGGTTCCCCGACCGGCTGGCCTGGTGGCGGGACCGGTTCCAGTTCGTGCTGGTGGACGAGTTCCAGGACACCAACCGGGCGCAGTACCGGCTGGTCCGGCTGCTCGGCGGACACGGGAACGTCTTCGCGGTGGGCGACGACGACCAGTCCATCTACGGGTGGCGCGGCGCCGACGTGCGGAACATGCGGGCGTTCCAGGCCGACTTCGATCCGGTGCGGCTGGTGCGGCTGGAGGAGAACTACCGCTCCACCCAGGTGGTGCTCGACGCCGCCAACGGGGTCATCGCGGAGAACGAGAGCCG
>JBFILX010000017.1:0-19378 GCA_041612035.1 Gemmatimonadales bacterium | reverse complement strand
GCCGGACCATGGTGCGGGCCCTGGGGAACTACCGGGACGGCGCCTTCGTCCACTTCATGGCCGGCGGGACGATGACGGGGATGGGGGCGCTGGTGGTGCTCAAGACCACGGGGCTGCTCGCCGCCCTGGGGCTGGGGGTCGCGCCGATCCTCGCGGCCGCGGCGTACCTGCCGGCGCGATGGCTCTGGCGCCGTCGCGCGAGGAGGGAGCAGGCACACCTCGAGGCCACGCTCCAGGAAGTGGTGCGCACGCTGGAGGCCCGCGCGGCCGCCGCGACCCCGGGCGGGCCGCTGCCCCCGGTGACCTGACCGGCCTTCAGGCCAGGACCCGCTCCATGTAGGTCGAGAGCGGCGTCAGGGTGACGCCGAAGGTCCGCGCGGTCGCCTCCATCGGGATGGCGCCGCCCTTCGCGGTGAACCGGCCCAGCCCGGCGAAGCTCTTCTGCACCGGGTCCTGCGCGCCGTCGAGTTGCGCCTTGAGCACTTCGTCGGGGACGTGCTGGACGGTGAATTTCCTGCCGGTGGCCTGCTCGAACCGCCCGATGACCTCGTGGGGACTCAGCGCCTCGGGTCCGCCCACGACGATGGTGGCGTTCTTCGCTGATGGCGTCCGCGGGGCCCGCACCATGAACTCCGCCACGTCGTTCAGCGATATCCAGCTGATTTTCTGATCTCCGGTACCGTAGACCGTCACCGTTCCCGCGCCGGGGTCGAACCCGAGCGCGGGGCTCAGCCAGACCTCCATGAACACGGACGCCTGCACGATGGTGTGGGTCATCCGCGCGTCACGCAGGGCGGCCTCCACTGCCCGCTTCCCGGTCTGGATCGGGAAGGCGTCCTCCGTCGGCGGGAACGACACGAACACGAAGTGAGCGACCCCGGCCGCCTCGGCAGCCCGCACGAGGGCCAGCTGACCGTCGTGGTCGACGCCGGCCAGGGAGTCGCCCGGGGTGCGCGAGACGATGGCCGTGGCGGTCGAGTAGACCGTTTCCGCCCCCCGGCAGGCGGCCTCGAGCGAGGGCGGGTCCCGCAGGTCGCCCTCCACGAGGGTGGCCCCGATGGCGCGGAGGGCCGCGGTCCGCTCGGAGACGGAGGTCGGTCGCACCAGGGCCCTCACCTCCCGTCCACGTGCACGGAGGAGTTCGCAGATCCGGAATCCGAGGTGTCCGGTGGAGCCGACGACGAGATCCATGGTGCCTCCAGGCCTGGGGGACTGCCGGAGATAATGACCGCTCTCCGGCCACCCCGCAACGTCGCTGACGCCCCGCTGATGCGACCCCGCTACCGTGGAGAGGTGCCTGCTGGCGGCGTCCGCCGCAGGCGGTACCTTCAGCGGTTCGGTCGATGGCCTGCTGCGGGACGACGTCACCCACCGGTTCCGGGGGCGCGCGCCGCAGCCATGGTCGGGAAGGGCGTGTCAATGTCACATGACACCGTGCGGACTCCGCGGATCCAGGCCCGGTTCCTGGGAGGGCTCGACCTCCGGGACCTGGCCTCGGGCGCGGAGCTGTCCGGGGTCCTGGCCCAGCCCAAGCTCGTGGCCCTGCTGGTGTACCTGAGCCTCGCGGCGCCCCGGGGGTACGTCCGTCGGGACACCCTCTGCGACCTCCTGTGGCCCGGGCTGGACGGACCCCACGCCCGCAATGCGCTCCGCCAGGCGCTGCATCGGCTGCGGGCAGGGCTGGGTCATGACGTGGTGCGCGGCCGGGGGGCGGAGGAGGTGGGCCTCGACGAGGCCCTCTTCGGGTGTGACGTGTGGGACGTGCTCGACCACTGCCTCGCGGGCCGGCACGATGTGGCGGCGATGACCTACGCCGGCGAGCTGCTGCCCGGGTTCCACCTGGCGGGGGCCTGCGACTTCGCCCAATGGCTCGACGGGCAGCGGATCAGGCTCCGGCGCGGGTTCGGCCAGGCCATGGCGGACCTGGTCCGGGCCGCGATGGAGGGGCCTCGGCCCGCCGACGCCATACCCTGGCTGCTCCGGCTCACCGAGCACGACCCCTACGACACGGGGGCGGTGCGCCGGCTGGTGGAGCTGCTGGTGTCCGAGGGAGAGCGGGCCCAGGCCGTGATGGCGGGGACGGCCCACGTGCGGCGGCTGCGGGAGGAACTCGATGCCGAGCCGGACGCCCGGCTGCTGGCGCTGCTCGCGAGGCTGCGGGTGGGTGGTGCCCCGGGCTCAGCGGGCGGCGGCGGGGGCCACGATCACCTCGCGGCCAAGGTACCGCGCGAGCACACCCGCCCGACGCTGCGCGCCCCAGCACTCGAGTGAGAGGTCGGCCCCCATCGGGCCGCTGGCCGGCGTGATCCGCAGCCGGCTCGCGGTGAGGCGGGTCGTCACCTCGTCGACCAGGTTCGTGTAGCCGCGGTCGAGCCCGTCCGCGATCCGCAGCAGCCCCGTCAGCCGCCGCACCAGGGCGCGGTCCGCCCGGCTGAGCCCTCCGTAGGCCTCGTCCCCCCGTGACGGTCCGCGCTTGCGGTGATAGCGCGCGACCAGCGCGACCAGCTGGCGGTCCCGTGGCGAGAGCGGGAGCCGGTCGGCGTGCATGATCAGGTCGTAGCTGTGCCGGTGCCGCTTCCGGTAGCTGACCAGCTGGCCCACGTCGTGGAGGAGGGCGGCGAGCTCCAGCAGGCGCCGCTCGTCGGGGTCGGCCCCGAGGGCCCGGGCCAGCCGGTCGAAGAGCTGCAGCGCCAGTTGCCGGACCTGTTCCACGTGGGCGGGGTCGCAGGTGCAGCGGGCAGCGAAGTCGCGGGCCAGGGCCACCGGGTCGCCGCTCTGCGCCGCCGTGGCCCCCACCAGCTCGAGCAGCAGGCCTTCCCGCAGCCCGAACGCGCTCACGGTCACTCCGGGCGCGTTGATCCGCTCCAGCATCTCCGCGGTGACGGCGAGCCCCGCCAGGATGATGTCGGCCCGGGCCGGATTGAGTCCCGGGACCTCGCGGCGTTCGTCCAGCGGCATCGCCCCCAGCCAGTCGAGGAGGTGTTCGACCTCCGCCGTGGTGACGGTGATCCCGTGCACGGGCCCTTCGGGCAGCCCCCGGCGCGCCGCGGCGATGCGGCCCAGGTTGGTGAACGACCCGCCCGACCCGAACACCGCCGCCCCGGTCCAGTCCCGCCAGGCCGCGGCCCGGCGGAGCGTCCGGCGGACCCGCTTCCGGAGCCGGCGCAGGGCCTGGCGGGCCGGCCGGTCAACCAGGTGGCGCTCGGTGAGCCGCACGGCGCCCAGCGGCAGGGAGAGGCTCAGCTCGACGAGGCCCCGGACCGCGCCGACCACCTCGAGGCTTCCGCCCCCGATGTCGAGGACGACGGTGCGCCGGTCGTCCAGCCGGAAATGGTGCGCCACCGAGCGGTAGGAGAGCCGGGCTTCGGTCTCGGGGTCGATCACCCGGAGCGGGATCCCCAGGTCCTCGCGGACCCGCCGGACGAACTCGTCGCCGTTGGCCGCCTCGCGGACGGCGGCCGTGGCCACCGCCTCGATCCGCCCGGCGCCGCGACGGCGGGCCACCTCGCCCATCCGCTCCAGGGCCCGGACGGCCCGCTCGACCGCGTCGGGGTCGAGCGAGCCGGTGGCGGCGAGCCCCTGGGCCAGACGGGGCTGGTCCTTCACCTCGTCCACCACCGTGAGCCCGCCGCGCGGATCCCAGTCCGCCACCAGCAGCCGGATCGAATTGGAGCCGACGTCGATGGCGGCGATCCGCTCGGGGCGGGCCTCGGGGAAGGGGAGGACCGTCATCAGATCTGGGGCACGCCCTCCTCGGGCGGCGGGCGGTTCCCGGCCACCTCCGCGCCGTGCTTGATGCTCTTTCCCTCCACCAGGAAGACCACGTCCTCGGCGATGTTGGTGGCCAGGTCGGCCACCCGCTCGAGGTTGCGGCTGGTCGAGGTGAGGTCCATTCCCGCCCCGATGATGTGCGGGTCCTCCATCATGTGGGTCAGCATGATCCGGAAGACCGACCGGTGCAGGGCGTCGACCTTGTCGTCGCGGACGCAGACCTGGCGGGCGGCCTGGGCGTCGTCGCGCACGAACGCCTCGAGGGCCTGGGACAGCATCTCCCGGGTGATCCGGGCCATCTCGACCAGCTCCGGCTCGGGCGCCACCGCGCGGCTCCTGGAGAGCCGGATGGCCGCTTCCGCGATGTTCACCGCGTGGTCGCCGACCCGCTCCAGGTCGTTGGAGATCTTGAGGGCCGCGGTGAGCATGCGGAGATCGCGCGCCATCGGCTGCTGCAGGGCCAGCAGGCTGATGCACCGCTCCTCCAGCTCCATCTCGATCCGGTCGAGCACCTCGTCGGCCTCGATGACCCGCCGGGCCTTGTCGGCATCCCGCTCCAGCAGGGCCTCGACCGCCAGCGCGAGCGCGGCCTCCGCCTCGCTGGACATGGTGAGCACCCGGACCTTGAGCGCGTTCAGCTCGTCGTGGAAGTGCCGGTGCGACTCCTGGCTCATCCGAATCTCCCCGTGATGTAGGCCTCGGTCCGCTCGTGGGCGGGACGGGTGAAGATCCGGCTGGTGTCGTCGTACTCCACCAGCCGGCCCTCGTCGAAGAACGCCGTCCGCGCCGAGACGCGCGCGGCCTGCTGCATATTATGGGTCACGATCACGATCGTATAGTCCCGCTGCAGGTCCACCATCAGCTCCTCGATCCGCTGGGTGGCGATCGGGTCGAGGGCCGAGCAGGGCTCGTCCATGAGCAGGACCTGGGGCGCGTTGCCCAGCGCCCGGGCGATGCAGAGCCGCTGCTGCTGTCCCCCGGAGAGCCCGGTGGCCGGATCGTCGAGCCGGTCCTTCACCTCGTCCCACAGGGCGGCCTGCCGCAGGCACCGTTCCACCAGGTCGGGCAGTTCCGCGCGGGGCACCAGCCGGTTCATGGCGGGGCCGTAGGCCACGTTGTGGTAGATGGACCTGGGGAACGGATTGGGCCGCTGGAAGACCATCCCCACCCGCTGGCGCAGCGCCACCACGTCGGTGCCGGCGGCGAAGACCGAGCGGCCCTCCAGCAGCAGGTCGCCCTCGTGGCGGGCGTCCGGGACCAGGTCGTGCAGCCGGTTGATGGCCCGCAGGAAGGTGGACTTCCCGCACCCCGACGGGCCGATGATGGCGGTGACGGCGCGGGGGGCCACGGCGAGCGTGATGCCGTGCAGGACCCGGCCCGTGCCGTAGGAGAAGCTGAAGTCGCGGGCTTCGAGGACCGGATCGGGGATGGCGATCATCCGAACCGCCCGGTGACGTAGGCCTCGGTGCGCTCTTCCCTCGGGGAAGTGAAGACGCTCCGGGTGGGTCCGTGCTCCACCATCTCGCCCAGGTAGAAGAACGTGGTCGTGTCGGAGACCCGCGCCGCCTGCTGCATGTTGTGGGTGACGATGACGATCGTGAACGCGCGCTTGAGTTCGTAGAGCAGCTCCTCGATCCGCTGGGTCGCGCGGGGGTCGAGCGCCGAGGTGGGCTCGTCGAGCAGCACCACGCCGGGCTCCGGGGCGATGGTCCGCGCGATGCACAGGCGCTGCTGCTGGCCGCCCGAGAGCGCCAGCGCGCTCTCGCCCAGCCGGTCCTTGACCTCCTCCCACAGCCCGGCCTGGCGCAGGGCCCGCTCCACGATCCGGTCCAGCTCCGCCCGGGACCGCCGGCCCGACACCCGGAGCCCGGCCGCCACGTTGTCGGCGATGGACATGGTGGGGAAGGGGGTGGGCTTCTGGAAGACCATCCCCACCCGGCGCCGCAGCTGCATCGGGTTCACCGAGGGTGCGTAGATGTCCTGGCCGTCCAGCAGCACCCGCCCCTCCACCCGGGCGCCCGGCACCATCTCGTGCATCCGGTTGAGGCTCCGGAGGAAGGTGGACTTGCCGCAGCCGGACGGCCCGATCAGGGCGTGCACCTGGTGGGCGGCGAACCCGATCGAGACCCCCCGGACGGCCGCGAAGGTGCCGTACAGGGCGGTCAGGCCCTCGGTGCGCAGGACCGGCTCAGCCACGGCGGTCGAACCGCTGGCGGGTGGCGAGCCGGGCCGCGATGCTGAGCACCAGCACCACGACGATGAGCACCAGGGCCGTGGCCCAGGCCAGCCGGTGCCACTCCTCGTAGGGGCCGGTGGCGTAGGTGAAGACCACCAGCGGGAGCGCCGCCATCGGGCGGGTGAGGTCGGTGGTCAGGAACTGGCTGCCCAGCGCGGTGAAGAGGAGCGGCGCGGTCTCGCCGGCCACCCGGGCCACCGCCAGCAGGGTGCCGGTCACGATGCCCGGCAGGGTGGTGCGCACCACGATGGAGAGACTGGTGCGCCAGCGCGGGTAGCCCAGCGCCAGGGCCGCCTCGCGGAGCGAATTGGGCACCAGCTTGATCATCTCCTCGGTGGTCCGCATCACCATGGGGATCATGATCAGCGCCAGCGCCACGCTGCCGGCCAGGCCGGAGAAGTGCTTCTGGGTCGCCACCACCCAGGTCCACGCGAACACCCCCACCACGATGGACGGGGTGCCGTTCATCACGTCGGCCACGAACCGGGTGACCGTGGCCAGCCGGGTGCCCGGGAACTCCGCGCAGTAGATCCCCGCGGCGATCCCGACGGGGAGCCCCAGCAGGCACGCCCCGCCCACGATGAGCAGGGTGCCCACGATGGCGTGCGCCACCCCGCCCCCCGACTGCCCCACCGGGGCCGGGGTCTGGGTGAAGAAGGCCGGGTTGAGGCTGGCCGCCCCCTTGGCCACCAGGGTGCCCAGGATCAGCACCAGCGGCAGCACGGCGACCACCACCGCCCCCGCGAGGGCCACCAGCATGACCCGGTTCACCCAGCGCCGCAGCCCCCGGCGGGTCACAGCTGGCTCCCGCCGCCGCCGCCGCCGCGGCTCACCCGCCAGATGAGCAGCCGGGCCCCGGCGTTGACCAGTACCGTGACCAGGAACAGCACCAGGGCCACGTAGGTCAGCGCCGCGAAGTGGATCTGTTCCACCGCCTCGGCGAACTCGTTCGCGATCACCGCGGCCATGGTGTAGCCCGGCGCGAAGAGCGAGGCCGCCAGTTCGTGCCGGTTGCCGATCACCATGGTGACCGCCATCGTCTCCCCCAGGGCCCGCCCCAGCCCCAGGATGACCGCCCCGATGATGCCCGAGCGCCCGTAGGGGAGCACCGCGCTGGTCACGGCCTCCCACCGGGTGGCGCCGAGCGCCAGGGCCGCCTCCCGCTGGCTGGTGGGCACCGCCAGCAGCACCTCGCGCGAGACCGACATGATGTAGGGCATCACCATGATCGCGAGGATGACCGCGGCCGCCAGCATGGACGGGCCGTAGATCGGTCCCGCGAAGAGCGGCAGGAAGCCCAGGTGCTCCTGCAGGAAGGGGAACACGGTGGCCCGGAGGAAGGGGATCATCACGAAGATCCCCCACAGGCCGTACACCACGCTGGGGATCGCGGCCAGCAGCTCGATGAGGAAGGCCACCGGGGTCCGGATCCGCCGGGGAGCGAACTCGGTCAGGTAGATCGCGACCCCGAGCGAGAGCGGCACCGCGATGAGCAGGGCCAGGAACGAGGACAGCACGGTCCCGGCGATGAGCGGCAGGGCGCCGAACTCCTCCGCCACCGGGTCCCAGGTGGTCCCCGTGAGGAAGCCGAAGCCGTAGCGCGCGATGGCGGGCTTCGAGCCGACGTACAGTTCCCACACCAGGAACGCCAGCAGCAGGGGGACCATCAACGCGCCGAGGGTGACGATCGTCCGGAAGACGTCGTCACCCCAGCTGCGGCCGCCCAGCCCCCGCGCGGGGGCAGCCGAAGGTCCGGAGGGCTCCGGGCCCGCTGCCGGCGTCATCCCGCCCCGGTCAGGGGAGAGGGGCTCCCGCGGCCTGCAGGGTGGGCAGCCTGGCGGCCACCAGCGACGCGACGCCCGGCGGCAGCGGGGCGTACCCCAGCTCGCGCGCCATCGCCTGGGCTTCGGGGGTGGTCACCCAGGCCAGGAAGTCCCGGATCGCGATCGCCTTGGCCCGGTCGGGGTTGTCCCGCCGGATCAGCAGCCAGGTATAGGAGGCGATCGGGTAGGCGCCGGCCCCCTGCGGGTTGGTGATGGACACCCGGAAGTCGGTGTCCTCGGGGAGCGGCACCGTGGCGGCGGCCGCGGTGACCGCCTCGAGCGTCGGCTCCACGAAATCGCCCGCCGCGTTCCGGAGCAGAGCCACCGGGAGCCCGTTCGAGCGGGCATACACCAGCTCCACGTAGCCGATGGCGCCCTCCAGCTGGCGCACCTGCTGGGTCACCCCCTCGTTCCCCTTGCCGCCCAGCCCGATGGGCCACTGCACCGCGGTGGAGACCCCGACCCGCTCCTTCCAGTCGGGGGACACCTTGGCCAGGTAGTCCACGAACACGAAGGTGGTGCCCGAACCGTCCGAGCGGTGGACCACGATCAGGTCGCGGGCGGGCAGGGCCACCCCCGGGTTCAGCGCCGCGAGCCGCGCGTCGTCCCACCGGGTGATCCGGCCCAGGAAGATGTCGGCGACCGCCGCGGCGTCGAGCCGGAGCCGCGCCTGGCCCAGGGCCGGGAGGTTGTAGGTCAGGACGACCGCGCCCAGCACGGTGGGGAGATGGATCACGTTCCCCTGCACGGCCGCGATCTGGTCCTCCTTCATCGGGCCGTCGGTGGCGCCGAAGTCCACCGTCCCCTCGGTGAACTGCTTGATGCCCCCGCCCGAACCGATGGACTGGTAGTTCACCTGCACGCCCCGCTCGCGCGCGTAGGCGTCGAACCACCGGCTGTAGACGGGATAGGGGAAGGTGGCGCCGGCCCCGGTGAGGGCGGTGGCGCCCCCGCCGGCTCCGGTCTCCCCGGCGCCGCCGCAGGCGACGAGCAGGAGCCCGGCGAACGCCGGCAGGAGCGGACGGACGGCGGAACGAAGCGGGTTGGTCATGACTCGCTCGGAGAGAGAGGGTACGTAGGTCGGGGCCCGTCACGGCGTCCCCACGGGCGTGTCACGACCACGTAACGAGGCCGGACGGCGGCGGGGGAAGCGTCACGGGCCGGAACCTAGGGCGGCCCCGTCACGCGCTTCCGAGGACCGTGTATCGGTCAGGTCACCGGCCGGGGGAACCAGCAGGAGACCGTGGTGCCGTGACCCAGCTCGCTTTCGACCCGGACCTGCCCGCCGTGGGCTTCGGTGAGGTGCTTCACGATGGCCAGTCCCAGCCCGGTGCCGCCGGCTTCGCGGGACCGGGCGGGGTCGGCCCGGTAATAGCGCTCGAAGATCCGGGGCAGGTGCTCGCCGGGAATCCCCGACCCGGTGTCGGTCACGGCGAGGGTGACGCCCCCTCCCTCGGCGCGGGTGTGCACCGCGACGGTCCCGTCCGGGGGGGTGTGGCGGATGGCGTTGTCGAACAGGTTGCCCAGGATCTGCTGCACCGCCTCCGGATCGGCGGCCGCGGTCTCGGCGCCGGGACCGGTCCGGACCTCGAAGCGGAGGGTCGGCGTGCCCTGCACGGTCCGCGCCGACCAGGCGGCCCGGGCGGCGCCGGCCAGGTCCACGGCCTCCAGCGCCGGCTCCCAGCGGCCGGACTCGATGCGGGCCAGGCTCAGCTGGTCGTCCACCAGCTGGTGCATGCGCGCGGCGTGGTCCCGGACGGCCTCGAGGAACCGGCGCCGCTCGGGGTCGGTCTCGTCCTGCAGCAGGGTGTCGGCATAGCCGGCGATCACCGTGATGGGCGTCTTGAGCTCGTGCGACACGTTGGCGACGAAATCCTTGCGCACGGCCTCGAGGCGGCGAAGGGCGGTGAGGTCATGGAGCACGAGCACGGCCCCGCCGCTGGCCAGCGGGCGCGAGCTGGTGAGCAGCACCCGGCCCCCGAGTTCCACTTCCCGGTCCTGGACCCCGTCGCCCCGCAGGGTCGAGTCCACCACCTCCCGCGCGACCCGGGTGCGGAAGAGCTGGGGCAGGTCGGGCAGGGGGTCGTCGGGTCCGAAGCCCAGGAACCGGCGGGCGGCGGGGTTGGCGCTGGTGATCCGGCCGCGGGCGTCGGTGGCGAGGACCCCCTCCACCATGGCGTCCACCAGGGCGCTGGCCTCGTCGCGCCCGGCGCGGACCGCCTCGCCGCGATCGGCCAGCTGGTTGCCCAGGTCACGGATCGCCTGGGTGAGCTGGTCGATTTCCAGGATGCCCGATCGCGGGAAGCGCGGCACCTGGCCCGCCGGGATGGCCCGCGCGGCGCCCGCCAGGTCGCCCAGGGGCCGGGCCACCGTCCGGCCGACCCCCAGGGCCAGCACCGATCCCACGACCAGGGCGAGCAGGGCGGCCCAGAGCACCGAGCGCTGGGCCTCCGCGGCCGTGGCTTCGAGCCCGATCAGGTCGGTCGTCACCACCACGATCGGGTCGCCGGGCACCGCCACGTGGAGGTAGACCCGGCCGGCGTCCGTGGTCCGGGTGGTCCCCACCGTGCCCGCCAGCGCGGCGGCCACGTCCTCCCGTCCGGCCAGGGCATCGAGGGTGCCCAGCTGGCCCGGCGGGATACGGCTGTCGGCGAGGGGCCGGCCGGTGGTCCCGACCAGGGTCACCCGCTGGCCCCGGTCGCGCGCCAGGCGCCCCACGATCCGGTCCCAGCCCCGGGGGTTGTCGGGCAGGGCGCCCTGGATGAGTTCGGCCTCCCGCTGCAGCGACGCGGCGAGGTTCGCCTCGAGGTCGCGGCGGAGGGCGGTGCGGAAGGTCCACACGAGGATCAGGACCGAGAACAGCAGGATGCCGACGGTGGCCAGCACCAGCCGGACCGAGAACTTCATGAGGCGGCCTGGCGCTCGGGAGGCTGGAAGCGGTAGCCGAAGCCGCGCACCGTCTCGATCATCTCCCCCGCCGGACCCAGCTTGGCGCGGAGCCGCTGGACGTGCATGTCCACGGTGCGGGTCTGGATGTCCGGCTGCGCGTCCCAGACCGCTTCGAGCAGCTGGGGCCGGGTCTGGACCCGGCCCTGCCGCTCGACCAGCACCAGCAGGAGCCGGTACTCGGTGGCCGTGAGCGTCACGTCGCCCCCGTCCACCACCACCCGGTGCGCCCCCCGGTCGATGGTGAGTGCGCCGCACTGCAGGATCGCCCCGGTGCCGCCGCCGGCCGACTCCAGCCGGCGAAGCAGGGCCTGCACCCGGAGGGTTAGCTCCTGGGGAGAGAACGGTTTGGTGAGGTAGTCGTCGGCGCCCAGGGTGAGGCCGCGGATCCGGTCGGCCTCCTCGCGCCGGGCGGTGAGGAGGATGATCCCGATGCCCATCGTCTCGGGGCGGGAGCGCAGGTCGGTGAGCACCTCGTAGCCCGAGACGCCGGGCAGCATGAGGTCGAGGACCAGCACGTCGGGCCGGGTCTCCCGCACCGCCCGAAGGGCCTCGGGACCGCTCGCGGCGGTGGCCACCCGGTGGCCCGCCCGGGCCAGGTGGTACGCCACCAGGGCGGTGATGTCCGGTTCGTCGTCCACCACCAGGACGCGGGCAGGGGTCGGTGACTGGGCCACGGGGCCGGGCCTCAGGCGGACAGGTGGTCGGCGAGGCGCTGGGTGAGGCGGCGGCTGCGGTCGCGGGCCCGGTGCCGCTCCGCCTGGAGCCCCTCCTCCGCGTGGAGCGCTTCCAGCACCGCGGACAGCATCCGGCCCGAGGGCGACCGGTCGGGGCGCAGCCGGTACAGCACGTACTGGCCGACCGGGGTGTCCTGCACCACCCCCGCCTGCCGGAGGACCGCGAGGTGGCGGGACACGGTCGGCTGGGGCAGCTCGAGCACGGCCTGGAGGTCCGACACGAAGAGCGGCGCGGCTGCAAGGCAGTTGAGCAGCCGGAGCCGGGTCGGTTCGGCGATGGCGCAGAGCAGGTCGCCGGCGGGCAGGGCGGAGGGCATCGTTGCCCCCAATTACGCCCCGCGCCCGCGCCCCCGCAACTGGGGTCCCGGTTTCCTCCCGCGGCGTTGCCAATGCCGGGGAATCGGGGGATTATTCGCGACCTGTCACTCCAACCCGGACGTGTCGTGCGGCCTCTCATGACCGACGCCGAGCCGCTCGCGGTCTTCGTCAACGAGCACCTGGTTCGCCTCGCCCCGCCGGTCACCGCCCGGGCGGCGGCCCGCGCCCACGACCCGGCCCTGGTCGAGGCGCTCGACACCGGCCGCGCGTACGTGACCGACGGTCGCGGCATCCGGTGCGACCCCGACGCGCCCCTGGAGCCCGGGGCCATCGTCCGGGTCGTGGTGTCCGCCCGGCGTCCCGGTTCCGATGCCGACGCGTGAGCTGATCGCCCGCCTGCCCAAGGCGGAGCTGCACAACCACCTCGACGGGTCGCTCCGGCCGGGGACGATGCTGGAGCTGGCCCGGCAGGAGGGCATCCCCCTGCCGGCCTCGGACCCCGAGACCCTCCGCCGCTACATGCTGGTGGACGACGCCCGCGACCTGGAGGATTACCTGTCGCGCTTCGAGGTGACCATCGCGCTGCTGCAGACGCCGGAGGCGGTGGAGCGGGTGGCGTACGAGATGCTGGAGGATGCGGCCCGGGACAACGTCCGTTACCTCGAGATCCGCTACTGCCCCGAGCTCAGCTGCCGCACCGGGATGCAGCTGGACGAGGTGGTGGCCGCGGAGTGGCGCGGCATCGAACGGGGCCAGCGGGACTTCGGGGTCACCGCGCGGATCATCAACTGCAGTCTCCGCCACTTCGATCCCGCCCTCTCGGTGGCCATCGCGGAGCACTCGGTGCGCTGCCGCGACCGGGGCGTGGTGGCGTTCGACCTGGCGGGGGGCGAGGCGGGCCGGCCGCCCGGCGCCCACGGCGAGGCGTTCGACGTGGCGCTCCGCGGTCTGCTGGGGATCACCGTGCACGCCGGCGAGGCCGCGGGGCCCGAGTCGATCCGGGAGGCCCTCTGGCGCTGCCACGCGCAGCGGCTCGGTCACGGGACCCGGCTGCACGAGGACCCGGCCCTGCAGGACCACGTGCGCGACCGCGGCATCCTGATCGAGACCAACGTCACCAGCAACCTGCAGACCCGCGTGGTGCGCCGCGCCGCCGAGCACCCGGTGCGGCGCTACTTCGACGCGGGGCTCAACGTGACGCTCTGCACCGACGGCTGGCTGATGAGCGGCGTCTCCCTGTCCGACGAGTACTGGACCGCCCACACCGACCTCGGCTTCACCCGCCCGGAGATTGACCGGATGATCCTCAACGCCTTCGAAGGGGCCTTCCTCCCCTGGCCCGAGCGCCAGGCCCTGGTGGCGCGGGTGCGCGACGAGCTGGAGGACCTGTGACCGGGACCCTGTGGATGCTGCAGACCGCGGCCGAGCAGCTCGCCCAGGCCCGCGAGGGCCTCGCCACGCCCCTGGCCGACCGGCTGATCGGCGTGCTCGGGATGGCGGCCATCCTGGGCCTCGGGGTGCTCATCTCGTACGACCGCCGGCGCATTCCCTGGCGGCTGGTGGCGATGGGGCTCGCCCTCCAGGTCGGGTTCGGGCTCTTCGTGCTCAAGACCCGGGTGGGCCGCCAGGTGTTCTCGGCCCTGGGCGACGCGGTGACGGGCCTGCTCGGGTTCCAGGAGCAGGGCGCCCGCTTCGTCTTCGGCAACCTGGTGCAGAACACGGTGCCGGTCGGCCTGCCGGGCCCGGGCGGGATCGACGGCTCGGCCGGGATGGTGGCCAGCACCGGGGCGTTCTTCGCGTTCAACGTCCTGCCCACGATCATCTTCTTCTCCAGCCTGATGTCGGTGCTGTACTACCTGAACATCATGCAGGTCGTGGTGAAGGGGCTCGCCTGGGTCATGCAGAAGACCCTGCGGACCAGCGGCGCCGAGACCCTCTCCGCCTCGGGCAACATCTTCCTGGGCCAGACCGAGGCCCCGCTGCTCATCAAGCCGTTCGTGAAGACCATGACCCAGTCCGAGCTGGTGACCGTCATGGTGGGCGGGTTCGCCACGGTGGCCGGCGGGGTCCTGGCGGCCTACGTGGGCATGCTGAGCGGCTACTTCCCCGGCATCGCGAGCCACCTGCTGGCGGCCAGCGTCATGAACGCCCCGGCCGGGCTGATCCTGTCCAAGATCCTCTTGCCCGAGACCGCGACGCCGGTCACCGGGGACTCGCTCACCTTCGAGGTCGAGAAGACCGACAAGAGCGTCATCGAGGCGGCGGCCAGCGGCGCCGCCGTGGGGGTCCAGCTGGCCATCAACGTCGCCGCGATGCTCATGGCGTTCATCGCGCTGGTGGCGCTGATCAACTTCCTGCTGGGCTGGACCGGCGGGCTGGTCGGCTATCCGGCGCTGAGCCTCCAGGGGATCCTGGGGGCGGTGCTCCGGCCGCTGGCCTGGGTGATGGGCGTGCCGTGGGCGGACACCGCCTACGTGGGCGGGCTGATCGGGATCAAGGCGACCCTCAACGAGTTCGTGGCCTATGCCCAGTTCGGAAGCGACCTCGCGGCCAACACCATCGCCATCCAGCCGCGCAGTGCGGTGATCCTCACCTACGCCCTGCTGGGCTTCGCCAACTTCTCGTCCATCGCGATCCAGATCGGCGGCATCGGCGGGCTCGCTCCCGAGCGGCGCAGCGAGCTGGCGAAGTTCGGGCTCCGGGCCATGGTGGCCGGCAACCTCGCCGCGTTCCTCTCCGCCGCCCTGGTCGGCATCCTGCTGTGAGCGACGCCCGGCGGGCGGTCATCGCGGCGGCCGCCGCGGCGGTCCGGTCCCACCTGGCCGGCCGCGAGCCGACCGTCGCGATCGTCCTGGGGTCGGGCCTGGGCCCGCTGGCGAAGCGGATCGCCGATCCGGTGCGGGTCGGGTACGACCGGATCCCCGGCTTCCACCTGCCCTCGGTCGAGGGCCACGCCGGCGAACTGGTGATCGGCTCCCTGGCCGGGCAGTCGGTCATCGCGCAGAGCGGGCGGTTCCACATGTACGAGGGCCACTCCGCCGACGTCTCGGCCCTCCCGGTGCGGGTCTTCGCGGAGCTGGGGGTCGGCACCGTGATCCTCACCAACGCCGCCGGCGGGATCCGTCGATCGTTCACGCCGGGGACGATCATGCTGATCACCGACCACCTGAACCTCACCGGCCGCTCGTCGCTGGTGGGCGGCGTGCTCCCCGGCGAGACCCGGTTCCCCGACATGTCCGTCGCCTATGACGCGGACCTGCGAGCGCGGGCGAAGCGGGTGGCCGAGCGCGAAGGGATCGCGCTCGAGGAGGGGGTCTACGCCGGCCTGCTGGGGCCCACCTACGAAACCCCGGCCGAGGTGCGGATGCTGGAGCGGCTGGGCGCCGACGCGGTGGGGATGTCCACCGTGGTGGAGGTGATCGCGGCCCGGGCCCGCGGGCTGCGCTGTCTCGGGTTCTCGACCGTCACCAACCTCGCGGCGGGCCTCTCCGAGGCCACCCTCTCGCACGCCGAGGTGATGGAGGTCGCGGCTCAGGTCGGCGACCGGCTGGGACGGCTGGTCGAGGGCGTGGTGGCCGGGACGGCATGACGGACGGGGCCGTGGCCGCCGCCCAGTCCCGGCGCCTCGGCGATGGCCCGGTGCAGGTAGTCGAGCGCGGTGCCGACGGCCCGCTCCAGGGGCCAGCCCAGCGCCAGGCCCGCGGTCACCGCGGCGGAGAGGGTGCAGCCGGTGCCGTGGGTCGAGGTGGTGTCGAGCCGGGGATGCCGGAAGGCGGTGATCCCGTCGGGCGTGGCCAGCAGGTCCACCAGGTCCGCACCCGCCAGGTGGCCGCCCTTGAGCAGGACCGCCCGGGCGCCGCGCCTCAGCAGGACCTCCGCCGCGGCGGCCATCTCGGCCTCGGTCCGGACCGCCCGGTCCGCCAGGATCGCCGTCTCGTCCAGGTTCGGCGTCACCAGGGCCGCGAGCGGGAGCAGCTCGTCGCGCACCACCTGCTCCGCCTCCCGGTCGAGCAGCCGGTCGCCCGAGGTGGCCACCATGACCGGGTCCAGCACGTAGGGCCCCCACCCGAAACGGCGGATCGCCGCGGCGACCTGGCGCACCAGGCCCGCCGTGGCCAGCATCCCGGTCTTGACCGCCGCCGGGGGGAGGTCGTCGGCGAGCGCGGCCAGCTGGGCCTCGACCAGGTCGGACGGGATCTCGTGCACCGCGCGAACCCCTCGGGTATTCTGCGCGGTGACGGCCACCACCACCGAGGTGCCGAACACCCCGAACTGGTGGAAGGTCTTGAGGTCGGCCTGGATGCCGGCGCCCCCGCCGGAATCGGATCCGGCGATGGTCAGGGCGATCTTCATCGGGTATGAGCCAGTCGCTGGAGTCGCTGGTCCGACATCTGCACCTCCGCCGGGGCCGGGAGCGCCGGGGCCTGACCCTGGCCGAAGGGGTCCGCCTGCTCGAGGAGGCGGTGGCCGCCGGGGTCCGGATCAAGGTGGCGCTCGTGGCCCCGGCGCTGGAAGCTACACCCCGGGGCCGGGCCCTGGCGGAGCGCCTGCGGGCGACGGCCGACCGGGTGGAGCCGTACCCCGACCGCGAACTCGCCGCGCTCGCCGCGACCGAGCACCCGCAGGGGGTCGTGGCGGTGGTGGAGCCGCCGTCGTGGACCCTCGACGACCTCCGGCTGGCGCCGGGCCGGGTGGTCCTGGTGCTCGACGGGGTGCAGGACCCGGGCAACGTGGGGACGATGGTGCGCACCGCCTGGGCGCTGGGCGCCGCCGGCGTGGTGTCGCTGCCGGGCACCGCGGAACTCACCAACCCCAAGGTGCTCCGGGCGAGCATGGGCGGATCGTTCCGCCTGCCGGCCGTGGCGGCGGATGTGGACGAGACCCTGGACTGGCTCCGGCGGGCCGGGGCCGAGGTGTGGGCCGCGGCCCCCGACGGCGGAGCGGTGCCGACCGGACGGCCCGCCGGTCCGGTGGCGCTGGTGGTGGGCAACGAGGGGGCGGGGGTGAGCGACCGGGTGGAGGGGCTGGCCCGGCGGCGGGTGGCCGTCCCCCTCGCGCCGGGCGCCGAATCGCTGAACGTGGCCGTGGCCGCGGGGATACTCCTGTACGAGGTGC
This sequence comes from Gemmatimonadales bacterium, assembly GCA_041612035.1. Taxonomy (GTDB): domain Bacteria; phylum Gemmatimonadota; class Gemmatimonadetes; order Gemmatimonadales; family GWC2-71-9; genus SZUA-320. The sequence goes on along the minus strand of JBFILX010000017.1, from coordinate 2,432 downwards.
TGCGTGCGTCCTGACCCCCTGTCCCTGATCCTTGCCGGCGTGCTGGGCGCCCTGATCGGCAGCTTCCTCAACGTGTGCATCACCCGGCTGCCGAAGGACGAGTCGGTGGTGCGGCCGCGATCGCGCTGTCCCCGCTGCCAGACCCTCATCGCCTGGCACGACAACATTCCCGTGGCGTCGTGGCTGGCGCTCCGCGGCCGCTGCCGGCACTGCCGCGAGCGGATCAGTCCCATGTACCCGCTGGTCGAGGTGGCGACCGCGCTCCTCTGGGCGGGGATGGCGTACCGGCACGGGATCGGGCTCGAGGCCATCCAGTGGGCGACCTTCCTCACCCTGCTGCTCGGGATCGCGCTCACCGACGCGCGGGAGTACATCATCCCCGACGAGTTCTCCATCGGGGGGCTCGTGCTGGGGCTGCTGTTCAGCGTGGCCGGGGGCATGGCCGGGGTGGGCCAGGCGGTGCTGGGCGCCGTGGTGGGGTTCGGGCTGCTCTGGGCCGTGGGCGCGGCGGGCACCTGGGCGTTCAAGGAGGACGCGATGGGGGGCGGGGACGTGAAGATGATGGCCATGGTCGGCGCCTTCCTCGGGTGGCAGGGGGTGCTGCTCACCGTCTTCCTGGGGGCGGTGGCCGGCACGGCGGTCTTCCTGCCGCTCCAGCTCATGGGCCGCAAGAAGCTGGTGCCCTTCGGCATCTTCCTCGCCCTGGGCGCCGCGATCACATACCTCGTGGGACCGGCGATCGTCGACTGGTACCGCCGCTACATCGGCCTCGGATGACGCCCGGCCGCTGGATGGTCGTCGTGGCCCTGCTGACTGCCGGGTGCCGGGGCGAACCGCGCGACCTCACGCCCGAGCGGCTGGCCCGGATGGTGGACAGCCTGCGGCCCACCGTGGAGCAGGCGGTCGGGCTCCCCTTCCGGTCGCCGCCCCGCTCCGTGCTCACCACCCGCCAGGCGGTGAGCGCGTACCTGCTCGAGAAGCTCGACAAGGAGTTTCCCGCCGAGCGGCGCCGGGGGCTGGAGACCGCGTACCAGCTGCTGGGCCTCATCCCCGACACCCTCGACCTCGGCCGGCTGCTGCTGGCGCTGTACACCGAGCAGGTGGCCGGGTTCTACGACCCCGACTCCGCCGCGCTGTTCGCCGTGCAGGGCGGGGACCGGAGCCAGCTCCGGCTGGTGATGGCCCACGAGATGGTGCACGCCCTCCAGCACCAGTACCTCCCCCTCGACTCCCTGCTGGTCCAGCGGGGCAACACCGACGCCCTCGCGGCGGCGCAGGCCGTGCTCGAGGGCCACGCCACGCTCGCCTCCATCCGGGTCCTCACGCCGGGCCAGGACGTCACCGGCGAGCCCGCCTTCTGGGACACCTACCGGGAGCAGGTCCGTCAGCAGCAGGCGCGCATGCCGGTGTTCGGGTCGTCGCCCCTGGTGCTGCGCGAAGGGCTGGTGTTCCCCTACGTCACCGGCGCGGCCTTCGTCCGCTGGTGGACCGACGCGCGGGGGGCGCCGCTGCCCGCCGCCGCCGACCTGCCGCGGTCCACCGAGCAGGTCCTCCACCCCGACCGGTACCAGCGGGGCGACGGCCCGGTGGCGCTGCGCCTGGCCGACTCGACCGACCGGGTGCTGCAGGAGGACACGCTGGGGGAGCTGGAGATCCAGATCCTGCTGGCGGTGTGGCGGGGGGCGGACGTGGCGAGCTACGACCGGCCCCTCGGGTGGGGCGGCGACCGCTACCGGGTGGTGGACGCCCCGGAGGGCCCCGCCCTCGTCTGGTACTCGGTGTGGGACGAGCCCCCCTTCGCCGACCGGTTCGCCGGGCTGGCGCGCCAGGGGTTCGGCGCCAGGGCCAGGCCGGGGTACCGGGTGGCGGTGGACCGGGTGGAGGTGCTGGGGCGGGCGGGGGTGCGGGTCGTGCTGGCGCCGGCGGCCTGGGACGGGTGGGGGCGGCTCCCGGCGGCGGGTCCCTAGCGGAGCGCCTGGTTTACCGCGAACGCGATCAGGCCCACGATCGCCCCGAGCAGGTAGCCGAGCCGCACGATCATCGTGAGTTCCCGCTGGGTCACCCCGCGGATGATCTCCTCCATCCGCTGGGTCGAGAAGCCCAGCACCTTCTGCTCCACCATTTCCTGGACGCTGAGTTGGGACACGATTTCCGGCACCTGCCGCTGGATCCACTGCCACAGCGGGTCGGTCAAGAGCGCGCGGGTGCGCGCCTCGGCGTCGGGGGGGAGCCAGTCCGCCGGCCGTCCGATGGGCCGGTTGAGGAGGGCGCGGACCGCGGTGTGCGCCACGTCGGCTACGCGGCGGCGGCCGGGCTCGCCCGCCAGGGCGCGGCGGCCCAGCGCGATGGCGTCGCGCGCCCGCGCGGCCGCCCAGGCCCGGGTTTCGTCGGCGCGCAGCGCGCCCAGGATGTAGTCCGCTGCGGTGCGCTCG
>JBFILX010000016.1:0-19411 GCA_041612035.1 Gemmatimonadales bacterium | reverse complement strand
GGCGGCCGCCGCGGCCACCCAGTCCCGGGCCGACAGGGCGGTCCGGAACGTCACCGCCGTCCGCGCCATGGCCGGGGCACGGTGGCGGTCCAGGAACCGGTCAATCCGGGCGACGAACTCCGGGTCCACGTACCCCCGGGTGCCCCCATGCCAGAGGTCGAACACCGACCAGTACTCACGCACCCAGGAGGTCCACGACGTCGGCGGCCCGCCCTCCAGCGAGCGGAGCCAGAGCAGCGCCCGCTCGGGACGGGGGGCCTCGCTCCAGACGGTGTCGCCGGGCTGGGCGGCCAGGTGACCGCGCAGGGCGGCGCCGAGCAGGAGGGCATTGATCCTCGGGATCTGGCGCAGCGCGCTCTCCGACCGGTGGTCGGGCGGGACCGTCCACATGTCGACCGGTCCCGCGAAGTCGTAGACGCCCGCGTAGAGGGTCTCGAACCCGGTGGCGCGTCGCCCCAGGAACCGGGCCCGTTCCGCGGCCAGGTCGAGCACCGGGTAGTAGTCGCTGTTGACCTCTTCGGTGGCTTCCAGGAAGGGGGCGAGGGCCGACCGGCTGGTGAGGAGGCTGGCCGACAGCTCGGACGGGGTGACCGGATGGAAGTGGCACAGGTCCCGCCGCACCTCGGGCAGCTCGGCCACCGTCCAGTCGGGCGCCGGCAGCTGGCCCGCCGCGGTGGCCACGATCAGGATGTCCCCGGTGTTCACCGCGTACACCGCGTAATCCGAGAACGCCCGGTGGATACCGGCCAGGACGCTCAGGACCAGGTCGTCGCTGAGCTCGTAGGTCTGGAGCCACTGGCCCATCACTCCGCCCGGGGCGAGGTAGCGCTGCACCCGGCGGTAGAACTCCTCGGTGAAGAGCCCGCTCACCCCGCTCACCCACGGGTTCGACGGCTCCGCCATGATGATGTCGAACTGGCGGTTGGCTGCGGCGAAGTACGCCTTGGCGTCGTCGAACACGTGGCGGGACCGGGGGTCGTCGAAGACCCGGCGGTTGCCCGGGTAGAAGATGTGGGAGGCGTCCACCATCCGGGGCTCGATCTCGATGGTCACCAGCGACTCGAGCCGGGGGCTGGCCAGCAGGGTGTGGGACGACATCCCCGTCCCGTGGCCGATCACGGCCCCGGCCCCGGCATCGGGGCGGTGGGCCAGGGTGACCAGCGACAGCAGGAACTGGGTGGGATCGTCGCCCGACATGGTGCGCAGGCTGTCCGTCCGGGAACACTCCTGGAGCCAGACCCGGGCCAGGCTGCCGTCCGGCTTGCCGTTGGTGGCGATGTTGAACCGGCCGCTCATGGTGACGCCCGCCGACACCGTGGCCGTGCGGCCGTCGCGGTAGTAGCGGATGCTGTCGGCGCCGTCGGTGGCGACCACCCCGCTGCGGAAGACCCCGCTCGCGAGCACCGCCCGGTCGAGCCGCACCCCCAGCCCCAGCACGAGGGGCACGGCCACCGCCATCAGCGCCCCCCGCAGCACCAGCCGGCGGGCCGGGGCCCCCCAGCGGGCCAGCACCAGCGCGATGGCCAGGCCGATCAGCACGTCCAGCGTGGCCCCCGCGAGCAGGGTCCCCTTGAGGCCCAGGACCGGGATGATGACCAGCGAGGCCAGCCCCGCCCCGACGATCGAGCCCAGGGTATTGGCCCCGTACACCGCGCCGATCGCCCGTTCGCCGGCCCCGGCCACCAGGAGGGAGCGGGTGATGAGCGGCAGGGTCATCCCGGCGCAGAAGGTGGCCGGCAGCATGATGGCCAGGCAGACCAGGTACCGCACCAGGTTGTACATGTCGTACCCCTGGGGGGTCCGGCCCACGGCGGCCATCAGGTCCGCGGTCCAGTAGAACGACCAGACGTACAGGGCGAGGCTCGCCGCCGCGAAGGTCCCCATCAGCACCTGGATCAGGCTCAGCGCGGCGAGGGGCCGGGTCATGGTGTCGGCCCGCTTCCGGATCCAGAACGCCCCCAGCGCCAGCCCCAGGATGAAGGCCGAGAGCATCAGTTCGAAGGAGTGGGTGGCGCTGCCCAGCACCAGGGACAGGAGACGGATCCAGGCGACCTCGTAGATGAACGAGGCGACCGCCGTCCCCGCGCTCACCGCCAGGAGCAGCCAGCCCAGCGGCGCCAGGGGGATCCGGTGCAGGTCGTCCGGATAGTGGGAGGGGGCCGGGGCGCTGAGGGCCCCGGCCGGCGCGGCCTCGGAGGTCTTGGAGGCGACCAGGGCCGCCAGCCCGACCACCAGGTTCACGATGGCCGCCGCGATGATGGTGCCCGGGAGGCCGGCCAGGGCCAGGAAGTAGAAGCCGGCCAGCAGGACGCCCGCGGCGGCGCCCAGGCTGTTGGTGAAGTACAGCCAGGACAGCACCCGGCCCGGCTCGGCCGGGGCGCGCCGCAGCACGCCGGCGCTCATCAGCGGGAAGGTGGCCCCCAGCAGCACCGACTGGGGCAGGATGAGGGCCCCGGCGATGAACCATTTCACGGTGAGGCCGATGACCCCGCCCCCGAGCGCGGGGAAGAGGGCGTCGTAGGCCCAGCCGGTCACCGGCAGGTACAGCCCGTCGTGGAACACCAGCCCCAGCAGGCCGATCCCCAGCTCGACCACGGCGTAGCCGTAGAGCGGGTCCTGGAGCCGGTGCGAGACGCGGCTCACCAGGGCCGCCCCCACGGCCATCCCGCCCAGGAAGATCACCAGCACGATGACCTGGGCGTACGCTCCGTGCCCCACGAAGAGGCTGAGGTACCGGCTCCAGGCCGATTCGTAGATCAGTCCGGCCGCGCCGGACAGCAGGAACAGCGCGTAGAGAAAGGCGATCATGGGGCGGCCGTCACTCCTTCGCGGCCATCTCCTCGTAGCGGCTGAGCTTGCGGTAGAGGGTCGAGGGGTCGATGCCGAGTACCTCGGCCGCCCGGGTCTTGTTGCCCCCTTCGGTCTGCAGCACCCACATGATGTAGGCCCGTTCCACGATGTCGAGCGAGGGGTTGGGCTGGGCCCGGTCGGCCACCAGCGGCTCCTTGCGGCGGCGGGTGATCCGCTCGGGCAGGGCGGCGGGCTCGATCAGGGAGCCCTTGGTCATCACCACCGCATGCTCCAGCGCGTTCTGCAGCTCCCGCACGTTGCCGGGCCAGTCGTACACCATGACGGCATCCAGCGCCTCGGCGGAGAGGGCCTTGGGCTCCTCGTCCAGCTGGGTGGCCATGTCCTGCAGGAACGCGTCCACCAGGAGGACCAGGTCCTCGCGCCGATCGCGCAGGGGCGGCAGGTCCATCGCGATCACGTTGAGCCGGTAGAAGAGGTCGGACCGGAAGGCCCCCCGCCGGACCTCCTCTTCGAGGTCGCGGTTGGTGGCGGCGATGATCCGGACGTCCACCGGGATGGCCTCGGTGGCCCCCACCGGGATCACCTCGCGCTCCTGCAGCACCCGGAGCAGCTTGATCTGCAGGGAGGGGGGCATCTCGCCCACCTCGTCCATGAAGAAGGTCCCGCCCCGTGCCGCGGCGAAGAGCCCCTGCTTGTCCCGGACCGCCCCGGTGAAGGACCCCTTCACGTGGCCGAACAGCTCGCTCTCCAGCAGGTTCTCGGGGAGGGCCCCGCAGTTGATGGAGAGGAACGGTCCGTCGGCCCGGGGAGAGAGGTTGTGGGTGTAGCGGGCGAGGACCTCCTTGCCGGTGCCGCTCTCGCCCTGGATCAGCACGGTGGAGCCGGTCGGGGCCACCTGCTCGACCAGCCGGAGCACCTCCACGAACCGGCGGGACTTGCCGAGGGGCTTCGAGACCTCGGCCCGGTCGGGCCGCCGGATCACCTGCTTGAGCTGCTTGTTCTCCACCCGGATCGCGCGGAACTCGCAGGCCCGGCGCAGGATGGTGAGGAGTTCGTCGTTGGAGAACGGCTTCTGGATGTAGTAGAACGCGCCCTGGTTCACCGCGGACACGGCGCTCTGCAGGGACGCCTGGGCCGTCATCAGGATGACCGGGGTCTCGCCGTCCTGCTCCTTGGCCGCCTGGAGGATGTCGAGTCCGCTCACCTGGGGCATCCGGACGTCGGTGAGGACGATGTCGTGGGTGCCGCTCCGGATCTGCTCCATCCCGGCCTTCCCGCCCTGGGCGGTGGTGACCTCGTAGCCCTCCTTGCGCAGGAGGATCCGGAGCGTGTCGAGAATGCTGGACTCGTCGTCGACGATCAGCACCGACGGCTGCTGGTTCATGCCTGGTCCTCACGGTACGGTCGACTGGGAAGATAGACGGTGAAGCGGGCCCCGCGCCCCGGCTCGGGATCGAGCAGGACCATCCCGCGATGGGCGTCCACGGCGCGCTGCACGATGGCGAGCCCCAGGCCGCTTCCCCCCGGGCGCCCCGAGACGAACGGCTGGAACAGCCGCTCCCGCAGGTCGGGGTCGATCCCCGGCCCCGTGTCCTCCACCACCAGGCGCACGGGCGCGGGGATCGAGACCCCGCCCGGCACCTCGTCCGGGTCCGCCGGCCCCACCCGGACCCGGACCTCGCCGGTCCCGCCGCAGGCCTGCACCGCGTTCAGGACCAGGTTGCTGAGAATCCGGTGCAGCAGGTCCTCGTCGGCGAGGAGCGGCGTGGCCGGCCCATCGAGCCGGAGGCTCACCCCGGGGCCGCAGTCGGGGTGCTCCCGGATCAGGTCCAGCGTGGCCTGGGCGGAGGCACGCAGGTCCACGTCACCGAGCGTCGCCGTCCGGACCCGGGAGAAATCCAGGAACTCGCCCAGCAGCCGGTTCAGCCGGTCGCTCTCCCGCATGATGAGCCGGCTCAGCACCCGGGAGTCGTCGTCGGCGCCCGTGGCGGCGGCGAGCTGCTCGACCGAACTCCGGATCGAGGCCAGGGGGTTGCGGATCTCGTGGGCCAGCGCCGCGCTCAGCGACGCGACCGCCTCCAGCCGCTCGGCCCGGCGCTGCAGGTCCTGGAGCTCCTTGAGCTCCGAGAGATCGGTGAAGATCGCGGTGACCGCCGTCTCGCCCCCCGCCGCCCGTTCGAAGGTGGCGGTGCTGAGCCCGATGGGCAGCACGGTCCCATCCAGCAGCCGCACCGTCCCCTCCCCCCGGCCGACCCGCAGCCCGTGGCGGATGCCGCTCACGATGGCGTCGTGCAGTTCCGGCGCCACCGCCCGCAACCGGTCCAGGACCGGCGCGCCGAGCCAGCCCTCGTCCAGCTCCAGCAGGCGGGCCGCCGGCGGATTCACGAAGGCCAGGCGGCCGTCGCCGTCCACGGTCAGGACGCCCGCCCGGATGTTGCTCAGGATCTCGCCGGCCTCCAGCCGCACCCGCGCCAGCTCGCGCTCCAGCCGGCTGTGGCGCAGGGCGGTCTCCCGCAGCCGACGGCTCAGGGCCGTGACCAGGACGAAGACGAACGCGAAGATGAGGATCTGGCCGAGGAGCCCCGGGTGCGCCGGCTGGCTCAGCAGCACCAGGGTGTCGCCGAGGTACGCGCCGACGGCCAGGGCGGCCACGCCCAGCCCGTACCAGAACGGCAGGGCCACGGCGTACCCCGCGATCACCAGGATGTACAGCGAGGCCAGCTCGCTGGCGATCGGGCCGCCCAGGTGGACCAGGCCCGTCACCAGCGCCAGGTCGAGGAACGAATGCGCGAACAGGACGGGCGAGCCGGCCGGCTCGCGGCGGATCACGTAGCGGTAGATGCCCGGGGCCGAGAGCAGCAGGGTGAGCAGCACGCCCACCGCGGCGATGAAGGCCACCTCGGGCCGTTCGGTCCACAGGAACCCGGCGCGGGCGAGGAGGGTCAGGCAGAGGATCCCGCGCAGGGCGAAGATCCCGATCAGCAGGGTGCGCTGGTCGGGGACGTCCGGCAGGCCGCGTCCGGCGGGCGCGTCGCGGTCGGCGGGACGGGGCGAGAGGGGATGGGCCGGGCCCATCAGCCGCGGTCTGGCATCGGGTTCGCGAGGCAAGGTAATATCGAACCCTCCCCCCCGGAACGAGGCTCCGACCGATGGCCGCGGCCCGACGCGCCAACCCGATCACGCCCGACACCCTGCGATTCCTTTCGCGCCTCCGCCGGAACAACCGGCGCGAGTGGTTCGCCGCCCACCGGACGGAATACGAGACCCTGGTGCGCGACCCGCTCAGGGTCCTGGTGGAGGAGATGGACGTGCGGCTGGCGGGCTTCACCCCCGAGATCGTCGGCGACCCGCGACGGTCGGTGTTCCGGATCCACCGGGACGTCCGGTTCTCGAAGGACAAGTCCCCCTACAAGACCAACGCGGCCTGCTGGTTCTTCCACCAGGACGCCGGTCGCCAGGTGGGACGCGAGGGCGAAGGCGGGAGCGCCGGCTTCTACCTCCACCTCGAGCCGGGCGCCTGCTTTCTCGGCGGCGGCATCTGGATGCCGCCGCGGGGCGCGCTGGCGGCCATCCGCGAAGCGCTGGCCGACGACCACCGCCCGTTCGAGCGGATCGTGCAGGCGCCGGCGGTGCGCCGGCGGTTCGGCGGGCTGGAGGCGGAGGCCCGGCTGGTCCGGATGCCGCGGGGCTATCGGGACGATCACCCCGCCGCGTCGTGGCTCAAGTACCAGTCGTTCACCCTGGGGCGCGCGCTCACCGACCGGCAGGCCACGGGGTCCCGCCTGCCCGCTCTCCTGGCGAAGGACTACGAGGCCCTCACCCCCCTGGTCCGCTGGCTCAACCGGGCCATCGGCCTCGAGCCCGCCACCCGGCGCCGTCCATGAGCGAAGCCGGGTCGGGCCGGGTGCGACTCGACAAGTGGCTCTGGGCCGCGCGGTTCTTCAAGACCCGGCGGCAGGCGGTCGAGGCGCTCGCGGGCGGAAAGGTCCAGGTGAACGGCGAGAAGGCCAAGCCGGCCCGGCTGGTCGGGCCGGGCGACGAGCTGCGGATCCGGCTCGGCCCCTACGAGCACCGGCTCACGGTGCTGGGCGTCGCGGAGCGCCGGGGCCCGGCCGCCCAGGCCGCGGCCCTGTTCCGGGAGGATCCGGCCGGGCGCGCCGCCCGGGAACGGCTGCGGGAACAGCACCGGCTGGCCCGCCCCCTGTTCGCCCAGGGCGAGGGGAAGCCCTCCAAGCGCGACCGGCGTCAGCTGCGGCGGCTCAAGGGCGACGAGGGGCCGCCCTAGCCGCGGCCCGGGTGGGATACGCCACGTCGGGCGGCGGGTCGCCGAACGGCCAGTCGTCTTCCTTGCCGGCGAAGTCGGGCCGGGGCCGGGCGTTGATGTAGGCCGCCACGTCGAAGGCCTGCTGATCGGTGAGACTCCCCGGCCGGTCGAACGGCATGTTGTAGCGCAGGAAGGCCGCCGCGGTGCGGAGCCGGGCCATGCCCGCCCCGATGGTGTACGAGGAGTCCCCCCAGAGCGGCGGCGCGATGACCGTCCCCTGGCCGTCCGCGCCGTGACAACGGGCGCACTCCACCGCGAAGAGCGCGGCCCCGCGCGTCGTGTCGGGCTCCAGCGGCGCCAGCGTGGCGAACCCCTCCCCTTCCATCTCGACCCCCACCGGCACGTACCACGACAGGAACGAGAAGTAGGCCACGATGTCGCGCAGGTCCTGGCCGTCCGCCGGCAGCCGCTTCCCCTTCATGCTCCGCTGGAAGCAGTCGTTGATCCGGTCCTCGATGACGATGACGCGGCCGGTCCGGCTGCGGTACTGCGGGAAGCGGCCGTAGACCCCGACCCACGGAGAGGAGAGCGCCCGGAGCCCGCCGTCGAGGTGGCAGCTGGCGCACCGCAGCGCGTTGCCCACGTGCCCCGGGAGGCTGTCCCGGGTGGCGAGCAGCAGCGCCCGGCCCCGCCGGATCGACACCCCGACCGGACCCTCCGGGATCTCGCTGTCCGCGGGGAACCGGAGCGGGGCCAGGACCGGCGCCGAGGCCCGGGACGGCGTCGGCGGGGTGCGCCGCTCCACGGTGCACCCCGCCGTCAGGACCAGCACCAGCCACAGCAGGAGAGAATGCCGGGGACGCATGCCGCCCAAGATTGCGGCGCCCCCCGCCTGGAGCAAGCGGGTGCTAGTGGTCTGTCCCCACGGCCGCGACCGTGCGCCGCATCACGGTGGCGCTCGCGGGACAGGCGCCCCGGAACTCCGCCGAGGCGGCGACCGGCTCGGGCACCTGGGCCCGGGTGATGCAGGTGAACCCGAACTCGGGGAACCACCCCTCGGCCGTGGTGGTGAGCAGGAAGATGTCGTGCAGGCCCAGAGCGTTCCCGCGGGACAGCACGTCCTCCACCAGGGCCCGCCCCACTCCGCGGTTTCGCCAGGCTGCGTCCACCACGGCCGACCGAAGCAGTCCCGACGGTCCGTAGACCTCGAGCCCGGCGGCGCCGATCACTGCGCCGGACGGGTCTTCCGCCACGGTGAAGCGGGCCAGGTCATCGGGGAGCCCGTCGAGGGGCAGCCCCGCCGCGGCCAGGAGCGCCTCGACCCGTGCGCGGTCGCCGGCCCGCGCGTCGCGCAGGGTCACGCAGCGGTCGGCCGCGGGCTTGGTCCCGCGGATGAACGCCGCGCCGAAGGCACCGTCGGCCGCCGCGGCCACCTCCCGCCCCTCCGGTCCCAGCCCCGCCAGCAGGGCCTCGGCGTCGGCCGCCCGGTAGACCCGCGTCACCTCCACCCCGGCCCCGCGGAACCCGGCGCGAACCAGGCGGCGCCGGAAGTCCTCCGCGTCCAGCGCCCCCGCCACGCAGCCCATCCACAGCTCCATGCTGCGCCGGACAGGCTCCGGCACCGGGCCCAGGGCCACGATGTCGGAGACGGCGAAGCGGCCGCCCGGACGCAGCACCCGGAACGCCTCGCGGAGGACCTTGTCCTTGTCCGCCGCCAGGTTGATCACGCAGTTGGAGATGATCACGTCCACCGAGGCGTCGGGCAGCGGGATGCGCTCGATGTCGCCGCGCAGGAACTCGACGTTCTCCACCCCGGCCTTCCGCTGGTTGGCCCGGGCGAGCGCCAGCATCTCGTCGGTCATGTCCAGCCCGTACACCTTGCCGGACGACCCCACGCGACGGGCCGTCATCAGGACGTCCAGGCCGCCCCCCGAGCCCAGGTCGAGGACCACCTCGCCGGGCCGCAGTTCGGCCAGCGCGGTCGGGTTGCCGCATCCCAGGGACGCGACCACCGCCTCCGCCGGGATCCCCTCGGTGTCGCCGGGCCGGTACAGGTCACGGGTCACCGGGTCCCCATCGCCCCCGCAGCAGGGCGTCCCTTCACCGCAGGACGAGGCCCCCCGGGCGGCCCGTCCATAGCGCTCCCGAATGCCGGCCTTCAGGGACTCCTCGTCGAGCGCCGGGCGTGGTTCCTTGCTCATATCAATTTTCCTTGATGTATCGTGGCAAAAAAATCAGCCGCATCAGGCCGCGGCCACGGTCGCCGCGTCCGACTCCAGGGACTCGAGCAGGTCACGGATCTCGCCCATCGCATCGGGGCGAATGCGGTAATAGCTCCAGCGCCCCTCGCGGCGCCCCTCGATCAGCCCCGCGTCCCGGAGGGTCCGGAGATGAAACGAGAGCCGCGACTGGGCGGCGCCGAGGGCATCGGTCAGCTCGCACACGCAGCGCTCCCCGCCCCGGAGGCGGTCGAGGATCTCGAGTCGGGTCTGGTCGGAAAGCCCGTGGAACAGCCGGGCGGTCCTGGCGAGGTCTCGGGCCATGGGGGTCAATATATCAAGATTACTTGATACGTCAACACACCCGGGCTAGGGCCGTCGCGACGCTCCCGATGAGGCGGGGAGGCGATGGCGGACTTCGAGCCCCGCCGCGTCACGTGGCTCCTCAAACCAGACCTTCGGGGCAGGGGCCTTCGCACCACCACTGGAGACCTGTCCGCCGCTCCCATCCGCCTCGGACAGCAGGCGCTCCGCCTCGCTCATGGCGTACCACTCGTCCACCCTGCCCCGCTCCAGCACGACCGGGCGGGTGACCCCGGAGGGCTCGAACCGGACCTCCCCGATGTCCACGTAGGCGGCCGAGTCGGCCCGGCTCAGGCAGGAGAAGGGACGCCCTCCGTCCCCCGCCGGACGGACGAGGAGGTGGCAGGACGCCAGCTCGCCGGCACCGAAGCCCTGCAGGGTCATGGAGATCGCCAGCCGCCTGTTCCTGCCCAGCCCCCGCCGCTCGACGGCGGCGCGCAGCACCGACCCCGAGGCCTTCCCGTCCAGGTCCATGCCGAGGACCAGGGCGGGGGCGGAAACCCGCCCCCCGTGGCGCAATGCCGCGAGCGCCCGCTCGGAAGCGTCTGCCTTCCGATCACGGTACAGCGCCAGGAGCGCCAGGGCGAGCAGCACGCCCAAGATGATGCGAAACGGTGACTTACGCATTCCCTTCCATCAGATGGACGACAGACGTTCCACGGCGGAACACGACACCGCCTCCCCGGACGGCGACGACCGGGGCCCTGGCCCGGGTCGGATCCGGTCTCCGGACGGTGAGGTGCAAGGGGTGCGCCAAACGGCCGGAGCCCCCGTTCCGGGCGGGCCGGACGGGGGCTCCAGCGGGACCTTGAACGGCTACTTCTTGCCGAACCGGGTCATGTTCACCTGCAGAAGCTGATCGGCGTGGGTGGAGTAGTACTTGAGGAAGGTGGCCAGCATCTCGTCGTGCGCCTTCCGCTCCGGGGTGCCCTCCTTCGGAAACGGGTTGGCCCGGAACCACTCGTCGCACGGGGCGCAGTCGGCCTCGATCGCCTCCCAGCTCGGATACTCGGCGATGATCATCACATCCGAGGCGTTGTTGCCGTAGTTGTGCCCCGCCACCCGGTACGAGAGGACGTTGGGGTTCAGGCGCGCCGGGGGCACCATCCACTTCTCGATCCACTGCATGACCGCGCCGCGGTCGGGGCCGAGCGGCACCCGGAAGGCGGTCACCGTCACGTACCGCATCTCGGGGGCCGCCTGCTGCCCCGCCTGCGCGGCGGCAGGAACCGGGGCGGCGGCCAGGCCGAGGATACACGCCATGGCGCCGAGGGTGAGCTTCGACATCGGATTGCCTCCTGTAAGTAGGGAATTCAGACAGCGGAGGGTACCCCCCGCCGGCGCCCGCGGCAACCCCGGGGCGCCGTGGGCGTCCAGGACGAATTCACGACGGCTTCACGGCCGGTTGGCCCGCCTGGGCCTAGGATCAGGAGATCGCCCCCTCCTGGAGCCCCCATGCGGACCATCATCGAGCCGTTCCGGATCAAGGCCGTGGAGCCGATCCGTCTCACCACCGCGGCCGAGCGGGAGACCATCCTCCGTCGGGCGCGGTACAACCCGTTCCGGATCCGGGCGGAGGACGTCCTGATCGACCTGCTGACCGACTCGGGCACCGGGGCGATGAGCAGCGAGCAGTGGGCGGGCGTCATGCGGGCGGACGAGTCGTACGCGGGCGCCCGCTCGTTCTACCGGTTCGAGGAGCGGCTCCGGGCCATCACCGGGTTCGATCACATCCTTCCGACCCACCAGGGCCGGGCGAGCGAGCGGATCCTCTTCGAACTGGTGGGCGGACCGGGGAAGGTCGTGCCCAACAACACCCATTTCGATACCACCCGCGCCAACGTGGAGCACAGCGGCGCCGAGGCGGTGGACCTGCCCTCACCCGAGGCGCGGGAGGCCGGCGCCGGCCACCCGTTCAAGGGGAACCTGGACGTGGCGGCGCTGGAGGCCCTGATCGCCAGGGTGGGCGCGGGCCGGATCCCGCTGGTGATGGTCACCGTCACCAACAACAGCGGGGGCGGCCAGCCGGTGAGCCTGGCCAACCTCCGGGCAGTCCGCGCGGTCTGCGACCGCCACGGCCTCCCGCTCTTCCTCGACGCCTGCCGCTTCGCGGAGAACGCCTGGCTCATCAAGCGGCGCGAGCCGGGGCAGGCCGGCCGGCCGGTCGCGGCGATCGCCCGGGAGATGTTCGACCTCGCCGACGGCGCCACCATCTCCGCCAAGAAGGACGGCCTGGTCAACATCGGCGGGGTGCTCCTGCTGCGCGACGAGGCCCTGTTCCGCCGCGCCAGCGACCTGCTGATCCTCACCGAGGGGTACGTGACCTACGGCGGCCTGGCGGGCCGGGACCTCGAGGCGATGGCCCAGGGGTTCGCGGAGGTGCTGGAGGAGGACTACCTGGCCTACCGGATCCGGAGCGTCGAGTACCTGGGCGAGCGGCTCCGGACAGCCGGGATCGCCATCGTGGAACCGCCCGGCGGCCACGCCGTCTACCTGGATGCCCGGGCGTTCTGCCCCCACATCCCGGTGGAGCAGTTCCCCGGCCAGGCGGTGGTCTGCGGCCTCTATCGGGTCGGCGGGATCCGGGCGGTGGAGATCGGCAGCGTGATGTTCGGCGGGCCGGACCGGCCGGCCCCGCCGATGGAGCTGGTCAGGCTGGCGTTTCCCCGTCGGGTCTACACCCAGAGCCACGTGGACTACGTGGCCGAGGCGCTGGAGGAGCTTCAAGCCCGTCGCGCCACGCTCCGGGGGCTCCGGATCGTGGAGGCGCCGAGCGCCCTCCGTCACTTCACGGCCCGTTTCGAGGAGGTGGGTTCGCCTTCACCCTGAGGTCCACGCCCTGGGCCCCGGCCCGGAGCCGCACGACCTCGCGGCCGTCCTCGCTGCGGACGTCCAGCGACGCGCCGTTCGAATCCGCGTCGAGCCGGACGGCTTCCCGCCCCTGCTGATCGGTCACCCGGATCCGGGTCCCCTCGGGGCCGGCGTGCATCATGAACGCCGCGGCCCCGGCCTCGTCGAACCAGTCGCCCACGTGGGCGCGGTCCAGCATGATCGGCCGGACCAGCCCGGCCGGCTCGAACCGCACTTCCCCCACCTGCACCATCCCCCGGGCCTCGGCCTCGGCGGGCGGGACGCAGCCGAACAGGTCGTGGCGTCCGTCACCGATGGTGAGGGCGCAGGCCTCGAGCTGGTCGGCCTCGACCCCCTTCAGGTGGACGGTCACCTGGATCCGTTTCACCTGGTCGGATCCGCTCCGCTGGACTTCCAGGGCCCGGACCGACCCCACCCGCGCGCCGTTCACCTCGAACGGCATGAGGGCGAGCGGGACCCGCACCGTGCCCCCGTCCCGGATGGCGTCCAGGGCGCGGTCCCGCACCTGCCGGCCCAGGGTGATCACGAACATGCCGGCGGCGAAGACGGCCGCCGCGCCGAGGCCGATCCGTACCCAGTATTTCCGCATGGCTCCCCCCGGTGGATCCCGTGTCGAGACGTTACAGACTGGGACGCGTTCGCCGGGCGAAAGGTTTCAGCGGGGGGGGAGAGTGCGGGGGGGAAACGGAGCGCGGGGCCGCCCCGCGGGGCGCCCCCGCGTCGTCCGGCGGGCGAAGCGGCCTCAGGACTGGACCGCGTTCACCATGTCGAAGATCGGGAGGTACATGGCCACGATGATGCCGCCCACAACCATGCCGAGGACCACGATCATCATGGGTTCCATGAGGGAGATGAGGGCGCTCACGGCCACGTCCACCTCCTCGTCGTAGAAGTCGGCGATCTTGGCGAGCATCTCGTCCAGGCCGCCGGTCTGCTCGCCCACGGCCACCATGGAGATCACCATCGGCGGGAAGACGCCCGACTGCTCCAGCGGCCCGGCGATCGTCTCGCCGCCGGCGATGGACTGCCGGGACTGCATCACGGCGTCGTGGATGACCATGTTGCCCGCGGTCTTGGCGGTGATCTCCAGCCCGTCCAGGATGGAGACGCCGGAGGAGATCAGGGTGCTCAGGGTCCGGGTGAACCGGGAGACCGCAGCCTTGCGGAGCAGGTCGCCCAGCCCGGGGGCCCGCAGCATCGCGCCGTCCACCGTCTTGCGTCCGGCCGGGGTGGCGTAGAACTGCTTGAAGCCGAACACCCCGAGGCCGATCACCGCCAGCAGGGCCCACCACCAGCCCACCAGGAAGTTGGAGGACCCGATCACCAGGCGCGTGGCCATGGGCAGTTCCAGGTTCACCGAGGCGAACATCTCCTGGAAGGTGGGAATCACGAAGATCAGCAGGATCGCGATGGCGCCGGCGGCCACGGACATGATGACGCCGGGGTAGACCATGGCGCCCTTCACCTTGCGCACCAGGGCGTCGTTCTTTTCGAGGAAGCTGGCCAGCCGCAGGAGAATGGTGTCCAGGATGCCGCCCGCCTCGCCGGCCGCCACCATGTTCACGTACAGGTCGCTGAACACCTTCGGGTGCTTGCGGAGCGCGTCGGCCAGGGTGTTGCCGGCCTCGACGTCGTAGACGACCGCCCTGGTCACTTCCCGCAGGGCCTTGTTCTCGGTCTGCTGGGCCAGAATGGTGAGCGACTGCACCAGGGGCAGGCCCGCGTTGATCATGGTGGCGAACTGCCGGGTGAAGATCACGACGTCGCGCGTCTTCACCCCCCCACCCATCGTGAGGCTGATCCGGCGCGGGGCCTCCCGGATGCTCACGGGGGTCATCCGGCTCTTGCGGATGAAGGCCACCACGTCGTCCCGGCTGGGGACGTCGAGCTGCCCCTTCAGGATCTGGCCGGAGGCGGCGTTCTTGGCGGTGTATTCCCACATCGGCATGGTTGGTGTCCTCGTGGCGTCTTAGCGCCGGGCCCGGGCGGCCGGCGCGCTGTTCATGGTCTCGATGGCCTGCTCATCCATCGGCTTCTCGCCGATCATGCGCAGGAACTCGTTGCGGTCGGCACTGACCCGCAGGCACTCCTCCTTGGCGACCAGCCGCTGCACGTAGAGCTGGTACAGGGCGTCGTTGAGGGTCTGCATGCCGTACTTCTTGCCGGCCTGGAGGGCGCTGTAGATCTGGTGGACCTTGTCGTCCCGGATGAGCGCGCGGATGGCCGGCGTGGCCACCATGATCTCCGCCGCCATGACCCGGCCGCGCCCGGTGGCCTTGGGCAGCAGGGTCTGGGTGATGACCCCCTCTAGCACGAAGCTGAGCTGGGCCCGCACCTGACTCTGCTGGTTGGACGGGAAGACGTCGATGATCCGGTTGATCGACTCGGCCGCCGAGTTGGTATGCAGCGTCGCCAGCACCAGGTGGCCGGTCTCCGCGATGGTCAGGGCGGATGCCACCGTGTCCAGGTCCCGCATCTCGCCCACCAGGATCACGTCCGGGTCCTCGCGCAGCGCGTACTTGAGCGCGCTGGAGAACGACTGGGTGTCCGTCCCCACCTCCCGCTGGTTCACGATGCAGTTCTGGTGGTTGTGGATGAACTCGATCGGGTCCTCGACCGTGATGATGTGGCCCTTCCGCTCCTTGTTGATCTTGTCGATGATCGCGCTGAGCGTGGTGGACTTGCCCGAGCCGGT
Organism: Gemmatimonadales bacterium; assembly: GCA_041612035.1. Classification (GTDB taxonomy): domain Bacteria; phylum Gemmatimonadota; class Gemmatimonadetes; order Gemmatimonadales; family GWC2-71-9; genus SZUA-320. The sequence continues at coordinate 4,188 of JBFILX010000016.1, read as the reverse complement.
GGGCCCCGTCACCAGGATCAGCCCCCGGGGCCGTTCGGCCAGCTGGGCGATCACCGGGGGCAGCCCCAGGTCCTCGAAGGTCAGGATGTTGAACGGCACCATCCGGAGCACCATCGCCACGCAGCCGCGCTGCTTGAACACGTTGCCCCGGAACCGGGCCAGGTTCTGGATCCCGAACGAGAAGTCGAGCTCGCTGTCGATCTCGAACCGCTTCTTCTGGTTCTCGGTGAGGACGCTGTAGGCCAGCCCGAGGGTGTCCTTCGGGGTCAGGACCTGCTCCACGCTCCCGGGGACGATGTCGCCGTCCACCCGGAGCCGGGGGCGTTCGCCCGCCGTGAGGTGCAGGTCGGACGCCCCTCGCACGATCATCTCCTCGAGCAGGGTCCGCAGATTCAGATCGGTCATCCGGCCGTCTCCTTGACGACTTCCTCGAGCGTGGTGATCCCCTGCTCGATCTTGTTGAGTCCGTCCATCCGGAGCGTCAGCATCCCCTCGGCGATCGCGGTCCGGCGCAGCTCGTCCACCGACGACCCGCCCAGCACCATGCGGCGCAGCTCCGGACTCATCGCCATCACCTCGTACAGCCCCGCCCGCCCCCGGTACCCCGTCCCCCCGCAGGCGTCGCAGCCCCGGCCCTTCATGAAGGGGATGCGCCCCATCCGGTCAAGATCCGTGCCGAGGGTCTCCAGGGTGTCCTCAGAATAGGTCGTCGGGGCCCGGCAGTCCGCGCAGACGCGGCGAACCAGCCGCTGGGCCGCCACCAGGTTGACCGCGCTGGCCACGTTGAACGCCTCCACCCCCATGTCGAGAAGCCGGACGATCGTGCTCGGTGCGTCGTTGGTATGCAGGGTGGAGAGCACCAGGTGGCCGGTCAGGGACGCCTTGATCGCGATGCTGGCGGTCTCCAGGTCCCGGATTTCGCCGATCATCACGATGTTCGGGTCCTGCCGGAGGAAGGCGCGCAGGGCCGACGCGAAGGTCAGCCCGATCTCCGGCCGGACCTGCACCTGGTTGATCCCCTGCAGGTTGTACTCGACCGGGTCCTCCGCGGTCATGATGTTGGTGTCGATGGTGTTGATGCGCTGCAGACAGGAGTAGAGGGTGGTGGTCTTGCCCGACCCGGTGGGCCCGGTCACCAGCACCATGCCGAAGGGGCTCAGGATGGCGCGCAGGAGGTCGGCCTCCGCCCTGGGGGAGAATCCGAACTTGGTCAGGTCGAGGGTCAGGTTGCCCTTGTCGAGCACCCGGAGCACCACCTTCTCCCCGAAGAGCACCGGCAGGGTCGAGACCCGGAAGTCGATCACCCGCTGGGCCACCTTGAGCTTGATCCGTCCGTCCTGGGGCACCCGGCGCTCGGCGATGTTGAGCGAGGCCAGGATCTTGACCCGGGAGATCAGCGCCGCCTTGAGCCGCATCGGGAGCTTCATGACCTCGAGCAGCGCCCCGTCGATCCGGTAGCGGACCCGGAGCTCGTGCTCGAACGGCTCGATGTGGATGTCGCTCGCCCCCCGCCGCACCGCCTCGAACAGGATCCCGTTGATGAGCCGCACCACCGGCGCGTCGTCGATCTGCGCCTGGGTGACGACCTCCTCCTCTTCCTCCTCGACCACCTCGAGCGTGGCAGTGAGGTCCACGTCCTTCAGAAGGTCCCGGAGCTGCTCCTCGCTCCCGGCGTACCACTTGTCGATCAGGGCCCGCAGGGAGTACTCGCCCACCACCACCGGGAAGACGTCGAACCGGGTGATGAACTTGAGGTCCTGCAGCAGCGACGGATCGGTCGGGTCCGCCATCGCCACCGTGAGGGTCCGGCCGTCCCGCCGCAGCGGGAGCACCAGCTGCTTCTGCGCCACGTCGTTCGGGATCAGCCGCAGGATCTTCGGGTCGGGCTCGAAGCGCGACAGGTCGACCGCCGGCATCCGGAGCTGGCGGGCCAGCACCCGCGCAACATCCACCTCGTCGGCCAGCCCCAGCTTGACCAGCACGTAGCCCAGCCGGTCGCCCGACTGCCGCTGGTCCGCCAGCGCCGCCTTGAGCTGGGAGGGTGTGATGACGCCCTCCTGCACGAGGAGGTCGCCCAGACGATCGGTGGTGGGAAGCGTTGCGGTCATCGGCTCCGACTTCGGCAAGGTCATGCTCCGGCCCCCGAGGATCCACCCGGCCGCCCGGCGGCTCAGCGCACCGCGACGCGGCCCGCGAGACGGCTCAGGGTGTGGGGCCCAACTCCAGGTACCCGAACGAGTTCCGCGACGTCCCGGAAGGGACCGTGTCTGTCGCGATATGCGAGAATCGCCTGCGCCCTGCTCGGCCCGATCCCGGGCAGCGTCTCCAGCTCCGCCAGGGAGGCCCGGTTGAGATCGACCCGCCGGTCCGGCGGCGCCTGCGGCCGACCGAAAAGCAAGAACGGCTCCAGCCGCCGGACCGTGGCCGGACCGATTCCCGGTACCCGCTCGAGCGCCCCCGGCGACCCGAACGGACCCCGAATCGCTCGGTCCGCTACCATCTCCTTGGCGAGCCGCATGCCAATCCCGGGAAGCCGGTCCAGCTCCTCCGCGCTCGCCCGGTCCGGGTCGAGGCGCTCCCCCGGGCGGAGCGGCCGAGCGGCCGCGGCCACCCGGGCCCGCTGCCGGGCCAGCGCCGTGGCCGGGGCCTCGGGAGGGCCCGCGCCGGGGGACGCGCCGGGCCCCGGCCGCAGCAGCCCCACGGCGTGGCCCGCCACGCCCAGTCCGAGCAGGGTGAGGACCACCCCGCGTTCCGCGCGGTTCATGGCCCGATGCTATGCCGGGACGGCCGGGGCGGTGGAACCCGCGCCGCGCACCGTGGCGCGGAGCGGCGCGGTCAGCGCTGCCGGTGGATGACGCCCAGCATCACCCGGCCCACGATCGCCAGGCTCTCGGCGCTCACCTTGTCGAGGGTGTCGTCGGGGGTGTGCCACCAGGCGTGGCCGGGCCCGTAGTCGAAGTCGATCACGTTGATGGCCCGGAACCCCGCCTGCTGGAGGGGGACGTGGTCGTCGGTGAGGGTGTGCCGGGGCGCGGCCACGAAGACATCCCCGTGCCCCAGGTCGGCGGCCACGCGCCAGACCCGGTCCACCACCTCCGGGGCGCCGGTGAGGGAGTAGCCCTCCTGGTAGATCCGGAGGTCGCGGTCGCCCACCATGTCCAGCAGGATGGCGAACAGGGGGCGGGGGCCGGGGAGCGGGTGGCGGGCGTAGTACCGGGAGCCGATCAGCACATCGACGTCCTCGCTGAAGGACCCGTAGTCCTCCCCGTCCACGAAGAGGAGGTCCACCCCCACGGGCGGCGCCCCGGCACGGAGCGCGTCGGCCAGGCCCAGCAGCACCGCCACCCCCGAGCCACCGTCGTTGGCGCCCGGGACCGGCAGGGTCGGGTCCCGGCTCCCCGCGGCGTCGGCCCGGGGCCGGGTGTCCCAGTGGGCCAGCAGCAGGATCCGCTCGGCGGCCTCGGGGCGGAAGCGGGCGATGAAGTTGCGGAGCGGGAGGACGGTCCCGTCGGCGGCCATGTGGTCGAAGGGCTGGACGATCACCGTGTCGGCCCGGGTCCGGAGCTGGGCCTCCAGCCAGTCCCCCATGCGGCGGTGCCCCTCGGTGCCGGGGATCCGGGGCCCGAAGGCCAGCTGCTCGCGCACGTAGCCCAGGGCGGCCTGGCCGTCGAACTCGGGGACCGGGGCCCGGGCGCACCCCGCCGCCGTCAGCAGCATTCCCGCCATCGCGCGCAGCATCATCGGTGGGCTCCCGGACCCGGTCGGCCCCAAACCTAACGCCCCGCCCGCCGCATTACCTTTGTCCCCCATGCGGCTGCTCTCCCGCTACCTGCTCCGGCAGCTCGCCGCCCCCTTCCTGTTCGCCCTGGGGGCGCTCACCAGCATGCTCATGCTCAACCACATCGCCAAGCGGTTCGGCGACCTGGTGGGCAAGGGGCTGCCGGCCGGGGTCATCGGCGAGGTGCTGCTGCTGAGCCTGCCGTTCATCGTCGCCCTCACCCTCCCGATGGCGATCCTGGTGGCGGTGCTGTACGGGATCAGCCAGCTCGCCGCGGAGAACGAGATCACCGCCATGCGGGCCAACGGGATCAGCGTGGCCCAGCTGCTCCGGCCCGTCCTGATCGCCGGCGTGGCGCTGGCCGCGTTCAACTTCGTCTTCCTCGACCAGGTCCTGCCCCGGAGCAATGC
>JBFILX010000015.1:0-20683 GCA_041612035.1 Gemmatimonadales bacterium | reverse complement strand
GCTGATGGTGAGATGGCCGGGCACGAAGCCGAGCCGGCTGTAGAACCCGATGTTCTCGACCGTGCGCGGCATCGTCTCCAGCCCGATGCAGCGTGCCCCGCGGCTCCGCAGCCAGCCGATCCCGGCCTCCACGATCTGCCGCCCGCCGCCCCGGCCCTGCAGCGCCGGCCGCACGGCCAGCGGGCCCATCCACCCCTCGGTGCCCGACAGGCGGACCAGGTTGAAGGCGGCCAGCTGACCGGCCGCGTCGCGCCAGACCAGGGCACCGTCGCCGGCGTCCTCGATGGCGTAGCGCCAGACGGCCGGCGACAGCGGCGGGACCCGGACTCCGGGCATCCCGTCGCGGTGGTACCGGTCGGTGAAGGCGTCGGCGAAGAGCCGGTTGAGGCCGTCGATGTCCGCGGGGGTGGCCCGCTCGGGCCCGATCAGCCCGGGATCAGGCCGCGGCATCGTGCCCCCGGTCGTCCTCCCGAACCCGGGCCACCCCGCGCTCGACGTCGTACTCCAGCCGGACCACCCGGTCGAAGCCCTCGCGCACCGCCTCGATGTGGGTGATGAGGACGACCTGGGGGAACCGGTCGGCCACCAGCCGGAGCAGGTCGAGCACCGCCAGGCGGCGCTCCTCGTCGAGCGACCCGAACACCTCGTCCAGGATCAGCAGCGAGAGCGGCTGGCCGGCCCGCTCCGCGATCATCTGGCTGATGGCCAGGCGCAGGGCGAGACTCACGATGTCCTCCTCCCCGCCCGACAGCACCCGCTGCGGCTCCCCGTCCTCGACGATGACGGGCGTGTAGTCCTCGTCCAGCTCGAACTCGGTGTAGCGACCCATGGAAAGGTCCCGCAGGAACCGCGACCCCAGGTCCGACAGGTCGGGCCGCATCGTGTCGTTGAGATCGCCCCGCAGCTCGTTGAAGGCCTCGTGCAGCTCCTGGCTGAGCAGCAGCTCGAGCCCCAGCCGGGCCGCTTCGGCCTCCCCCCGATCGCGCTCCTCCCGCCGTCGGGCCACCGCCTGCCGGTCGGCCTCCGCCAGCCGCGCTTCGGCCTGCGCCTCGACCAGCGCCCGCTCCGCGTCCCACCGTGCCCGGTCCGCCGCCTCCACCGCGCGACCCGCCTCGGTGAACGCTTCCTCCGACCACCCCGCCTCGACCAGGGCCTGCCGCAGTTCCGCCAGTCGCGCCTCCTGTCGGGTCAGCTCGGCCTCGGCCCGGGCCGCCTCCGCCGTGAGCCGCTCGGCCCGGGCCGCCACCGCGCCCAGCCGCTCGGACTCGAGCCGGAGCGGCTCCAGCGCGGCGAGGCGCTCGCGCGCCGCCTGGTGTCGGGCTTCGTCGTACTCGGCCGCGCGGCCCGCCAGCGCCGCCTGCAGCTCGGCCAGCCGGGCCTGGTGGGCCTCCCGGTCGCCCAGCAGCGCCTGCCGGTTCTGCTCGACCCCCTCGGCCCGGCCCACCTGCTCGGTCAGGCGGGTCACCGTCGCCCGCAGCGCCGCCCGCCGGGCCTCCGCCTCGCGCAGCGCCTCCGGGGTCTGTTCCAGCTCCTTGATCCGGGCCGCATAGAACTTCCCGCTCACCGTCACCTCGGCCAGCTGCCGCTCCAGTTCCTCCATCACGCCCCGGTAGCTGTCCCCCAGCGGACGCCCGCAGGTCGGGCAGTCGCCGTCGGGACCCGCCTCGAGCAGGCGGTCGCGCTGCACCTTGAAGTCCTGGTACTGGTCCATCCGCTGCTTGCGCTGGCTGCGCGCATCCTGCTGGTCCCGGTCCCATTCGGTCCGGAGCCGCTGCGCGGTCGCGTCCGCCTCGGCCAGCGCCGTCGTGACCCGCTCCATCTCCTGCCGGTCCTGGGCGAGGCGGTCCGGGCCGGGGAGCGCCGCGAGCTGTTCGGCGATCGCGGCCAGCCGCCGTTCGACCTCGCGCACCTGGCCGGTCTGTTCCCGCCAGCGGGCCAGCTCCCGGGCCCGCGCCTCGTGGCCGGCCAGCTCCTCGGTCAGTCCGGGAAGCTCGGCCAGCGGGGCGGCCAGTTCGGTCTGCCTCGTCCGGGCCGTCAGCGCCTCCGCCAGGTCGCGGTCGAGCGCCTGGTGCGCCTCGCGGGCGTTCACCACTCCCTGGTCCGCCACCCGGAGGTCGCTCTCCAGCGAGCGCACCCGCTCCCGCAGCGCCTGGAGCCGCTCCCACTCCGGGCGCACCGTGTTGAGCCGGTCCACCGCCGCCGCGACCGCCTCAGCCAGCCGCGTGGAGGCCGCGGCCGCGGCCTCCAGCCGGCCGGCGGCGGCCGCTTCCTCCTCCGCCAGCTGGACCGGGCTCACCAGCCGGGCCTCCACCTCCTGCAGTCGGGCCCGCAGGCCGGTCCGCTCGTCGCGGAGCCGGGCCTGGGCGGTGCGCAGCCGCTCGTAGCCCAGGACCCGGGAGAGGAACTGCGCCCGCTCCCCGGCGGTCATCGCCCCCATGATGGCGAGCTCTTTCTGGCCGGTGAAATAGGTGTTGAAGAACTCGTCGCGGCTCATGCCGAGGATGCGGGTGAGCCGGTCGGTCACGGCGGTGGCACTGTTGGCGATTGGGGACGGATCGCCGTCCTGGTAGAGCTCGGCCCCGTGGAGGTGGCGGACCACCCGGTAGCGGTGGGGCCCGAGCGAGAACTCCAGCTCCACCTCGACCCGGGCCCGGGGCGGTGCGTTCCGCCGGCGGATCGAGGCCACGGTGCCGCGCGCCGCCTTGGTGCCGTAGATGGCCCAGGCCAGGGCCTCGAGCAGGGTCGTCTTGCCGGTGCCGTTGGGGCCGATGATCCCGGTGAGCCCCAGGTCGAACGCGAGGTCGGTGTCCTCGTGCTGACGGAAGTTCAGCAGGCGGAGCCGGTGCACCTGCATCAGGCGTCTTCCTCCCGGACCACGGCCTGCAGCAGGGCCACCCCGGCCTCGACGAACGCCTCGCGGTCCAGTTCGGCGGGCAGCGGACGGCGCCCGAGGTAGTCGCGCAGGACCTCGATCAGGGGCTGGCGCCGGCCGGAGGGATCCACCCCGGTGCCGGCCCCGGCCAGGGGGCGTCGCAGGTCGAGGTGGTAGTGCAGCGCGGCCGCCTTGACCGCCCGCACGCCGGCGTGGTCGATGTCGCGCGCCACCGGCCGCGGCACGTTGTAGGCCACCTGGCGGACGATCTGGTCCTCCCAGCCGCCCGGAATGCCGTCCAGCCGCTGGCGGATGGCCCGGTCCAGTTCGGCCGCGCCGAGGCCGTCACCGTAGATCGGGTCGAGGTCGATGACCCGGCGGGCCCGGGCCACGGGCCGGGACGCCACCGTCCCCGTGTCCAGGTCCACCAGGAGCCACCCCTTGCCCTGGCCGCCCTGGCCCTCCTCTTCCCGCCGTTCGCCCCAGGGATTGGAGGTGGCGTACTCGAGGGCCCCCGCGTACCACATGCGGGGCCGCACCTCGCGCTGCACGTGGTAGTGGCCCAGGGCCACGTAGGTCCAGTCGTGCGGGTGCACGTCCTCGGCCTCCAGCACCACCCCGCCCCAGGTGGCGCCGGACAGCTCGGCCGGGTAGACCCCCGCGATCTCGCCGTGGAGCATCAGCACCTGCCGGGCGGACCCGCCCTCGGGACGGAGCACCGGCCGGTCCGGCGCGCGCAGGGCCTGGTGGGGCACCGCCAGCACGCTCAGGTCCAGGGCCGGGTAGACGAACCGGCGGGCCTCGTCCAGCGCGACGTCCACCCCCAGCTCCTCGTAGAGCCGCAGGATCGACCCCGTCTCGGACGACCGCGGAGTGTCGTGGTTGCCCGCGATCACCACGATGGGCACCCCGGGCAGCGCCTCGCGCAGGCGGTGGAACTGGCGGAACGCGAACACGATCGCGGCGTTGGTGGGCCGGACCTGGTGGAACAGGTCGCCCGCGACCAGGACGGCGTCGGGCCGGGCCTCGATGATCCCGTCCACGGCCGACCGGAACGCGTTGGCCACGTCGGCTTCCCGCTGGTTGATGCCGGACGCGTTCAGACGGTGGAACTGGCGGAAGCCGAGGTGGACGTCGGCGAGGTGGGCGAGGATCACGGGTGGAGAATGGAGCGGGCCGCGCGGGCGGGCAAGCGCGGCCCCGGGGTCAGGCGTAGGGGTCCCCGGAGGTCGCGACCCCCGGCACCGGCCGGTCCGGCCCGCGGCCTTCCGCCGCCACCACGCGGCCCAGGCAGGCCCGGAAATAGGCGAGGGCCGCCTCGGGGCGGGCCCGCTCGGTGGCATGCAGCGCCCGGCGCACGTCGTCCTCCACCCGGCCGGCCAGCAGGTCGGCGACGGCGGCCGCCGTCACCGAGGGGTCCAGCGCCCTCAGGCGCCGGGCCACCGCCTGGGGAAACGGCACCTCCGGGGCGGGCGGGAACCGCTCCACCCCCTGGCGTCCCTGGAGCACGGCGGGCCGGGGGAACCGCACGAAGATCGGCTGGGTGAAGTGCGGGTGGCGGATCATCAGCTCGCCCTTGGGGAGCGCCGCCAGCTTGGCCTTGGTGGCCGGGGTGAGGGTGCCGTAGGCCGCCATGGCCAGCTCGTCGCTGTCCATCCGGCCGTACATCGCGGTGGCCGCGTTGCCGACCACGCGGCGGTGCACCTGGGACCGGAACTGCTGGGCCGAGAAGAGGACGAGCCCGAGGTAGCGGCCCCGCTCCGACAGGTCGAGCAGCATGCGCCGTACGTAGGTGTCGGGGCCGTCGGCCGGGGCGTACTTGTTCAGCTCGTCCACGAACACGACCACGTGGTCCACGCCGAGGTCCCGTCGCTCCAGGTGCTCGCGGAGCTTGGAGACCACCCGGGCGAACACCAGGTCCTGGGCCAGCGGATCGTTCCCGGCCACGTCCACCACGTACACGGTGCGGTCGGCGAACGCCTGCCAGGGGAGGTCGTTGGGCTCCCCGTCGTCGGTCACCAGGCCTTTCGACCGGGTGGTGATGTTGCTGAGCCGGTTGCGCACCTTGCGGATGGTGGCGAGGTGGTGCGTGCGCCACACCTCGCCCCCGCGCCCGTGCGCCTCCATCGCGTCGAAGATCGCGCGGAAGAACTCCTCGAGGTCGGCGAAGGTGCCCACCCGGAACGGCGCCGGCCGCAGGGTCGTGTCGGAGAACTCCTTGCCCACCACCCGGTCCGCGAGGAAGTCGATGAAGGCGTCGGCCTTGGCGTCGATGTCGTCCCGGTTGAGGAGCACCTCGGCGTAGTCGAGCACCTCGCGCAGCCCCCACACCAGCGGCTCGGTGTTGGCCGCCAGGGCCTCGTGGGTGCGGAGGGTGTTCAGGTTCACCCCGTCCGCCTTGTAGGGCGCGAAGTAGCGGACCGCGCCGAACGGTTCGGGCGTGAGCCCCAGCCGGGCGTACATGTGGCGATCGGCGTCGTCGAGGGGACCGGGCTGGTCGAGGAAGCAGAGGTCGGGGCCCTTCACGTTGAAGCAGACCGCCGCCACGCTCCCCTTCTGGACCGGGAAGCGCTGGAAGACACTGGCCAGTTGGAAGGCCACGGCGCTGGTCTTGGTGGCCAGGCCTGATACCCCGGTGATGTTCAGGTGCGCCGCCTCGGGGCCGACCAGGAAGTCGGCATCGAGGTAGACGGGGGCCTCGAGCCCCCCGGTCGCGTACAGGCCGACGGGGATCCCGGTCGGCGCGTCGCCCTCCACGTAGGCATCCATCCGGAGCGCCCGCACCACGTCGGCATCGTCGGCCAGGAAGACCTCCCCCAGCGGCACCGGCTGGAGCGGTTCTTCCGGCGCCTGGCGCAGCACCGCCGCGGCGAACACCCGGACCTCGGTGCGCGCGGTCGCGTCGGCCACCGCGGGATCGCCGTCGGCGCCGAGGACGGCGTGGAGCGGGGTGAGCAGGTCGGAGTACGCGAAGCCGTCGGTCACCACGCCGTGGATCAGCCGGCCCTCGGCGTCCACCCGCACGATGGTGCCGATCCCGACCGGGCTTTCGCGGGCGGTCCAGAAGTAGAACTGGTGGGGCGTGCTGGGCTTGAGTTCGGTCGCCACCACCCGGCCCACCGGCGGGCGCGGGGTCATGGCTCCAGCACCGCCGCGCGGAGGTACTCCTCCACGCTGTGGATCCCGTAGAGGAGACGATCCCATCGGGCGTCCGGGGAGCTCACCGGCACCCGCTCCGCCAGGAGCCAGCGCGACCAGGCATCGGCCGCCGCGAGGCTGGCGGGCGACGGGGCCGCCTCGATCCGCACCAGGCCGAACAGCAGGTCGCGGCCCTCCCAGGGCCAGAGCCGGAGCCCCCAGGCGTACACCTGGGCTCCGCGGTGCGAGGCCGGCTGAAAGACCGACGACCGGTGGCCCGCGGGCAGCTGGAGGTAGCGCACCAGGTCGGGACCCTCGAACGGCAGCGTGGCGTGGCTCTTGGAGATGCCGAGCATCCTCGGGTCCGAGGCGAAGGCCGGGCTCTCGGCCAGGGAGCCGTCCACCACCAGCCAGTCGTCCCGCTCGGCCCGGAACGCGAGCCCGGTCTCGACCTCGACCGCGGTCCGCGCGTCGTCCACCACGGCGCGCGCCATGTCGATGTCGCGGATCGGATGGGCCGGCTCCTCGTCGGGGAGGACGACGGGATCATGGGCCCCGGGCGCCACCCCGGCGAGGGCCGCCGCCCGCCCCACCAGCAGACGGCGGCACCGCATGGCCACCGTGTGCAGGTGGCCGCCGGGGCCCCGGGCCCGGACGGCGGCGGCCACCACCGCACCGATGATCGGGTGCGCGCCCGCGTAGCCGATCACCTGGTGGCGCTGGATCCCGTCGAGGAAGGCGATCGGCTCGGGACAGGCCGCGGGGGACCCGACCGGGCAGGCGGTGAGCCGGTCGTGCTCGACCAGCCTGGCCGGGCGGATGCGGGCCTCCTCGGAGCGGCCCTGGCTGCCGGCCGGACGGGTCGTGGCCACCTGCGCCCCGCCCTCCGCCAGCGCCCGGCGCAGGTCGTGGAAGGGCACGCGCCCGGCCTAGGCCCCGCCGGCGAAGGGCGGGACCCCGGTCAGCCAGAGCCCGGCCAGCCGCTGGTCGGTGTCCACCTCGATCAGGAGATGGTCGGCCACCTGCACCACCGTGACCGGCCGGTCGGGACCGATCCGCAGATGGTAGACCTGCTCCGAGGTGTCGACCTCGATGGTGAGTTCGGTTTCGTCCTCGGGGGCGTTGTCCGCCAGCCCCGGGGGCAGGGCCACCCGGCCGGCCATGGCGGGGGCCGGGGCGCGCAGCCCGGACACCACTTCCACGTCGGGCCAGATCACGATGTCCACCCCGCAGATCTCGCCTTCCACCACGTCCAGCACCGCCACCGCCCCGTCGGGGGAGGTCAGCTCCACCGTGCCCGACCGCTCGTGAGGGGAGGGGCGCCGATAGGTGCCCGAGAGGATGTCGGTCTCCGCCTCCCAGCGCCACGCGATGCGGGGGAAGACGGTGGCGCCCGGGACCACCTCGGTGGTCAGCATCAGTCCGACATTCCCATGAACCGGAAGATCCGGTCGAGCGCCTCGCCCAGCTCCCGGTCCGACACGGCGTAGCTGAGCCGCACCCAGCGGTCGTCGCCGAAGGCGGCCCCCGGCACCAGCGCCACCCCCTCCGCCTGCATCAGCCGGGTGCAGAAGGCCGTGCCGTTCATGGTCCCGTCGCCGCCCGACAGTCCGTCCACCCGGAAGAAGAAGTAGAAGGCGCCGTGGGGCTCGACGTACTCGACCCCCGGCGCCTGCTGGCGGAACCGGTCGATCAGCAGGTCGCGGCGGCGACCGAACGCCTCCACCATGCGGCGGACGTCCTGCTCCACCCGCGGGTCGCCGAACGCGGTGACCGCCGCCCACTGGGCCGGGTGGTTGGCCCCCGTGGTGGTATGGGACTGCAGCGCGGCCATCCGCTGGTGCAGCTCGGCCGGGGCGTAGGCTGCCCCGATCCGCCAGCCGGTCATCGCATAGGCCTTGCTCGCCCCGGTCAGCACCACCACCCGCTCGAGCAGCGCGTCGGGCAGGTCGAGGAACGACGGGGCGGGCCCGTCGCCGTAATGGATGCGCCGGTAGATCTCGTCGCTGATCACCCAGATCTCGTGCTTCGCGGCCCACCTGGCGATCGCCTCGAGCTCCGGCCGCGTGTAGACCGCCCCGGTCGGGTTGCAGGGCGAGCAGAGGATGAGCCCCCGGACCAGCTTGTCGGTCGCCCGTTCCAGGTCGACCACGCCGACCTTGAGCCCCCACTCGATGTCGCCGGGGACCATGACCGGCTCGGCCCGCGCCAGGTGGATGATCTGTGGATAGGAGACCCAGGCCGGGGCCGGGATGAGCACCTTGTCCTTCGGGCCGAACAGCGAGAAGCAGGCGTTGAACAGCGACTGCTTGGACCCGGTGCTGATCATCACGCGGTCGGGGTCCACCGGGCGGTCGCCGGAAAGCCGCGACAGGTTGGCGGCCACGGCCCGGCGCAGCTCCCCGATGCCCACGTTGGGGGGATACCGGGTCCGACCCTGCTCGATGGCCTCGATCCCGGCGCGCGCGGCCGCGGCCGGGGTGTCGAAGTCGGGTTCCCCCACCCCCAGGTCCACTACGTCCTCGCCGGCCGCCTGGCGCCGCTTGGCCTCGGTGCTGATCGCCACCGTCTCCGAGGCCTTGAGGTACGCCAGGTTCTGCGAGAAACGCTCGGGCATGGGATCGTCGCGGGTGGAGTGAGTGACGGACGGGCCGCCGGCCGGAAACCTCCCTGGCTGGTCCGGTGATGTCAATGCGCGCGCGGGTGGCTCCGCCGGGGCGACCACGATAGCTTGGACACCGTCATGTCGTTCACCGATCTGCACCTGACCGCGCCGCTCGCCCGCGCGCTCAACGGCCTCGGCTGGGACGCCGGTGATCCGCTGGTGCGTGACACGGCGCCCACGGCGGCGCGCGGCCACAACCTGGTGGTCGTCACCCCGCCGGCCCCCGGGTACGTGATGCCCACGCTCGCGGGGCTCCTCTCCCGACCCGGGGACGCGGGGGCCGTGCTCGCCCTGGTGCCCGCGGAGACGGTGGGCGAATGGGCCCCGCTCGTGGCCCAGCTCACCCAGGGGAGCCCCGGGCGGACGCTCGTGGCGGCGGGGCCCGCCCAGGCGAGCCGTCACCTCGCGGCCGGCGTCGACGGCCTGCTCGTCATGTCCCCCGAGACGGCGCTCGGCCTGCTCCGCCGGTCGCGGCTGCCCACCGACCGGCTGGGGGCCGTGCTGCTGGTGCGACCCGAGGCGTGGCCCGAGCCGGAGGCCCTCGCCGAGCTGATGCAGGACCTGCCCCGCGAGCGGCAGCGTGTCCTCGTCACCGCCGACGCGGAGCGCGGCGCGCCGCTGATCGAGCGCTACGCCTGGCGGGCCCTCTCGGTGGGCGACCCGGTGGCGGGCCACGACCCGGTCCCGCCGGTCCGCACGCTCGAGGTCCCGTGGAGCGGGCGGGTGCAGGCGCTCCCGCGCATCGTCGAGGCGCTGGACCCCGACTCGCTGGCCGTCTGGACCCTGGACCGGAGCCGCCACCCGGAAATCGCCGGCGCGCTGGCCGGCCTGCCTGCCGGACCGCGCCTGGTGACGGGCACCCCGGCCCCGGCCGACGTGATCGTGGCCTTCGACCCGCCCACCCGCGCGATCCTGGCCGGGATGACGGCGCACCGCACCGTGGTGGCGCTGGTGCCGCCCGGCACGGAGACCTATCTCGCCTCGGTGGCCGGCGCCGCCACCCCGCTCGACCTCGCGGCCGGGGCCGATCGCGCCCCGGACGAGACCGCCCGCCGCCGCCGGCAGATCGCGCGCGTCATCCGCGACGGCGATCTGGAGCGTGGCCGGCTCGCGCTCGCCCCGCTGCTGGAGACCCACGGGCCCGGGGCCGTCGCGGCGGCGGCCTACCAGCTCTGGGCCGAGGCCGAGCGGCCCCGCCCCGAGGCCGCCGCCCCGGCCGCCGCCCCGAGCGCCACGGCCCGGCTCTGGGTGGGCGTGGGGAAGCGCGACGAGGCGGGTGCCAGCGACCTGGTGGGCCTGATGGCCAACCAGCTCCGGGTGGACCGGAGCCAGATCGGGAAGGTCGACGTGCGCGAGACGTACAGCCTGGTCGAGGTGCCGGCGGAGGCCGCCGAACGGATCGCGCGCGGCCTCACCGGGCGCACCCTCCGGCGCCGCCGCCTGGTGGCCCGGGTCGATCGGGGGCCCGAGCGCGGGCCCTCCCGGGGCCGCTAGCGGCGCGCCCGCGTCCGCCCGTCGCCGGGCGCCTTGCTCCGGCACCCGGTCCGCACTAAGCTCGGAACGCGCCCGGTCCGTCCGCCCCAGTCATCGAGTCCCGCCATGTATCACGGCCCCCGCAGTGGGTCCATCGAGGTCATCGCCGGCGTCATGTTCAGCGGCAAGAGCGAGGAGCTGATCCGCCGGATCCGCCGCGCGCTCATCGCCCGCCGCCAGGTGCAGGTCTTCAAGTCCCATCTCGACGAGCGCTACGCGGGCCTCCAGCGGGTCTCCAGCCACGATGGGCGCAACTACGACGCGGTGCCGGTGGGCAGCGCCACCGAACTGATGGAGCTGGTGCGGCCGGACACCGAGATCGTCGCGGTGGACGAGGCGCAGTTCCTGGACGAGGGCATCATCGAGGTGGCGACCACCCTGGCGGGCCGGGGTGTCCGGGTGATCGTGGCCGGCACCGACACCGATTTCCGGGGCCTCCCGTTCGGGCCCATGGGCCCGCTGATGGCGATCGCCGAGGCGGTCGACAAGCTGCGCGCCATCTGCATGGTCTGCGGCGAGGAGGCCTGCCGGAACCAGCGACTGGTGGACGGCCGCCCGGCCCCCTTCGACTCGCCCGTCATCCAGGTGGGCGGCGCGGAGTCCTACGAGGCCCGGTGCCGGCACTGCCATCGGGTCCCCCGCCCCGACGAGGAACAGACGGCCCTGCTGTGACCGGGTCACCGGCGGGGCGGCCCGACGTCCCGCTCTTCAGCGTGGGCCTGACCGGCAACGTGGCGGCCGGCAAGTCGGCGGTGGCCCGCCACTTCGCCGAGCGCGGCGCCTTCGTGACCGACGCCGATGCCCTCGTCCGGGAGCTGCAGCGGCCCGGGACCCCCGTGTTCGAGGCGATCGTGGCCCGCTTCGGGCCCGGGGTGGTGGCCAGGGACGGCACCCTCGACCGCCCGGCGCTCCGGGCCCTCGTCCTGGCCGACCCCGAGGCGCTCGCCGCCCTCAACGCCATCGTGCACCCCGCCGTCCGTTCCCGGCGAAACGACCTCGACGCCGAGGCGCGGCGGCGGGGCGCCCGGATCGTGGTGCACGACATCCCGCTCCTCTTCGAGGCGGGGAACCCGGACGACTTCGATTTCGTCCTGCTGGTGGACGCCCCGGAGGCCGTCCGCCGCGACCGGCTGGTCCGGCTCCGGGGGCTGCCCGAGGCGGACGCCGACCGTCTGATCAGGGCCCAGCTGCCGGCCGCCGCCAAGCGCGCGCGCAGCGACGCCGTGATCGAGAACGACGGCGACCTCGCCGACCTCGCGGCCCGGGCCGACGCGGCCTGGCGCGCGATCACGGCGGCCGCCGACGCGGCTTGACCCCGACCGGAGGGGCTTCTATCCTCTAGCCGCCTCCCGCCCTAGGAGCCATCGTGGCCCACGTGCCGGACGACCTGCGCTATACCAAGGACCATGAGTACGTCCGGTCTTCCGGCTCGGCCGGCGAGATCACCGTGGGGATCACCGACTACGCCCAGGGCGAGCTGGGGGACGTGGTGTTCGTCAACCTGCCGAAGCCGGGCGACACTCTCGACGCGCACCAGGCCTTCGGCACCATCGAGGCCGTGAAGGCGGTGGCCGACCTCTACGCTCCCGTGGCCGGCGAGGTCGTGAGCGTGAACCCGGCCCTGGAGGACGACCCCGGCGTGGTCAATCGCGACCCGTACGGGGACGGCTGGATGATCACCCTGCGCGCCGCCGACCCGGCGGCCCTGGACGGTCTCCTCACCCCGGAGGCCTACCGGGCCCACATCGGCGGATGAGACCCGCGGTGCCCGCCTGCTTCGTCGAATGCCCCGGGGTCTTCGACCCGGGGCGTTTGCGTTGTTCCCCCGCATTCCGAAAGACCCGCGCCCATGCCTGACGCTGCACCCGCCTCCTCCTTCGCGGCCCGGCACATCGGCCCCCGTCCCTCCGACGTCGGCGCCATGCTGGAGGCCCTCGGCTACCCCGACCTGGACGCCCTCATGGACGCGGTGGTGCCCGAGTCGATCCGCCTGCGCCGGCCCCTGGTGCTGCCGGCCGCGGTGTCGGAAGCCGAGGCCCTCGCGGAGCTCGCCGCGATGGCGTCGCAGAACCAGCGGTTCCGCAGCTACCTCGGCATGGGCTACAGCGACTGCCGGGTGCCGGCCGTCATCCAGCGGAACATCCTGGAGAACCCGGGCTGGTATACCGCGTACACGCCGTATCAGCCGGAGATCGCCCAGGGCCGGCTCGAGGCGCTGCTCAACTTCCAGACCGTGGTCGCCGACCTGACCGGCCTCCCGATCACCAACGCCTCGCTGCTCGACGAGGGGACCGCGGCCGCCGAGGCGATGGCCCTGACCCTCGGGGCGGTGGAGGCCGACGCGCCCCGATTCCTGGTGGACGAGCAGTGCCACCCGCAGACCATCGCCGTGGTCCGGACCCGGGCCGAGTCGCGCGGCGTGGCGGTCGAGGTGGGCGACCCGTTCGCCTTCCGGTTCGAGCCGGGGGTGGTGGGGGCGCTGGTGCAGTACCCCGGGACCGACGGGGCGATTCGCGACTTCCGCCCGGTGGTCGAACGGGCCCACGCCGCAGGCGCGCTGGTCACGGTGGCCACCGACCTGCTGGCCCTGACCCTGCTCACCCCGCCCGGGGAGTGGGGCGCCGACATCGCGGTCGGCAGCGCCCAGCGCTTCGGCGTGCCGCTCGGCTACGGTGGACCCCACGCGGCCTTCTTCGCCACCCGGGACGAGCACAAGCGGGCCGTGCCGGGCCGCCTGATCGGGGTGTCCCGTGACCGCGAGGGCCGGCCCGCGCTGCGCATGGCGCTGCAGACCCGGGAACAGCACATCCGTCGCGAGCGGGCCACGAGCAACATCTGCACCGCCCAGGTCCTGCTCGCGGTGATCGCGGGCATGTACGCGGTCTATCACGGGCCCGAGGGGCTCCGGGCCATCGCGCGCGCCGTCCACCGGCGCACCGCCGGGCTGGCCGAGGCGCTTCGCGGACTCGGGATGCGGGTCCTGCACGACGCCTTCTTCGACACGATCGTGGTGGAGACCGACGGCCCCACGGCCGCCCGGATCCACCAGGCCGCCCGCGCGAAGCGCATGAACCTGCGTTCCCTGTCGCCCACCCGGATCGGGGTGTCGCTCGACGAGACCACCACCGACGCCGACCTGGCCGACCTGGCCGCCGTCTTCGTCGCGGGCGGCGCGGCGCCGGCTCCGGCGATGGCCGGCGAGGATGCCATCCCCGCCGCGTTCCGGCGGACCAGCGAGTACCTGATCCACCCGGTCTTCCACCGGTACCGCAGCGAGACCGAGATGCTGCGGTACCTCCACCGGCTGGAGACGCGGGACCTCTCGCTCACCTCCGCGATGATCCCGCTCGGCTCCTGCACCATGAAGCTCAACGCCACGACCGAGATGATCCCGGTCACCTGGCCCGGATTCGGCGGGCTGCACCCCTTCGCCCCGCTGGAGCAGGCCGCGGGCTACCGCCGGCTGTTCGACGACCTCGAGGCGTGGCTGGCGGAGATCACCGGGTTCGCCCGGATCTCGCTCCAGCCCAACGCCGGGTCGCAGGGCGAGTACGCCGGCCTGGTCGTGATCCGTGCCTGGCACCGGTCGCGCGGGGACGACCAGCGGGACGTCTGCCTGATTCCCCAGTCGGCCCACGGGACCAACCCCGCCAGCGCCGTGATGGCGGGGCTCCGGGTGGTGGTGGTGAAGACCGATGCCCAGGGCAACGTGGACCTGGACGACCTGCGCCGGCAGGCGGAGGCACACCGCGACCGGCTCGCGGCGCTGATGGTCACCTATCCCTCGACCCACGGGGTCTTCGAGGCGGGCATCTGCGACATCTGCCGGATCGTGCACGAGCACGGCGGGCAGGTGTACATGGACGGCGCCAACCTGAACGCCCAGGTGGGGCTCTGCCGGCCGGGCGACATCGGGGCGGACGTCTGCCACCTGAACCTGCACAAGACCTTCTGCATCCCCCACGGCGGCGGCGGCCCCGGGATGGGGCCGATCGGCGTGGCCGAGCACCTCGCGCCGTTCCTCCCGGACCACCCCGTGGTGCCCCTCGGCTTCCCGCAGAGCTGCGGGACGATCTCCGCGGCCCCCTGGGGGAGCGCCTCGATCCTGCCCATCTCGTGGGCCTACATCCGGATGATGGGGCCCGACGGCCTCACCGACGCGACCCGGGTGGCGATCCTGAGCGCCAACTACATCGCCCACCGGCTCCGGGCCGAGTTCCCGGTGCTCTACAGCGGGCCCGGGGGGCTCATCGCCCACGAGTGCATCCTCGACATCCGCCCGTTCAAGTCCAAGGCGGGCATCGAGGTGGAAGACGTGGCCAAGCGGCTGATCGACTACGGGTTCCACCCGCCCACGGTCTCCTTCCCGGTGGCCGGCACCCTGATGGTCGAGCCGACCGAGAGCGAGTCCCGCGAGGAGCTGGACCGCTTCGTGGACGCCATGCTCGCCATCCGGGAGGAGATCCGCGAGATCGAGTCGGGCGAGGCGCCGCGTGACAACAACGTCCTGACCCACGCGCCCCACACCCTCGACGTCGTCGCGGCCGACCGGTGGGACCGGCCCTACAGCCGGGAGCGGGCCGGGTTCCCGACGCCCGAGACCCGGGCCCACAAGTCGTGGCCCGCCGTCTCCCGGATCGACGGGGCCTACGGCGACCGCAACCTGGTCTGCGTCTGTCCCCCGATCGAGGAGTACGCCGCGGCCGGCGCATGAACGGTCCCGACCGGGCCTGGGTCTTCTGGCTGGACGCCGTTCCCCGGCCGGGCTGGCAGAACATGGCGATCGATCAGGCCCTCCTCGACCTCGCGGCCGGGGAGGGCCTCGCCTGTCTGCGGCTGTACCGCTGGGACCCGTCCTGCCTCTCGTTCGGCCGGCACGAACCGGCCGCCCGCCGCTACCCGCGTCATCGGGTGGAAGCCCTCGGCCTCGACTGCGTCCGGCGGCCGACCGGCGGGCGCGCGGTCTGGCACGCCGCGGAGCTGACTTACGCCGTCGCCGCGCCGTCCTGGTTCGGCACCCTGCCCCAGGCGTACCGACGGGTCCACGAGACCCTGCGGCTGGCGGTGGGCGCGCTGGGGCTGGAAGCCACCCTCGCCCCGGCACCCCGCGCGACCCCTACGCCCGGGGCGGGAGCCTGCTTCGCGGCCGCGGTGGGTGGCGAACTGCTCGCGGGTGGGCGGAAGCTGGCCGGGAGTGCCCAGCTCCGCTCCGGCGAGGCCCTGCTCCAGCACGGATCGCTGCTCCTCGAAGGGGACCAGCAGGTGGTGCGCGACCTGGCCGGGGAGCCGCCGGGCGCCCCCCCGCCGGAGATCTCGCTCACCGCGGCCCTGGGCCGACGGGTGACGTTCGAGGAGGCGGCGGTCGCCGCGCGCGATGCCGCCCGCGGGTGGCCGGGCACCTGGCACCCCGCGGATCCCGCGCGGTTCGAGTCCGTGGCCGCTGTCCATGGCCCGCGCTTTCGCTCCGCGGAGTGGACCTGGAGCCGCTAGCGGACGGGCGTGCGACGCGGGACCCTCCTATCTTTTCGGGATCACCGTCTCCCTCGAAAGGCCCGTGATGCGGCGGTCCGCCCCCGTCCTCACGCTCGTTCTGCTCGCCTGCTCCGCCCCGCTCCCGGGACAGAGCGACCGGGGCACCGCCGTGATCGTGGTGGGCCAGGAGGCCACTCTCCCCGTGCCCACGCTGATCAGCGGGCGGGCCAACCAGGACGTGGCCGACCTGCTCTTCCTCCGGCTCATGCGGCTGGGCCCCGGCCTGGTCACGGCGGGCGACCGTGACTTCGTCCCCGAGCTCGCGCGGTCCGTGACCCGGCGCGACTCCCTGACGCTCGCTTTCGACCTCGACCCGCAGGCCCGGTGGCACGACGGCACGCCGGTCACCGCGCGCGACGTGCTCTTCACCTTCGGCCGGGCGCGGGACCCGGCGATCGATCCGTCCCGGGCGCTCCTCCTGCGGCACGTGGCCTCGGTGACGGCGGAGGGCGAACGCACCGTGGTGGTGCGGTTCTCCCGCGTGTACGGCGAACAGCTGTACGACGCCGCCTGGCACGTGCAGCCGCTTCCGGCCCACCTGCTGGACACCATTCCGCCCGACCGGCTGGCCACCGCAGCCTACGCGCAGCGGCCCGTCGGCAACGGGGCGTACCGGTTCGTGCGCCGGGACCCCGGCCGCCAGCTCGAGCTCGCGGGGGTGGAGGGCTTCTACCTCGGCGCCCCGAAGATCGACCGGGTGCTCTTCCTGCTGGCCCGCGACCCCGAGGCCCAGGTGAACCTGATCCTCGACGGGACCGGGGATGCGATGGAGAACGTGTCGCCCGCGGCCAACATCGCCCGGGTCCGCGATCGGGCGGAGTACCGGGTCATTCCGGTCCCCACCTTCACCGTGGGGTACCTGCTCTTCAACCAGCGCGCCTACGGCGACCGCGGCCGGCCCCACCCCGTGCTGGCGGACGTGACCGTGCGGCGCGCCCTCGCGATGGCGCTCGACCGCGCCACGATGGTGCGGGCCGCCTTCGGCGAGTTCGGCCAGGTGGCCGAGGGCCCCGTGGCCCAGTTGCACTGGATCCGCGACCCGTCGGCCCGCGCGGTGACGCATGACCCGCGGCAGGCGGCGGCGCTGCTGGAGCAGGCGGGGTGGCGCGACAGTGACGGGGACTGGGTGCGCGACCGGCGTGGGGTGCCGCTCAGCCTGCGCCTCAATTACCCCGGCACCAGCGCGGTGCGGGCCAGCCTGGCCGCCCAGGCCCAGGCCCAGTGGCGCACCATCGGGGTCCGGGTCGAGCTGGTACGGCTCGACGGCCCGGTCTGGGCGGAACGGCGGGGCAAGGGGGAGTTCGACATCGACTTCTCGTCGGCCAGCCTGGACCCGAGCCCGGCGGGCCTGGTGCAGAGCTGGTCGTGCGCCGGGCGGGCGGGCTCCAACGTGGCCGGGTACTGCAACCCCGCGGTGGACTCGCTGCTGGAGCGGGCGCTGCTCGAGCGCCGCGACCCGCGCCGGCTGTGGCGCGAAGCGGTCCGGGCCCTCACCGACGACGCACCCGCGGTGTTCCTCTACGCCCCGGCCAACGCCGCCGCGGTGCACCGGCGCTTCGCCGGCGTCACGATCCGGCCCGAGTCGTGGTGGAGCGCGCTGCGTCAGTGGCGCGTGACGCCCGGCCGCCAGATCGCACGCGACCTCCGCCGCTGACGTGACCCGCTGGCTGGGGCACCGGCTCCTGCAGGCGGCGCTCACCTTCGCCGCGAGCCTGCTGCTCCTGTTCGTCCTGATGCGGGCCACCCCCGGCGACCCGCTGGCCCGGCTGGAGGGCGATACCCCGCTGGCCCCGGGCGAGGTGGAGCTGCTCCGGGAGCGCTACGGGCTGGACCAGCCGATGGGCCGGCAGCTCGCGGCGTACCTGGCGGGCGTCGTGCAGGGCGACCTCGGGGTCTCGATCGGACACTACCCGCTGTCGGTCGGCTCCCTGCTGCGCGACCGGCTGCCCGCCACCCTGCTCCTGGGCGGCACCGTCCTGCTGGTGAACTTCACCCTCGGGATCTGGCTGGGCGTGCTCCAGGCACGCCACCGCGGACGGCGGCTCGACCGCTGGCTCACCCACCTGTCGCTGGCCGGCTACTCGATGCCCTCGTTCTGGCTGGGGCTGGTACTGATCTCGGTGGTGAGCCTGCGGTGGCGCCTGCTGCCGGCGGCCCAGATGGTGGATCCCCTGCTCCCGGCCGATGCGGGGACCCTGACCCGGATGCTCGACGTGGCCCGCCACCTGGTGCTTCCCGCCCTCACCCTCTCGGTGGTGACCCTGGCAGGGACGATGCGCTACCAGCGCGCGGCCATGCTCCAGGTGCTCCGGCAGGACTTCATCCGGGCGGCCCGCGCCCGCGGGCTCACCGACCGGGAGGTCATCTGGCGCCACGCCTGGCGGAACGCGGTCTTTCCCGTCCTGACCCTGCTCGGGCTCTGGCTCCCCATCCTGGTGACGGGGTCGGTGTTCGTCGAGTACGTCTTCAACTGGCCCGGGCTCGGATCCCTGGCGGCGGAGGCGATTTCCACCCGGGACTACCCGGTGCTCATGGGCACCGCCATCCTGGCCACCGGGTTCGTGGTGCTGGGCAACCTGCTGACCGACGTGGGGTACCTGCTCCTCGACCCGCGGGTGCGCGACCCATGACGGGCCCGCTGGCGGCCGCCCTGCGCGCGGCCTGGCGCTCGGGCGAGGGCCGCACCGGCCTGGTGGTCCTCCTGGTCCTGGCGGCCGCGGCCGTGCTGGCCCCGCCCTTCCTGGCCGATCCCGCCGCCATCCCCGACGCGGCGGCCGGCGCCGTGGCCCCATCGCTGGTCCACCCGCTCGGCACCGACGCCCTGAGCCGCGACGTCCTGGCCCGGGTCGTGGTCGGCGCCCGGGTGTCGCTCGCGATCGCGGCGCTCGCGGTGCTGGTCTCGATCGGGCTGGGCGCCCTGGTGGGGATGGTGGCCGGCTACCTGGGCGGCTGGGTGGACGCGGTGATCATGCGGCTGGTGGACGCGGGGCTCGCCATCCCGCGGCTCTTCATCCTGCTGCTGCTGGTGCTGGTCTGGGAACGGATCCCGATCACGGCCCTCATCCTGGTGCTCGGGCTCACCGGGTGGCTGGGCACCAGCCGGATCGTGCGGGGCGAGGTGCTGCGGCTCCGGCAGGAACCCTTCGTGCTCGCCGCCCGGGCCCTGGGCGCCTCCCCGCTCCGGATCATGACCCGCCACCTGCTCCCCAACGTGGCGGGCCCCCTGGTGGTGGCCGCCACCCTGGGGCTGGGCGACGTGATCCTGATCGAGGCCGGCCTCAGCTTCCTGGGGCTCGGCGTGCAGCCGCCCACGCCGTCGTGGGGAGGGATGATCCTGGAGGCCCGGCCGGTGCTGCTGAGCGCGCCCTGGACCAGCGTCTTCCCGGGACTCGCGATCGTCGTCACCGTGCTGGCCGCCAACCTGGTGGGCGAGTCCCTCCAGGCCGCGCTCGACCCGAGGACGGCGTGAGCCTGCTCGAGGTGCGCGACCTCGCCGTGCGGTTCCCGGCACGCACCGGGCGGCCGGCATCCCGTCCGGTGGACGGTGTGAGTTTCTCGCTCGACCGGGGCGAGACCCTGGCCCTGGTCGGGGAATCGGGCAGCGGCAAGAGCCTCACCGGGCTCGCCCTGCTCGGGCTGCTCCCGCCCCCGGGAGAGCTCGATCCCGCCAGCCGGGTCACCGTCTCCGGGGTGGACCTCCGCACGCTCGACGGCCCCGGCTGGCGCCGGCTCCGGGGCGGGATCATCGGGACGGTGTTCCAGGACCCCGCCGCGAGCCTCGACCCGGTGCACTCGGCCGGCGCCCAGGTCATCGAGGCGATCCGGGCGCACCGGCCGGTGGCCACCGGGGCCGCCCGCCGCCAGGCCGCGGAGCTGTTCGCGGAGGTGGGGCTCGAGCCCGACCGCCTGGACGCCTACCCGCACCAGCTGAGCGGAGGCCAGCGTCAGCGGGTGATGATCGCCATCGCGCTCGCGGCCGAGCCCGACCTGCTGCTCGCCGACGAGCCGACCAGCGCGCTCGACGTCACCGTGCAGGCCCAGATCCTCGAACTGCTGGACCGGCTCCAGGCCCGGCGCGGGCTCGCCGTGCTGCTCATCACCCACGACCTGGCCATCGTCGCGGGACGGGCCGACCGGGTAGCGGTGCTCTACGCCGGACAGGTGGTGGAGTCGGGACCGGCGCCGGCGGTGCTCGACGCACCGTCCCACCCGTACACCAGGGCATTGCTGGCAGCGATTCCCCGGCTCGACACCGCCGATCCGGTCCGGCCGATCCCGGGGGCGGTGCCCCGGCCGCACGCCTGGCCCACCGGCTGCCGGTTCCACCCGCGCTGCGACGTCGCGTTCGACCGATGCCCGCTCGAGGCGCCCACCGTGAGTCGGTCGGGGCCCGGGCGAGAGACTCGCTGCTGGCTAGCCGTGGAGGCGCCGTGAGCGCGGCCCTGGTGGAGGCGGTGGGCCTCACCCGCGAGTACCGCCGTCCACGCCGGCCTGCGATCCGGGCCCTGGACGGGGTGGACCTGGCCATCAGACCGGGGGAGACCCTGGGGCTGGTGGGCGAATCGGGCTGCGGCAAGTCCACCCTGGGCCGGCTCCTGCTGCGGCTCGACCGCCCGACCGCCGGATCGGTGCGCTTCGAGGGCCGTGACCTCGCCGCCTGCGACGCCGCCACCCTCCGGTCCCTCCGGCGGCGGTTCCAGATCGTCTTCCAGGACCCCTATACCGCGCTCAACCCGCGGCTCACGATCGGCGCTTCGGTGTCCGAAGGCCTCGAGGTCCACCGGCTGGCGGCGGGAGCCAAGCTGCGGCGACGAGTGGGCGGCCTGCTGGAGGAGGTGGGACTCGACCCCGCCGACGCCGACCGCTACCCCCACGAGCTGTCGGGCGGGCAGCGCCAGCGGGTCGGCATTGCCCGAGCGCTCGCGCTCGAGCCGTCCGTCCTC
>JBFILX010000014.1:0-21294 GCA_041612035.1 Gemmatimonadales bacterium | reverse complement strand
GCGGGGCCGCGAAGGCGACCGCCCCCAGGCCCACCGAGGCGAGCCAGGACCGGCGGGACCAGAACAGGCCCTCGTCGGTGATGTCGCGGGCGGTGATGTCGGACGGGCGCCGGATCAGCATGGGGGCTCCGGGATCGGGGGGCTCGACCCAAGGTAACGCCCGAGCGGGGCCGGAAGTTCACAGCGGGGGGAACCGCGGGAGGGACTGCAGCGGACAGGGTGGGATTCGAACCCACGATACGCTTGAGGCGTATACACGCTCTCCAGGCGTGCCTCTTCAACCACTCGAGCACCTGTCCGGGGCCGTCGCCGGCGGGGGTAACCTAGCGGCCGGCCCCGGGGCGATCAACGGAGGCGCTAGGACTCCGGCTCGGGCGCCGGCGACTTGGTGCGCTTCCGCGCGGCGGGCGCCTTGGCCTGCTTCGGGGCCTTCTTCGCGGCCTTCTTCTTGGCCGCCTTCGGGGCCTTGGGCCGGGCGGCCTTGGCCTTCTTGCCGCTCCCCCGGCGCGTCCCGCCCAGGGCCCGTCGGGCCGCGATGAGGTCGACCGCCTCGGCGAGGGTCACCTCGGCGGGATCCTTGCCCCGGGGGATCGAGGCGCTGGTGGAGCCGTGCTTCACGTAGGGACCGTACCGCCCGTCGAACAGCTCGACCGGCTCGCCGTCTTCGGGATGGGCGCCGAGCGCCCGGAGCGGGGCCGGAGCCGCGCGGCGGCCCCGGGTCTTGGGCTGGGCCAGCAGTTCCAGCGCCCGGGCCAGGGTGACCGTCAGGACCTGGTCCTCCGCCCGCAGCGACCGGTAGTCCTTCCCCTCCTTCCCCTGGTCGTGCACCACGTAGGGACCGAAGCGGCCCAGGTCGGCCCGCACCGGCGCCCCGGTCTGAGGATGCTCGCCCAGGTGACGCGGCAGGGAGAGGAGGCCCAGGGCCAGCTCGGGGGTCACCTGCTCCGGGGTCACGCCCTTGGGCAGCGACTTGCGACGGGGCTTGGGGGTCTCGTCGGTGGCCTCGCCCAGCTGGACGTAGGGCCCGTACTGGCCCACCAGCACGAACACCGGCTCGCCGGTGGCGGGGTCGCGGCACAGCTCGGTGGGCCCGTCGCGCTTCTGGCGCACCAGCACCTCCACCTGCGCGTCGTCCAGGTCGGCGGGGGCCGCGTCCCGGGGCAGCGTGGCCCGGATGCTGTCGCCGTTGTGGGCCACCTCCACGTAGGGCCCGTACCGCCCGATCCGCACCACCGCCTCCAGCCCTTCCAGCTCCACCGTCCGGGCCTCGGCCGGGTCGATCGCCTCGAGCTTCCGGTCCACCTGCTGCTGCAGCCCCTCGGCGCCCAGGTAGAACTCCCGCAGGTAGGGCAGCCACTCCGCCTGCCCCTCGGAGATCTCGTCCAGCGTCTGTTCCATCCGGGCGGTGAACCTGATGTCCACCAGGTGGGGAAAGTGGTGCTCCAGCAGGCTGGTCACCGCGAACGCGGTGAAGGAGGGCACCAGCGCCTGGCCCTGCTTGACCGCGTATCCGCGGTCCAGCACCGTGCCGATGATCGTGGCGTAGGTGCTGGGCCGGCCCACCCCGTCGCTCTCCAGCTCCTTCACCAGGGTGGCCTCGGTGAACCGGGCCGGCGGCTTGGTCACGTGGGAGAGGGCCTCGATGCCCAGGCACTCGGGCGTGTCGCCCGGGGCCATCACCGGAAGCGGGACCTCCTGGTCTTCCAGCGCCGCCTCGGGGTCGTCCGTCCCCTCCACGTAGGCCCGGAGGAACCCCGCGAAGTCGATCCGCTTCCCGGTGGCCCGGAAGGTGGCGTCGTCCACCTCGAGCGTGACCGCGATCCCGGTCTGGCGGGCGTTGGCCATCTGGCAGGCCACGGTCCGCTTCCAGATCAGGTCGTAGAGGGCCCGCTCGGTCCCGCTCAGCCGGGTCTCCTCGGTGGTCCGGAAGTGGGCCCCGGCCGGCCGGATCGCCTCGTGGGCCTCCTGGGCGGCGGCGTTGCCGGTGACGTAGTGCCGGGGCTTGTCGGGGAGGTAGTCGTTCCCGTAGAGCCGGCGGACCGCGTCGCGGGCGGCGGTGATGGCCTGGTCCGAGAGGTGGACGGAGTCGGTCCGCATGTAGGTGATGAACCCGCGCTCGTAGAGGCTCTGCGCGGTGCGCATGGTGTCCTTGGCCGAGAGCCGGAGCTTGCGGTTGGCCTCCTGCTGGAGGGTGGAGGTGGTGAACGGGGGCCAGGGCCGCCGCACCTGCGGCGACTCCTCCCACGCCGTGACCCGCCAGGGGAGCGACCGGAGCCGTTCCCGGAGCCGGGTCGCCTCGGCCTCGCCCAGCAGCAGGACCGCGCGGCCCTCCGCAATCCGGCCCGTGTGCTCGTCGAAGTCCTTTCCCGTGGCGATCCGGACCCCGTCGAGCGTCCACAGCTGCGCCTCGAACGACTGCGCGTCGTGCCGCAGGGTGGCCTTGAGGTCCCAGTAGGTGCCGGCGTGGAAGGCCCGGCGCTCGCGCTCGCGCTGCACCAGGAGGCGGACCGCGGCCGACTGGACCCGGCCCGCGGAGAGACCCCACGCGATCTTCTTCCAGAGCAGGGGCGAGAGGGTGTAGCCCACCAGCCGGTCGAGGATCCGCCGGGTCTCCTGGGCCCGGACCACCTTGTCGTCGATCTGGCGGGCGTTCTCCAGGGCCTCCTCGATGGCCTCCCGGGTGATCTCGTGGAACACCATCCGGCGCACCGGCACCGAGGGCTTGAGCACCTCGGTCAGGTGCCAGGAGATGCTCTCCCCCTCGCGGTCCTCGTCGGTCGCGAGGATCAGCTCGTCGGCGTCGGCCAGGGCCGCCTTGAGTTCCTTGACCACCTTCTTCTTGCTGTCGGGAATGACGTACAGCGGCTCGAAGTCGCGCCCCACGTTGACGCCGAGCCGGGCCCACTCCTCGCCCCGGTAGCGGGCCGGAATGTCGGCCGCGCTGTCGGGCAGGTCGCGCACGTGGCCCATGGAGGCGGCCACGTGGTACCCGTCCGGGAGGAACTCCCGGATGGTCCGCGCCTTGGTGGGAGACTCGACGATGACCAGTGATGCCACGGCCGCTCCTTGGGTTGCCCCGTCGGCGGACCCGGGCCGGGCCGCCGCGCGGAGGGTAGGTACCACCTGCACCCTCCGGCTGTCAATTCCGGCCGGTGGCGGGGCCACCCCGCGCCGGCCTAGGTTTCCGCCCGACTCTCGCTCGCCGGAGGCGGCATGGGAACCCTGATCCTGGGCGTGGTACTCCTCTTCCTCGGTCTGATGGTGAAACGCACCTCGGCCGCGCTGAGCCGGCAGGTGGCGGGCGGGCTCGTGGCGCTCGCGAGCCTGGCCCTCCTGGTGGCGGGCGGGGCCACCCTGCTGAGTTCGGCGGTGGTGGTCATCGATGCCGGCCAGGTGGGCGTGCAGCACGCCTTCGGCCAGGTGGCGGCCCGGCCCCTCCTGCCCGGAATCCGGGTCGTGCCCCCCTGGGCCGAGGTCGAGCGCTTCTCCACCCGCGAGGAGCAGTTCCCCTCGGCGGGAGAGCAGGTGGAGCAGATGGCCGCCCTCTCCAGCGAGCAGATGGGGATGACGGTGGACGTGTCGGTCCGGTGGCAGATCGACCCGCTGCTCGCCCCCCGCATCTTCAGCGAGATCGGCACCCAGCGCCAGATCGAGAACGTGGTCCGCAACGCGATCCGGAACGGGGTGCGCGACGGCCTGGTGCAGTTCTCGATCAACGACATCGCCCAGCGGAACCGGATCGCGGCGGTGATGGCGGAGGAGGTGGACTCGGCCCTGACCACGACCCCGCGGGCGGGCGGCACGCCGTTCCGGGTGGCCGCGGTGACCGCCTTCTTCCTGCGGGACCTGCAGCCCCCCAACCAGGTCATCGAGGCGATCAACAACAAGATCGCCCAGGAGCAGCAGATCCAGACCGAGCGTCACCGGGTGGAGGTGGCGCGGCTCCAGTCGGAACAGCAGCGGCTGCTCAACGTGACGCTCACCCCCGAGGCGCTCATGAAGCAGTACCTCGAGGTGCTGCACGACATGCGCAGCTCGAACAACCTGGTGGTGCTGGTGCCGACGGAAGGAGGGACCCCGCTGCTCGACCTCGCCCGGCTCCGGAGCAACCTCCGGGGCCAGTAGCGGCCTCAGCGGCGGAGCCGCAGCCCCACGACGCCGACCGCCACCAGCCCGAGCGCCAGGAACATCGCGCCGGGGGGCGGGCCGACCGGCTCCTGAGGGAGGCGACAGAGCCCGGTGGCGATGCAGTCCACCGACTGGAGTGCCAGCAGCAGGATCAACACCGGGCGGGCCTCCCCCGTAGGAAGGGAACAGCGGACAGGGTGGGATTCGAACCCACGATACCCTTGCGGGTATACCGGTTTTCGAGACCGGCTCCTTCAGCCACTCGGACACCTGTCCAGCGGCCCGCAAGTTACAGCGGGGCCACCAGTTACGGTAGTCTTCCGGGCCCGCGGCCCGTTCCCCCCCAAGGAGGGTTGCCCGTGCGGTACCTCGGCCTGCTCCTGCTGGTCTCCACCGCGCTCCCGCTCCACGCCCAGGCGGCGGGAGACGGGGGCGCGTTCCTCACCCGGCTCGGCACCGACACCATCGCGGTGGAGCGGTTCGTCCGGACCGGCGACACGCTGACCGCCGTGGTGGCGCTCCGGATCCCGCGGACGACGCTGACGGCCTACCGGATGGTGCTCGACCCCGCCGGGAGGGCCCGGCTCCTCCAGAGCACGACGCACGCCGCCGCCCAGGGCACCGCCTCCCCGGCGCTCTCGCGCCAGGTGATCCGGTTCGACGCCGACAGCATCCGGTTCGAGACCACCCAGGGGGGCGCCACCACCCGGGCCGCGATCCCCGCGGCGGAGGACCCGCTCCCGTTCATCGACATGGTGCACTGGCCCTACGAACTCGTGCTGCAGCGGGCCCGGGCCCGGGGGGCCGACAGCCTGGCGGTGAACCTGCTCGCCGGGCGCCGGGCCCTGCCCTTCTCGGTCATCCGCACCGGGCCCGACGGCTACGCGATCACCCATCCGTCCCGCGGCACGATGACGACGGTCGTGGATGCCCGCGGCCGTCTGCTGCAGCTCGACGCGGCCCAGACGACCCGGGCCCTGCTCGTCACCCGGATGCCGGCGGCCGACGTGGACGCGCTGGCCCGGGCGTTCGCCGCGGTGGAAGCGGCGGGCCGCCCCCTGGGCGAGCTGTCGGGCCGGGGCGAGGCCCGGGGCGAGGTGGACGGCGCCACCCTCACGGTGGACTACGGCCGGCCGGCCAAGCGGGGGCGCGAGATCTTCGGAGCGCTGGTCCCCTTCGACGCGGTCTGGCGCACCGGGGCCAACATGGCCACGCACCTGACCACCGACCGCGACCTCCTGCTGGGCTCGTTCCGGCTCCCCGCGGGACGCTACACCCTGTTCTCCATCCCGGGGCCCGACGCGTGGACCCTGATCATCAACCGCCGGGTCAACATCACGGGCACCGCCCACGACCCGGCGCACGACGTGGTGCGGCTCCCCATCCCGGTGCGCTCCCTCCCGGAAACGGTCGAGCTGTTCACGATCCTGGTGGAGGAGGGGGACGCGGAGGGCGGAGCGCTCCGCTTCCAGTGGGACCGGAGCGAGGCCGTGCTCGCGTTCCGGGTGGTGCCGGCGGGCGGCTAGTCGCCCCGGGCCGCCAGGGCGGCCACGGCCCGCCGCAGCCGACGGTGGCGGTCGAAGGCGAGCACGAAGTCCGACTCGCGGCGGCCGCCCTTGGCCCGCACCACGGCGGCGACGGCCCGCCGCTCCGGCGCGGGCCACCGGTCCACCCCTGGAAGCGCCATGACGAGGGGCGCCCAGCGCCGCCACGCCTCCCGCTCGCTCCGGCTCCAGCCGCCCAGGCCCCGCAGCCCGAGCCGTCCGGCCGCCTCGGCGGAGAGCTCGCGCTCGGCCCGTTCGCGGTCGGCCCCGAAGCGGCGGGCGACCAGGTCGGTCACCGCCAGGCCGACCCGCGCCAGCGGGAGCACCCCGATCACGTCGTCCCGCATCCGGCCGGCATGCAGGTAGACGTTCTCCCGGGCCAGGCGCCGCAGGGTCGCGAGGCTCGACCGGTGGGCGGGGTTCCGTCGCATCCGGGCCAGTTCCCGCCGCATGAGCGCCAGCACGCCCGGATCACGGGCCCGGAAGCCGAGCTTCTGGTAGAACCACCAGGCCCCCGAGGCGAGCCCCTCCTCGTTGTCGTCGCCCAGCTGGTAGGGGTAGATGGTGAAGCTGTCCACCCCGAACAGGTGGCGCACCATCGCCAGCACCCGCCCGTACACCGCGGCGGCCTCGGCCCCCCGGTACGTCTCGAACACGTTGTAGGCGATCTCGGCCGAGCCGAAGAGGGCGCTGTTCAGCACGTAGCCGATCGGGACGCCGTTCTTCAGGGTGAGGAACCCGTAGACCGCCTCCAGCAGGAGCCGGCGCTCCGGCCGGAGCCCGATGGCGGCGAACTCGAGCCCCCCGCCGCAGTCCACCAGCCGCACGTCGGCCGGGTCGCCGTAGGCGAAGGCGTCGAGGTCGCGGCTGCGGGTGACCATCGCCTCCCGGGCCAGGTCCACCAGCCGCTGCCCCTCCCGGCGGGAGACCGCCCGCACCGCCACGGGCGGCCGGCGGAGCTCCTCCAGCAGGTCGGGCCGGCCGGCGTCGAGCGGCGCCCGCTGCCAGTGGATCCGGCGGCGCGGCACCCGGGCCCGGGTGCGGGCCGGGGTCCCGGGCCCCGGCGCCAGCCGGAGGAAGAGGTCGCGATCCTCGTAGAGCACCTGGCGAAGGGCGGGGCCGGCGGGCAGCCGCTGCATCCGGCGCACCAGGAACGCCGCGTCGGTCTCGTCGGGTCCCTTGAGCCGCCGGACCCAGGTCCGGAGCGGCCAGGCGTACTCGTCGAGCCCGGGCACCTCCGCGGGGAGCGCCATCAGGTCGAGGGCGTTCTCGAACCACTCGGTGTCGTCCATCTGCTCCCAGGCCACGGTCACCCGGTCGGGCCAGCGGTCCACCAGCCAGCCCGCCATCTCCATGAAGAAGGGGTAGACCGTGGCGGTGCCCGCGATGCCGGAGTCCTCCAGGGCGGCGGCGTGGCGCCGCAGGTCGGACCGGGACCCGAACCGGTCCAGCATCGCCTCCACCTGGGCCAGCACCGCCGGGCCGTCGGGATACGCCCGCAGGAAGCAGAGCGCCTCGTGGAGCCGGCGCACCGTCCGGGCCGAGCCGAGCCGCTCGCGGTCGAGGCGGCGGAGCAGGTCCAGCTTCCGTTCCGCCGCCTCGGGATCGAAGCGGCGGAGCACGCCTTCCAGGGCGCGCAGCCGTGCGCTCACGCGGGGGCCCGCCGCCCGGCGAAGAAGCGGACCAGCAGGTCGCCCGCCTCCTCCGCCAGCACCCCGCCCTGCACCTCCACGCGGTGGTTGAGCCGGGGGTGGCGCAGCAGGTCGCCCAGCGACCCGGCCATCCCCGCCTTGGGGTCCCAGGCGCCGAACACCACGCGGCCGACCTTGGCCAGGACGATCGCCCCGGCGCACTGCGCGCACGGTTCGAGGGTGACGTAGAGGACGGCGTCGGGCAGCCGGTCCTGGCCGGCCGCGGCCAGGGCGCGCTGGACGGCCAGCAGTTCGGCGTGGGCCGTCGGGTCGGCGCGGCGCACGGTCTCGTTGTGGGCGGCCCCCAGCTGCTCGCCGGCGCGGATCACCACCGCGCCGACCGGCACTTCGCCCGCCTGCACCGCCTCCCCCGCGAGGGCGAGCGCGGCGCGCATCCCGGCCAGGTCGGCGTCGGTGGGTGGCGTCATCACGCCGCAAGATGCCGCCGCGCCCCCGGCGGCGGGAAGCCCCCGGCGGCCGCGGCCCGCTCCCCCTGCGAGGCCTTTCCTGCTATCGTGTTGTCGTCTCTGCCCCGGACGTGAGGACCCATGCAGCCCCTGTTCAACCAGATCGTGGACTCGCTCCGTCTCACCTGGCTCCAGGTGCAGGGGTTCCTCCCCCGCCTGCTGGGGGCCCTCCTCTTCCTCACGGTCGGCTGGCTGGTGGCCCGGCTGCTGCGGGCGGTGGTGATCAAGGTGCTGCGGGTGGCGCGGCTCGACGTGGCCGCCGAGCGCGCCGGGATCGAGGACTTCCTGCTCAAGGGCGGGGTCCGGTACACCACCGTCACCCTGATCGGCCAGCTGCTCTACTGGGGCCTCCTGCTGATCGTGGCCCTCGCGGTCTTCAACATGCTGGGTCTCCCGGTCTCCAACGACCTGATCAACCGGGTGGCGGGCTACCTCCCCAACGTGCTGGTCGCCCTGGTGATCGTGGTCTTCGGCTCGATGCTGGCCCGGTTCGTCCGGGCCACGGTCCACACCTACCTCAACAACATCGGGGTGACCGGGGCGGTCCCCATCAGTTTCCTGGCCCAGGCGGCGATCCTCGCCTTCGTGGCCACCCTGGCCCTGGAGCAGCTGCACATTGGCGGGCAGGTGCTGGTCTCCGCCTTCCAGCTGGCGTTCGGGGGGATCTGCCTGGCCCTGGCGCTCGCGTTCGGCCTGGGCGGCCGGGAGTGGGCGGCGAGCTTTCTCGAGCGGACCTGGAAGCAGAAATGATCATCGACTGCCACGTTCACCTCAACAACTACCACGA
This sequence comes from Gemmatimonadales bacterium, assembly GCA_041612035.1. Classification (GTDB taxonomy): domain Bacteria; phylum Gemmatimonadota; class Gemmatimonadetes; order Gemmatimonadales; family GWC2-71-9; genus SZUA-320. Next base: position 12,677 of record JBFILX010000014.1, on the reverse strand, counting down.
AGACGACGTCGAGACCATCGCCGGCTGCCTGGACGAGTTGCAGACGGCCATGCGGCGCAACCGGATCGACATCGCCTGCATCCTGACCAGTTACAAGGTGTCGCCCGGCCGGCCGTCCACCCGGCGGGTGGTCGAAGCCACCAGGGACCTGCCGCACCTCTACGTCGTGGCGGGGCTCGACTACCACGCCTTCGAGCCCGGACACCTGGGCGAGATCGGGGAGTACGTCGAGCAGGGCAAGGTCCGGGGCCTCAAGCTGTACCCCGGGTACCAGCCCTTCTACCCGCTCGACCCCAAATGGGCGCCGGCCTACGAGTTCGCCGCCACCCACCGGATCCCGGTGATGATCCACAGCGGGGACACCTACGCCCCCACCGGCAAGGTCAAGTTCTCGCACCCGCTGCACGTGGACGAGGTGGCGGTGGACTTCCCGAACGTGAACTTCGTCATCTGTCACATCGGGAACCCGTGGATCCGCGACTGCATGGAGGTGGTGTACAAGAACGCCAACGTGTACACCGACATCTCGGGCCTGACGCTGGGGAACTTCTCCGACCGGTTCGAGGCCTACATGCGGAAGCAGGTGCAGGAGATGCTGCTGTACGGCGTGGAGCCGGACAAGGTGCTCTTCGGCACCGACTGGCCCATCGCCACCATGGAGTCCTACCTGGACTTCATGAAGCAGCTCTCCACCCCGGAGAAGGAGAAGCGGAAGATCCTGTTCGAGAACTCGGCCAGCCTGTACCGGATCGACCCCGCCACCAGCTGGCTGCTGGCCAAGCAGCGCTAGCGCGCCGGCCGCGCCACCAGCCCCAGCGCCACCCCCCGCAGGCCGGGCCAGGTGCGCCGGGCCCGGCCCCGGCCCACCAGCAGCTGGCTGGAAATCCCGCCGTCCATCAGCACCGCCTCCCGGGCGCCCAGGGCGCCCAGCACCGCACTCATCTCGGGGGTGGTGAGGCCGAAGGGAAGCACCTCGAGCACCCCGCCCAGCCCCTGGAACCTGGTGAGCACGATGAGGAGCCGGCCGTCGCGATGCCAGCCCAGGGCCAGCCGGGCGTCGCGGTGGGCGAGGTCGACCCCCCGGCCCGGGGCTCGCAGCGGCTGGGGGACGACGCCGTCGCCCAGCAGGACCGCGGGATAGGACTGGAAGCCGAACCAGGCCTCGGACGGCGGGGCCGTCAGCTGCTCGGGCGGCAGCAGCGTGACGGAGCCGTCGCGGGCGAACGCGATGCCTGGCGCGAGGGGTCCGTGGCCCGGCGGCTGGTCGGTCGTGCCGCGCCGGACCAGCCAGCCCCACGGCCCCTCGGCGAACTGGCCGGCGTTCAGGGCCAGCACGGCGTCGCCGGGGGCATCCCGGATCGTCCACCGGCCCGGCATCCGGTTCCGCTGCGGCGCGGGCCGCACCAGCTCGAAGCGCACCCGGGCCGGATCGACCCGCACCACCACCAGCCCGACCCGCCAGGCCTCACCGGTACCGGCCAGCGTGAGCTCGGCGGTCTCCAGGCCGGGGCCGCTCTCGGTCCAGCGAAGCCGGCGGGTGAGCGCGTCGTGGGCCTCCGCCCATCGGGGCGGGGCGGAATCGGACCGCCACCAGACGACCCACGGTCCGTCCGGTCCGTCGCGCACGGCGAGGGTGCTCGGCGGCAGCTGGCCCCGGGCCGGCGGCACCATCGCCAGCGCCAGGGCCAGGACGCCCACGGCGATCCGCATGCCGGAGAGGGCTACAGCGGGATCTTCGCCTTCTGCAGGGCCTCAAGGAGCGACTTGCACTCTCCCTTCCTGGCCCCGAGCACCTCGAGTTCCGCGGCGCTGAACCCCATGTCGGGGCGTCCGTCCGTCTGGCAGTAGTTGATCCAGCGCTCCCGCACGATGGCGTACGGGCGCGGCCTCATCGCGGCGCCGCGCTCGCCCGCCTCCCGGACCAGCTCGTAAGGGGTCTTGACGGCGGTCCGCCGCCCGGTGCCCCCGGCCTCCGAGGGCTCATCCACGGTCAGGTCGGGCCGGGGGGGCTTCCCGCACGACTCGATCAGCTGTCGGGCCTTCTGCGCCACGACCGCGGCCTCCTGCTCTCTTCCCTGCTCCAGCAGGCGCTCCCCCTCCTCGGTCAGCCGCTCGAGCTCTTCCTCGATGCGCTCGATGCACGCCTCGTACGCCTGGGCCTTCCGGTCATACTCCGCCTCAGCCTTCTCCCGCTCGGCGGCCCTGGCGGCCCGGGCCCGATCCGCCGCCTCCTCCCGTTTGGCGGCCGCGGCCTCGGCGGCCTCCTCATCCCGGCGGGCCTTCTCCAGAGCCGCGGCGTCCTTCTCCGCCGTCTTCGCCGCCGCCACCTCGGCACGCAGCCCCGTGGTCAGCCGACCGTACACCTCGGCGGTGATCTCCAGCACGTCGTCGCTGAAGGAGGGGGCCGTGGCCGGCGTCCACGCCGCCGCCTCGGCCTTCTTCTCGGCCTGCTGCTTGGCCTTGTCGGCCAGGCGCCCAAGCTGGGCCGAGGCGGGCAGCGCGAGCGTGACGAGGAGAACGGCACTGAGCCCGGTCAGACGGGAGAGGGAAGCCATGGCCACGGGGACGCTCCGGGAACAAGGAAAGGCGGGCCGTTCTGGATCAGCTGCGGCCCGCCACTCCCCGTAATCTGGCGTGTGGATTCCGGTCGCGCCAGCGGATCAGGCGGCGGCCGCCACCCGCCGGCGGAAGGTCACCCCGTCGCCGTCCCGGTCCACCACTACGGTGTCGCCCTCCCCGAAATCGCCCTCGAGCATCTCCAGCGCCAGCGGGTTCTGGACCCTGGCCTGGATGACCCGCTTGAGCGGCCGGGCCCCGTACACCGGGTCGTACCCCAGCTCCGCCAGCAGGGTCCTGGCCTCGTCGGTGACCTCGAGGCCCAGCTTGCGATCGGCCAGGAGGGCGCCGAGACGGGCGAGCTGGATGTCCACGATGGCCCGGATGTCCTCCCGGGCGAGCGGCCGGAAGACGACCACGTCGTCCACCCGGTTCAGGAACTCGGGCCGGAAGTGCTGCCGCAGGTCGCCGCGGACCCGCTGGGCCACCGCATCCCATTCGGCCGCGTCGGCGCGGGTGGCCCAGTCGAGGATGTGGCCGCTCCCGATGTTGCTGGTCATGATGATGACCGTGTTCCGGAAATCCACGCCCCGGCCCTGGCTGTCGGTCAGCCGCCCGTCGTCCAGGATCTGGAGCAGGAGGTTGAAGACGTCGGGGTGGGCCTTCTCGATCTCGTCGAACAGGAGCACGGCGTAGGGCCGCCGCCGCACCGCCTCGGTGAGCTGGCCGCCCTCTTCGTAGCCGACGTAGCCGGGGGGGGCGCCGATCATCCGCGCCACCGCGTGCTTCTCCATGTACTCCGACATGTCGAGCCGGACCATCGCCCGCTCGTCGTCGAAGAGGAACTCCGCCAGCGCCCGCGCGGTCTCGGTCTTCCCCACCCCGGTCGGGCCCAGGAAGATGAACGATCCGGTGGGCCGGTGGGGGTCCTGCAGCCCCGCCCGGCTCCGGCGCACGGCGTTGGCCACCGCCGCCAGGGCCTCGTCCTGGCCCACGACCCGCCGGTGCAGTTCCTGCTCCAGCCGGGTGAGCCGTTCGCGGTCGGACTCGAGCATCTTGGTCACCGGGATCCCGGTCCACCGGGCCACGATCTCCGCGATGTCCTCGGTGTCCACCTCCTCCCGGAGGTAGCGGGCCTGCTGCTGCACCTCCGCCAGGTGCCGTTCCTCCTCCGCGATCTCCTGTTCGAGCCGCGGGATCTCGCCGTACCGCAGCTCCGCCGCCCGCTGCAGGTTCCCGGTCCGGGTCGCCTGCTCCACCTCCATCCGCAGCTGTTCGACTTCCGCCTTCTTGGCCTGAAGCCCGTGGATGGACTCCTTCTCCGCCTGCCACTGGGCCTTCATCCCGGCGCTCCGTTCCCTGAGCCCGGCGATCTCCTGCTCCACCGCTTCGCGGCGTTCCACCGCGGCCTTGTCCTTCTCCTTGAGCAGCGCCTGTCGCTGGATTTCGAGCTGCACCAGCCGGCGCTCCACCTCGTCGATCTCCTGGGGCAGGGAGTCGATTTCGATCCGCAGCCGGCTGGCCGCCTCGTCCACCAGGTCGATCGCCTTGTCGGGCAGGAACCGGTCGCCGATGTAGCGGTCGCTCAGCGTGGCGGCCGCCACCAGCGCGTTGTCGGTGATCCGCACGCCGTGGTGCACCTCGTACTTCTCCTTGAGCCCCCGCAGGATCGCCACCGTGTCCTCCACGCTGGGCGCCCCCACGTACACCGGCTGGAAGCGGCGCTCGAGGGCGGCGTCCTTCTCGACGTGCCGGCGGTACTCGTCCAGGGTGGTCGCTCCCACGACCCGCAGCTCGCCCCGGGCCAGGGCGGGCTTGAGCATGTTGCTGGCGTCCACCGCCCCCTCGGCCGCCCCGGCCCCGACCAGGGTGTGCATCTCGTCGATGAAGGTGATGAAATGGCCCTCGGCCTCGGTCAGCTCCTTGAGCACCGCCTTCAGCCGCTCCTCGAATTCGCCGCGGAACTTGGTCCCCGCGATCAGCTGCCCGATGTCGAGCGCCACGATCTCCTTGTCCCGCAGGGAGTCGGGCACGTCGCCGTTCACGATCCGCTGGGCCAGGCCCTCCACGATGGCGGTCTTCCCCACCCCGGGCTCGCCGATGAGGACGGGGTTGTTCTTGGTCCGCCGGCTCAGCACCTGCATGACCCGGCGCACCTCCTCGTCCCGTCCGATCACGGGGTCGAGCTTCCCGGCACGCGCCTGGTCGGTGAGGTTCCGGGTGTAGCGGGTCAGCGCCTGGTAGGCATCCTCCGGCGACGTGTCGGTCACCCGGTGGGCGCCACGGACGGCCTGGAACGCCTGCCGCAGCTCCTCGGCGTCCACCTCCCGCTCGCTCAGCAGGGCCCGGGCGGTGGTGCCCTTCTCGTCCACGAGGCCGAGCAGCAGGTGCTCGGTCGAGACGTAGGCGTCGTCCAGCCGCTTGGCTTCCTTCTCCGCATGATCGAAGACCTTGTGCAGCTCCCGGCTGAACGTGGGCTCGACCTCGCCGCTCTGCGACGGGAACCGCGCGATCTCGCGCTCGGTCGCCTCCCGCAACTGGGTCACGTTGAGCCCGACCTTCTGCAGCAGCGGCTGCACCACCCCCTCGTCCTGCGCCAGCAGCGCGGCGAAGAGGTGCGCATCGTTCACCACGGGGTTCCCCCGGGCACGCGCCAGCGCGCCCGCGTCGCGGAAGGCCTCCTGGGCCTTGATGGTCAGTCGGTCAGGCCGAATCATGGCTCCCCCAAGCCAGCGGGTACGTCAGCCCGGGCCGGAGGGGCAAGAGGCATACCCCGAAAACCTGCCGAAATGACAGCGGGCCTCAGGCGAGGATCCGGCGGCCGTCGGGGGTGCGGCGGGTGTGTCCCCGCCGGTCCGACCATTCGAGCAGGGGGATGAGGAACTTCCGGGAGAGCCCCAGCTGGTCACGGAGGGCCGCGGGGGCGATGTCGCCGGCCTCGCCCGCGGAGCGGACGGCGGCGAGGAACCGCTCGAGCGCCGCCCGGCCGTAGTAGCGGTCGCGCTCGACCGGCTCGATCTCGCCCCGCGCCGCGGCGATCCGGAGCGCGCCCGCGGCATCGGTCAGACCCAGCCGCCCGGCCAGCTCGCCCGTGGTCGGCGGCTCGAGGCCCGCCTCCGCGATCGCCGCGACGAGGCGGGCGACTTCGGCCTCGCCGCCGCCGGCGCGCGGGGTGAACCCGGCCCGGACCACCACCGCGCCGTCGATCCGCACCAGCCCCTCGCCCGAGAGCTGGGCCAGGAGCGGGTCGGCGAGCGGAGCCATGGGTCCCAGGCTCTGCCTGGCGGTCTCCACCGAGAGTCCCGGTGACGAGGGATCGCTCTCATGGTGGTCCTCGATCCGCCGCGTCAGCTGGTCGCGGAGGGCGGTGGTGCGCTCGACCGTGAGCCAGGTCCCGCCGATCCGCTGGATGCCGTCCGTCCGCCGCGCCAGGTCCGCCGCGGCATCGGGCGACCGCCCGGTGAACAGGGCGAGCTCGGCGTCGGGCAGTCCCTGGGGGCGCCGGGCCACGAGGCCGACCAGCCGCCGCTCCGGCGCGGGACTCGACAGGTCCGCCGGCCACGCCGAGCGGCGCGGCGGCCGCGGGTCCACCACGGTCCCGCCCCCGATGGTGGTGACCGGACTGTACCGCCGGAGCACCAGGCGGTCGCCGGCCCTGGCGTGCAGCGGCGCTTCGAGACTGAGGCGTGCCAGCCCCTCGTCCCCGGGCTCGATCGTCCGGCGCGGATGAATGCGCGCCATCACCTCGGCGGTGCCCAGGTGGACGCGGACCCGGTCGCGGGTCCGGAGCGGCGCGGGGGCGTCGGGGAGCAGGCGCACCAGCGCGTCCACCGCCCGCACGGCCTCCCACGCCGAGTCCTCGGCCAGGAGCATCTGCCCGCGGCCGGCGACCGCGCGGTCCACTCCGGCCAGCCCGACCGCGGTGCGCACCCCCGGCAGGGCCCGCGCCACCTCGTGCCCGTAGGCCTCGAGGGACCGGACCTTGGCCCGTGGCCCGCCCGGCTCCAGCCGCACCGTGTCGCCCACCGCGAGCGACCCGCTCCAGACCGTCCCGGTGACCACGGTTCCCACCCCCGCCACGGCGAAGGCCCGGTCGATCGGCATCCGGAAGACGTCGTCGCCGGGGCGGTCGGGCGCGGCCGCCGCGTGGCGCGCCAGGGCCTCGCGCAGGGCGGGGATCCCCTCGCCGGTGACGGCGGAGGTGCGAACCGGCCGGTCGAAGGCGACCGGGGAGCGGGCCAGCCGCTCGGTCAGCTCGGCCTCGACCAGGTCGAGCCATTCGGGGTCGGCCAGGTCGGTCTTGGTGAGCACCGGGATGCCGCGGGGGATGCCGAGCTGCTCGACCACCGCGAGGTGTTCCAGGGTCTGCGGGCGGACGCCTTCACCGGCGTCCACCACCAGCAGCACCAGGTCGATGCCCGACGCCCCCGCCACCATGGTGCGGACGAAGTCCTCGTGCCCCGGGACGTCCACGAGGCCGATGGGGGCCCGCCCCTCCAGCTCCAGGGGCGCGAAGTTGAGGTCGATGGTGATCCCGCGCTTCCGCTCCTCGGCCAGCCGATCGACGGGCCGGCCGGTGAGGGCGGTGACCAGGGCGGACTTGCCGTGGTCGATGTGACCCGCCGTCCCGACGATCACGCGACCTCCCAGGGCCGCTGCTGCCAGAACTCCAGGGCCTGCAGCGGCGCGTCCGCGTCGAGCTGGTGCCGCACGTAGCGCCCGAAGAGCCGGCGGTGCGCGGCGAAGTGAGGGGCGTCGAGCACCGGAGGGGGCCCCGTGTCGTCGAGCAGGGTCGCCAGGTCGGCACGGGCCTCGGCGGGGAGGGTGGTGGCCGCGTTGGTGCGGGCGCAGGCCGGACAGAGGGCGCCGCCCTCCGCCGGGCTGAAGGGGAGTGACCCGGTCGCGGGGACGGGGGCGCCGTCCAGCACGCACGCGTCGAGCGCCGGCCCGAATCCCAGCTCGCTGACCAGCCGCCAGAGCCAGCGCAGGCCCCGCGGTCCCGCCCGATCGGGCGGGGTCTCGGCCAGGTCGTGGAGTGCCTCGAGCAGCACGTCGAACGCCTCGGGGTGCGGCGCCTCCGGCGAGAACCGCAGCATCACCTCCGCCAGCGCGAGCGCGGGCGCGTACCGCTCCAGCTCGGCGGCGAGCCCGGCGGGCACGTAGACGACGTCGAACGCGGTCAGGAGATGCAGGTCGCCGTGCCGCGCCGGGACCAGGATCCCCTGCCCCACCGTGAGCGGCTGCAGCGCCGCCCCGAACCGGCTCCGGGGACGCAGGGCGCCCTTGGCGATGGCGCTCTGGACCCCGTGCTCCCGGGTGGCGAGACGGACGATCTTGGAGGTCTCGCCGTAGCGCAGCGTGGACAGGACGATGGCGTCGATCGTGAGGGGACCGCTCATCGCCTAGCGGGAGGCCGGCTCCTCCTCGGGCGGGATGAAGGCGGTCGCGGCCGCACCGGCGCAGCGCCCGACCTCGATCGTGCGAACTTCGGTGAAGTCCGGGCGAAATACCCGGACCCGGCCCGGGCCGCCGGCACAATTGCCCGACTCGACCCCATAGATGAGGTTGCGGCTGTCGGTGGCGACCCCGGCATTCGCCTGGAGCGGGATGCCGATGCCCGCCCCGCGTACCACGGCCCGGAGCCGGGTGTTGAATTCCATCAGGCCTTCGGAGGCGGAACTCACCACGATCCGCTCGCTCTTGTCCGCGGCGATCGGACCGGGCAGCTCGCCGAACCCGCCGAAGCTGCCCACCTCGGTCCGGAGGACCGGGTCCACGATCGAGAGCCGCCCGGCCGGGCGATCCGCACCGCCCCGGCTCAACACGTAGATCCGGCCGTCCGCCCCCAGCACGGCGTAACTGGCGTTGCCGGGTCCCGGCAGGGGGATCGAATCGCGCCCGCCCGCCCGGCTCTGCGACACCGGGTCGAGCACGGTGAGCCAGGGCTCGCCATCCGGGCAGACCAGGTCGGGCGGAGGACACGGTGCCACGTTCGCGTTGACCACGAACAGCCGGCCGCGGGCCAGGACGATGTCCCGCGGGTGGCGTCCCACGGGCACCGCCACCACCTCGCCGGTGAGCAGGTGCACCCGAGCGGCCTCGTCGCGGCCCGAGAGCGCGACCCAGGCGACCGTGTCCCCCAGGATGACCGCGCCCTCCGCGGCGGCCTTCGGAGGCAGCGGGATCATCCGCTCCAGGCGGCGCTGGCGCATATCGACCACGGCCAGCGAGTCACCGCCTCCCGCCGACACCACGGCCAGCCGGCGGCCCGCCGCGGGGCGCGCCGCCTCGGGGACGGTGCCCCCGAGCGCGATGCGGACCTGCGCGCCGGCCACCGAAATCGGCACGAGGCTCAGGGTGGCGTCGCGGGTGTTGACCACCAGGAGCAGTTCCTCGGGCGCCGGAAGCGGAGCGGTCGTCTCCGCGCAGGCGGCCGCCCGCAGCAGCGCCGGGAGGATCCGGAGGGTGGTCGGGATGGACACGATGGTACGATACACCGGCCCGCCGCGGGGGGGCAGTCGGCGCGTGCTACGCCGGCGGACCGGGGTCGCCGGGCCGGAGCGGGGTGAACTGGGGCACCCCGTCGGGGCCGGGGCCGACCGCCACCGGCCACCGGAACACCGCCCCGATCACCTCGGCGCGCATGACCTCCGACGGAGGACCGCCCGCCGCCAGGCGGCCCCGGTCGAGCAGGGCCATCCGGTCGGCGTAGCGCGCGGCCAGGTTCAGGTGGTGGGTGATGAGGAGGCAGCCGAGGCCCTCGTCCACCAGGGCGCGGACCAGTTCCATGACCTCCATTTCGTGGCGGACGTCGAGCGCGCTCCCCGGCTCGTCGAGCACCAGGCACCGCGGCTCCTGGGCCAGGGCCCGGGCGATCCGCACCCGCTGCCACTCCCCGCCCGAGAGGGTCTCCGCCGCCCGGCCCGCCAGGTCGGCCACGTCGCACCGGGCCAGGGCGCCCGCGACCACCTCCCGGTCCCGGCGGGACACCGGGGTGAGGGCCCCCAGGCGCGGATAGCGGCCCATGAGCACCACCTCCTCCACGGTGAGAGGCACCCACAGCTCCTCGCGCTGGCTCACGACGCCCACGCACCGGGCCAGCTCGTCCCGGGGCCACTCCGGCGTGGGCCGTCCCTCCACGGCGGTCCACCCCCCGGTCGGGGACACCAGCCCGAGCAGTCCGCGCATCAGGGTGGTCTTGCCGCTTCCGTTGGGTCCTCCGAGGACGACGAGGGCGCCGCGGGGCACCGACACCGAGACCGCGTCCAGCGCGGGACCGGACGCCCCCGGGTAGCGGACCGTCAGGTCGCGGGCCTCGAGGATCATCGGAGCGATCGCCTGAGCAGCACCGCGAACAGCGGCACGCCCACCAGGGCGGTCACCACGCCCACCGGCAGTTCGACCGGCGGAATGGCCGCCCGGGCCACCACGTCGGCCAGCACGAGGAAGCTCCCGCTGCCGAGGAACACCGCCGGGAGCAGGGAGGTGTGCAGCGGACCCACCAGGCGGCGCATGGCGTGGGGGACCACCAGGCCCACGAAGCCGATGATCCCGGAGACGGCCACGCCGGCGGCCGTCAGCAGCGAAGCGGTGAGGTATACCAGCCGCTTGGTCCGTTCCACATCGGCGCCCAGGAACTGGGCCGGTTCCTCGCCCAGGGAAAGGAGGTCGAGTCGGCGCGCGGCCGCGCCGAGGAGCGCCATCGGCACCACCGCGTAGGCGGCGAACACGCCGAGCGCCTGCCACGACGACGCGCCGAACCCGCCCAGCAGCCAGAGAAACGCGTTCCGGAGCTGGGTGGCGGGCGAGAGGGTGATGATGGCCGACATGATCGCCGCCGCGAAGGCCCCGACCACCACCCCGGACAGCAGGAGGACCCGGGGGTCGAGCCGGCGCCCGGCCACCACGCTGAGCCGGTAGACCAGGGCGATGGCGCCCAGCGCCCCGACGAACGAGGCGGCCGGGACCCCCCAGGCGACGTCGCCCGCGAAGGCGATGGCCAGCACCGCCCCCAGGCCGGCTCCCCCGGAGAGGCCGAGGAGATAGGGGTCGGCCAGCGGGTTGCGGACCAGGGCCTGCAGGGCGGCCCCGGAGAGACCCAGCCCGCCGCCCACCGCGAAGGCCAGCAGCACCCTCGGCAGCCGGAGTTCGACCAGGATCGTCCGGGCGGCGGGGTCCGGTCCGCGGAGGCCCTCCAGCAGGGCGACCGGCCCGCCGGTCGCGCCGAAGGAGAGCCCGGCCAGCAGCGCCACCAGGGCGCCGACGCCGAGGACGACCGCCTGGCGAAGAGTCATCGCGGACCCGCGGTGGTCAGCGCGTCCCGCAGCCACCGCACCACGCCGGGGGCCCGCGGCGTGGGCCGGGCGAAGGCGCTGCCGGTCACGACCAGGAAGCGGCGCTCCCGCACCGCGCGGACCACCTGCCACTCCGGGCGGCGGGCGATGCCGGGCGACTCGGAGGTGACGAGCACCAGATCGGGGTCGCGGGCGGCGATGGCCTCGAGGCTCACCGGCCCCGACGAGGCCTCGAGGTCGGCGAAGAGGTTCCGGCCCCCGGCCAGCTCGAGGAGCTCGTGCTGGAAGCTGGCCCGGCCCACCACGAGCGGGGGCTGGTCCCAGGCGAGGAGGAGGACCCGGGGTCCCTCCGCCGCGGGCCGGGCCGCGGCCGCCAGCTCGGCGTCGAAGCGGGAGAGCAGCGTCCCGCCCGCCGGGCGGGTTCCGGTGGCCTCCGCCAGGAGCCGGACCGCCCGGCGGAAGTCGTCGAGCCCGTCGGTGCGCAGCTGGATGGTGGGCACGGCCAGGGCCCGGAGCCGGCGGGCCGCCATCGCGTTGCGGGCCGAGCGATAGAGCACCACCAGGCCGGGGCGGGCCTCGATCACCAGCTCCACGTTGGGCTCGATGCCGTCGCCCAGACTGGGCACGGCCTGCGCCGCCGCGGGGTAGTCGCACCAGGTGGTCCGTCCGACCACCCGATCCCCGGCCCCCAGCGCGAAGAGCACTTCGGTGGTGGCGGGAATGAGCGACACGACCCGTACGGCCGGACGGGCCAGGCGGACCGTGTCGCCCGCATCGTCGACCAGGACCAGCGGCCCCGGGGCCGGGGCGGGCGGGCCGCAGGCCGGGGCCAGCCCGAGGGCCAGGACCGCGAGGCCGGCGCGGAACAGTTGCGGCTGGCGGATGGGGTGCTCCATCCACCCCGGCAGGAACAGATGATGGACGGGAAGGCGGACGCGCCTTCGAGCCACCAACCCTCCCCCGAGGGTCGCGAGGTGGCACGTCCGAGGAGGTCTCCTGGCTCCGGGTGGCCGCTCGCCTTCCCGGGGGATCCCCAGTGGCGCCTGAGCGGTCGGTCCTGCACCCGTGACAGTGGCGGGGCCGCGCCGGATTCGCACCGGCTTCCGAGTTCCTCGTCCGCGGTGTCGGCCACGGCGGCCGACCGGGCGAAGGTTAGGAGCGGCGTTCCCTCGCGGCAAGGGCATCGCCGAGCTGCCGCTTGAGCGCCGCCCGACGGGCCTGGTAGGCGGCCCACTCCCCGGCGGAGACCTCGGCCTCACGCCCCTGGTAGCGGGCGTCGAGGATCGCGAGCTCGTCCAGCGGGGAGGGCCGTGCCGCGGCGGGCCGGCCGGTGCGGCGCCGCCATACCAGCATCCCGGCCGCCGCGAACCCGGCACCCGCGAGGACCACCATGGCCAGGAGGAGCCCGCCGGGGGCGGGGGCGGGGGCGGCCAGCGTGAGCACCACGGTGTCGGCCGCCGCCGCCGGGCCGGTCCAGCGCCGCACCGCGCGGTCCTGCACCACCTGCGGTTCCACCTCCTTCAGGCCGCCCCCCCGGACACCGGTCCCCGTCTCCTCGGCCAGCACGGTGATGCCCTCGGTGTCCACCCCCACCGGGACCCGGAAGGTCCGGGTCGTGAGGGGGACCTGGTGCGACAGGACCAGCTGGCGCCGGCCGGGCGCCAGCGGGGCCGACAGCACCAGCCGGCCATCGGTGATCCGGATCGCCTCGCGCGAGACTTCGGTGCCCTCCTCCACCGTGGTCTCCGCGCCGGCGGGGAGTGCGACCGACCAGGTGGCGTCGTCCGGGCCTCCGGCCACGCGGGTCAGGGGACCGGGGTTCCGCAG
>JBFILX010000013.1:0-21791 GCA_041612035.1 Gemmatimonadales bacterium | reverse complement strand
TACTGCTGGCGGACGTTGCGGATCTGCTCGTCCACCGCGGAGGTCACCTGCTCCTCGGTCACCTTCACCGCGGTATCGGTGAGCGCGCGCTGGTGGAGCAGCTCCAGGTCCACCATCTCCTCGAGGATCTGGGACCGGAGCGCCGCCAGGTCCTCCGGATCGGTCGGGATGCCCTCTCCCTTCGGGAACCGGGAGAAGAGTTCCTCGTCGATCTCGGAGGCGAGCACCACGGTGTTCCCCACCACGGCGACGATCCGGTCCACCGTGTCGCGCGCGGCCCGCTGGGCCAGAAGCGGCGACGCCGCGCCCCCGACGAGGAGCGCGGCGAGGCCCACGGCGGCGGCCCGGAACAGCCCGCCGGTCATGGCTGCTTGGTCGTCCCTCCCGGCACCGGGGCCGGACCGGGGGCCGGCTGGATCGCGGGCGGCGGCTGGCCCGGCGCCGGGGCACCGGCGGCGGCCGCGGCGGAGTCCTCCAGCTGGGCGGCGGCGTAGAGCTCCATCACCCGGGTGATGCCCGCCTGGTTGACCCGGTAGCGGCTGGCGTTCTCCCGGAGCATCCCGGAGAGCGCGGGAGGCACCGGCCGGAACTGGGCCTGCCCGGTCACCAGCTGGTCGAGCAGCCGGTCCACCCGGGCGGTGGCGGAATCCATCCGGGCCGCCCTGGGCAGCGTCGTGTCGGCGATGACCGAGTCGCTCAGGCCCAGCGCCGCGGCCAGCTGATCGACCGTGGCCCGGTACGAGAGCTCCAGGGCCTCCCACTCCGCCTCGCCCAGGCCCAGCTTGGCCGAGTCGGCCTGCTGCAGGATCAGGGTGTTCTGGGCCAGGTTCTCCACCAGGTCCACGATCACCGAGTCCGGCTGCTGGCCGATCTGGAACGCGGCGCCGGGCGGGAAGGCCTCGAGCCAGCGCGCCAGGTCGGCCACGGTGAAGGCCCCCCGGTTGAAGGAGGCGAGCTTCTTGGACGACTTGCGGGCCCCGGCCCAGTCGGCCAGGGCGTCGCGCACCGCCTGGGCCGCCCCGTCCTGCACCTTGAGCCCGCGGGCCGCGGCGAGGTCGGCGAGGTAGGCGGAGTCCTGGACCTGGCGCATCGTCTGCTCCAGCCAGGTGCGGTAGCGGGGCCGCGCCTCGTCCCGCGGGGTGCGCCGGATGATGTGCCAGCCGAAGGGGGTCTGCACCACGCTGCTCACCTGGCCCGGCTCCAGGGTCCAGGCCACGTCCTCGAACTGGGGCACGAACTGCCCCCGCGGCCCGACCGGCAGGAAGCCGCCGTCGTCCTTGGTGGCGTCATTGTTCTCGGGGGTGAACTGCACGAACGGCCGGCCCCGCTGGATCTGGGCCAGCATCCCGCCGATCTTGGCGCGGGCCGCCGCGGTGTCGCGGGCGGTCTCGCCCGCGGGCATGACCAGGATGTGCTGGAACAGGCGGCTCTGGCCCGCGTCGTACGCGCTGTCGGCCATCGCGTCGGTCGGCGTGGCCCACCGGCTGATCAGGGTGTCGTGCCACTGGCCCATGACCACCTGGGTGACCTGGGGCCACATGACCCGGGCCACCCGGGCCGAGTCGGGGGCGAGGTCGCCGTTCACCCGGGCCTGGGCGAACAGGGTCATGTCGACCCACAGGTTGGCGACGAACTCCGCGCCCTCCTTGGTGATGCTGCCCGAGGGCACGTCCCGCATCAGCCGGAGCATCCGCTCCGTGGTGAGCTTCCGGCCCGCGGCGGTCGCAACCACGTCCGGCTGGGCCGAAAAGGCGTCGCGCAGCCCTTCGCAGGCCCCCAGGGTCAGGGTTCCCGCGGCCAGCACGACCAACATCGAACGACGCATGCCTGCTCCTCTCAACTCACAGGGGTGGGTTCCGCCCCGGCCGCCGCCCGCAGGGCGCGCACCAGCGCGGGGATCATCGCTTCGCCGCCCAGCCGGGTGAGCCGGAGCGAGAGCGGCACCGTCCGCCGCACCTCCGCCGCGAGCTGGACATCGTCGAGCGCGGCGTTGAGCCCGGCCAGCCTCGGCGTCACCCCGTCGCGGAAGGTCACCCGGGCCGTGTCGCCGCTGACCAGCACGTGCTGGAGCCCGAGACGAGCCCCGAGCACCCGCAGTCGCGTCATGTCCAGGAGGTGCTCGGAATCCGGCGGGAGGGGCCCGAATCGCTCGCGCAGTTCCCGGCGAAGCTCATCAATTTCGCCAAGCGAGGCCGCGCGCGCCAGTCGCCGGTACAGCGACAGTTTGCTCCCGTCGTCGGGCACGTAGGTCTCGGGCAGGCCCACCGGCCGGTCGAAGACCACGTCGGGCGGGGCGGGCGCCTCCCGGTCGCCCGCCTCCTGGCCCTGGAGGGCCCGGACCGACTCCTCCAGCCACCGGAGGTAGAGGTCGAACCCCACCGCCTGGGCGTGGCCGGACTGCTCGCCGCCGAGCAGGTTGCCCGCCCCCCGGAGCTCGAGATCCTTGAGGGCGATCCGGTAGCCGGCCCCCAGGTCGGTGTGGTGCTCCAGCACCTTGAGGCGGTCCTCCGCCTGGGGGTCGACCAGGTCGGGCACCAGGAGGTAGCAGTAGGCCCGCCGGTGGCTGCGCCCGACCCGGCCCCGCAGCTGGTACAGCTGGGCCAGCCCGAACCGATGGGCATCGTGCACGACCATGGTGTTCGCGTTGGGCACGTCGAGTCCCGATTCCACGATCATGGTGGAGACGAGGATGTCCACCTCGCCATTCACGAACCGGCGCATCACCTCCTCCAGCTCGGCGCTGGGCATCTGGCCGTGGGCCACCGCCACCCGGGCCCGGGGGGCCAGCCGGCGGACCCGGCCCGCCACCGAATCGATGGTCTCGATCCGGTTGTGCACCACGAACACCTGGCCGGCCCGGTCCAGCTCCCGGGCGAACGCCTCCTCCAGCAGGCCGTCGTCCCAGGGCTCGACGAAGGTGAGGACCGGCGACCGGTCGCGCGGCGGGGTCTCGATGAGGGAGAGGTCGCGCAGCCCGGCCAGCGACAGGTGCAGGGTGCGCGGGATCGGGGTGGCGGTCAGGGTGAGGACGTCCACCGCCAGCCGGAGCGCCTTGAGCCGCTCCTTGTGACGCACGCCGAAGCGGTGCTCCTCGTCCACCACCAGGAGGCCCAGGTCCTTGAAGGTCACGTCCTTGCTGAGCAGCCGGTGGGTCCCGATGACGACGTCCACCGTCCCGGCCCCGAGCCCCGCCAGCACCTCCCGCTGCTCGCGGGCGGAGCGGAACCGCGAGAGCACCTCGACCCGGACCGGGAAGTCGGCCAGCCGCTCGCCGAAGGTGCGGCCGTGCTGCTCGGCCAGGATGGTGGTGGGGACCAGCACCGCCACCTGCTTCCCCCCCTGCACCGCCTTGAAGGCCGCCCGCACCGCCACTTCGGTCTTGCCGTAGCCCACGTCCCCCACCAGCAGCCGGTCCATGGGGCGGGGCCGTTCCATGTCGGCCTTCACCTCGTCGGTGGCCCGGCGCTGGTCGTGGGTGTCCTCGTACAGGAACGCCGACTCCAGTTCGCGCTGCCAGCGGGTGTCGGGCGGCACGGCGAACCCCGCGGCCACCCGGCGCCGGGCGTAGAGCTCGAGCAGTTCCGCCGCCATCATCCGGATGGCCTCCCGGGTCCGCTCGCGGACCTTCCGCCAGCTGGTGCCGCCCAGCCGGTGCAGCCGGGGGGGCGGCTGGTCCCCGTCCTCCGCAGCCGCCCGGTAGGGCTCCAGCTGGCTCAGACCGTAGAGCGGGACGTTGAGCCGGTCGCCTCCCTCGTACTCCACCACCGCCGCCTCGAGGGTCCCCTCCCCCACTCCGATGGTCGTGATCCCCCGGTAGATCCCGATGCCGTGGTCGAGGTGGACCACGTAGTCGCCCGGGGTGAGGTCGCCGGTGACGAGCGTGGGCGCCGCTTCGCGGTAGCGGCGGGGCCGCCGGAGACGGCGGGCCCGCCGGAAGATCTCGTGGTCGGTGAGGACCCGGAGGGAGGGCATGACGAAGCCGCCGTCGAGCGCGCCCACCGCCAGCTCGGCCCCGCCGCCGCCGCCGGGCCCCTCCTCGAGCAGCTCGAGGAGCCGTTCCCGCTGGCCCTCGTTGTCGCACAGCACCAGGGTCGGGACACCCCCGCCCAGCAGCGCCCGGAGCCGGCCCATGTTCCGGTCCACCGGTTCGGGGGGAAAGAACCCCGCCTGCACGTCCGCCTCGTCGGTCCCGAGCTGGAGCCGGGGAAAGCCCTGCAGCCGCTCCCGCCAGGCGTCCGGGGCCTGCAGGATGTGCTCCCGGGCCGGGACGTCCTCCCCCAGCCTTCGGGCCACGGCCAGGTGGTGCTCGGCCTCGTTCCAGGCGCGCGCGACCTCCTCGGCGGCGGGCCCCGGGGCGTCCTGGAGGACGAGCGCGTCGCCGGGCAGCAGCTCGAGCAGGGTGCGACGCTCCGTCGGTCGATCGGCCTCCTCGTCCAGCGCGGCGGTGCTGATCGGCAGAACGGCGACCCGCGTCAGCGGCGCTCCCGAGCGCTGGGTGGTGAGGTCGAAGGTCCGCAGGGACTCGAGCCGGTCGCCCCACCATTCGCCCCGGGCCGGCTCCGCCATGCCGAACCCGTACAGGTCCACGATCCCGCCCCGGACGCTGAACTGGGCCACCTCGGTGACCGTGGGCACCCGCTCGTAGCCCATGCGCTCCAGCGCGGCCACCACCGTGCCCAGCCGGTAGTCCCGGCCCGCCTCCAGGTCGAGGCGCAGCCGGTCGAGCGCGGCGGGCACCCGGGTGCGCTCCGCGGTGGCGCGGGCGGTGGTGACGAGGATCCGGATCCGGCCCCGGAGCAGCGCTTCGAGGGTCTCGGCCCGCTCGCCGGCGATCTCGTAGTGGGGCTCCTCCTCGCCCAGGGCCTCGCGCTGCGGGTACAGCGCGGCGGGGTGGTCGCCCAGGGCGCCGAGGTCGGCCAGCCACCGGTCGGCTTCGGCCGGGGTCGGGGCGACGACCACGAGGAGGCGCTGGGATGCCCGCCCGGCCAGCCAGGCGGTGAGGACGGCCGGGCTGGAGCCGGGCAGGCCGGCGACCCGGACCGCCTCGCCGCGACCGGGGAGGGCGTCGGCGAGGGCGGCCGCGGCAGGCGTCGCCGCGAAGGCCTCGACGATGCGGTTGAGCGACATGCGGGCAGGACGATAAGGCGTGCGCCGAGGCCCGGTCAACGAACCGCCGATTGCGCCCGGGCCGGCCCGGCGGTTTCGTCCTGCCGGCAGTCCGGTTCCCTCTCCCCGACCAGGCGGTCTTCCATGTCCGACTCGCTCGAGCAGTTCCAGGCCTTCCGCACCCGGATGAACGACGCCATCCTGGGCCGCGGCAACCTGACGATCAACCGGTTCTTCGCGCTGGACGGCCGCGCCTACGAGGCGGGGGCGCTGGGGGCGAAGACCAAGGAGCTGCTGGGCCTGGTGGCGTCGCTGGTGCTCCGGTGCGACGACTGCATCACCTACCACGTGGTGCGGGCGTGCGAGGAGGGCGCTACCGACGCCGAGCTGGAGGAGACCTTCGCCGTGGGGCTGGTGGTGGGCGGGAGCATCGTCATCCCCCACCTGCGGCGGGCCGTGGCCCGGCTGGAGGAGCTCCGCGCGGCCTAGGCGGTGGGCTCGTCGGCGGTCCCGTCGGTGTGGGCCCGGACGTTGATGAGCACGCTCGCCACGATGAAGGCCGCGCCCACCAGCTGGACCGGCGTGGGACGCTCGCCCAGGACGATGGCGGCGGTGGCCAGCGCGAAGAGCGGCACCGTCACGCCGTAGAGGGCGGTGCGGTTCCCGCCGATGTGCTGCACGCTGCGGTTCCAGATCAGATAGGCCACCACGATCGAGAGGAGGGCCGAGTAGAGGACCGCGCCCCAGGTGGCGGCGCCCACCGCGGCCCAGTCGAGCCGGGCCAGGTCGGGCAGTCCCACCGCCACCAGGAGGGGCGCCCCGCCCAGGGTGGTCCAGGCGGTGACCCGCAGGGGGGAGGCCCGGTCCTTCATTCCCCGGACGCCGTGGGTGAACAGGGCCCAGCAGAAGACGGCGCCCAGGGTGAGCAGGTCGCCGCTCATGGTGTCGAGCGAGAACCCCGCCCCCTTGGCCAGCACCACGAGGGCCACCCCCACCGTACCCAGCCCCACCGCGGTCAGCACTCCGCGGGTCAGCCGCTCCACCCCGAGGGCGCTGCCCAGCACCGCCGTCATCAGCGGGGTGCTGGCGATGAGCAGGGCGCTGTTTCCCGCCGTGGTCCGGTCGAGTCCCACGATGAACCCCATCTGGTAGCAGCTGTTGCCCAGCACGCCGAGGCCCGCCAGGCGCCAGCGCACCGACCAGGGCAGCGGGGTGTCGGGCTCCAGGCGGACGGCCACCAGCCAGAGCACGGCCGCGGCGATGGTGAACCGGATGGCGGTGAGGGCGAACGGCTCCAGGGCCTGGAGCGCGAACTTCATGACGCTGAAGTTGACGCCCCAGATCACGCAGACCAGGAGCATGGCCGCGGCCGGCCCGCGGGAGGCGTCGTGGAGGGCGGACCCGGGGTCCCGGAGGGCCGCGGGCGCGGGCCTGGGGTCTGGCACGGTCGGAAGATAAGGGACCGGGTCTCGTCCCTTATATTCCGGCCCATGCCTGACGCCCCCATCCGGAACTTCTGCATCGTGGCCCACATCGACCACGGCAAGTCCACCCTGGCCGACCGCCTCATCGAGGCGACCGGGACGCTGGACAAGCGCCAGATGCGGGCCCAGGTGCTCGACACGCTCGACCTCGAGCGGGAGCGGGGCATCACCATCAAGCTCAACGCGGTGCGGATGAACTACGCCGCACGGGACGGCGTCACCTACGAACTGAACCTCATCGACACCCCGGGCCACGTGGACTTCACCTACGAGGTGAGCCGCTCGCTGGCCGCGTGCGAGGGCGCCATCCTGGTGGTGGACGCCTCGCAGGGGGTGCAGGCCCAGACCCTGAGCAACCTCTTCCTGGCCATCGAGGCGGGGCTCGAGATCATCCCGGTGCTCAACAAGATCGACCTCCCGGGCGCCGAGCCCGAGCGGCGCGCCGCGGAGATCATGGACCTGATCGGCTCCAGCCGGGACGAGATCCTGACGGTGTCGGCCAAGGAGGGCACCGGGATCCCCGAGCTGCTGGAGGCGCTGGTGCAGCGGATCCCGCCGCCCGCCGGCGACCCCGAGGCCCCCCTCCGGGCCCTGGTCTTCGACTCGTACTACGACCGGTACCGGGGCGGGACTCCCAGCATCCGGGTGGTGGACGGCCAGGTGCGGAAGGGGATGCGGATCGCCTTCGGGTCGCACCGCGAGGACGTCTACGACGTGGACGAGGTGGGCTACCTGCAGCTGGGCCAGCGACCCGCCGACGTGCTGGCGGCCGGCGAGGTGGGCTACCTCGTGGCCAGCCTCAAGAACGTGCGCGACTGCCGGGTGGGCGACACCGTGCTCGACGCCGACCGCCCGGCCCAGACCCTGCTGCCCGGGTACCGGGAGATCCGCTCGATGGTGTTCGCGGGACTCTACCCCACCGAGTCCGACCAGTACGAGGCGCTGCGGGACGCGCTCGAGAAGCTGGCGATGAACGACGCCAGCCTGCACTACGAACCGGAGACCTCGACCGCCCTCGGGTTCGGGTTCCGCTGCGGGTTCCTGGGGCTCCTCCACCTGGAGATCGTGCAGGAGCGGCTGGAGCGCGAGTTCGACCTCTCCCTCATCAACACGGTGCCCACGGTCGAGTACCACGTCTTCCTGACCGACGGCGGCCAGATGGTGGTGGAGAACCCGAGCATGCTGCCCGATCCGGGCCGGATCGAGCGGATCGAGGAGCCCTTCGTCCGGGCCCGGATCATGGCCCCGTCCGACTACATCGGCGGGATCATGACCCTCTGCCAGGAGCGCCGGGGGGTCTTCGACCGGATGGATTACCTCGACCCGACGCGGGTCGAGTTCCACTGGGACCTGCCGCTGGGCGAGATCCTGCTCGACTTCTACGACCGGCTCAAGTCGATCTCGCGGGGCTACGCCTCGCTCGATTACGAACTGGCCGACTACCGGCCCTCCGAGCTGGTCAAGCTCGACATGCTGATCAACGGCGACGCGGTGGACGCGTTCAGCGTCATCATCCATCGCGAGAAGGCCTACGAGTGGGGCCGCAAGGTGGCCGAGAAGCTCAAGGAGATCATCCCGCGCCAGCTGTTCGCGGTGGCGATCCAGGCGGCGATCGGCTCCAAGATCATCGCCCGCGAGACCATCGCCGCCCTGCGCAAGGACGTGCTCGCCAAGTGCTACGGCGGCGACGTCACCCGGAAGCGGAAGCTCCTGGAGAAGCAGAAGGAGGGGAAGAAGCGGATGAAGCAGGTCGGCACCGTGGAGATTCCCCAGGAGGCCTTCCTCGCGGTGCTGCAGGTGGACTGATGCCGGCCCGGCCCCGGGCGGGGACCCTGGTGATCCAGACCGCGTTCCTCGGTGACGTGGTCCTCACCACGCCCCTCCTGGCGGCCCTCGCGGCGCGCGACGGTCCGGTGGACGTGCTGGTGACCCCCGCGGCCGCGCCCCTGCTCGAGGCGCTGCCGGCGGTGCACGAGGTGCTGGTGTACGACAAGCGGGGCCGGGATCGGGGCCTCGGGGCCCTGCTCCGGCTGGGCCGGACTCTCCGGCGCCGGCGCTACGCGCGGGTGGTGCTGCCGCACCGGTCGGTGCGCAGCGCCGCGCTGGGCCTCCTGAGCGGGGCGCCCGACCGGATCGGGTTCGCCGGAGCCCCGGGCACCTGGGGCTACACCGGGCGGGTGACCCGGGCGGCGACCGGGCACGAGGTGGAACGACTCCTGGCGCTGGCCGGGGATGTCCCGGCGTCCCCGGTGGCGGTGGGCCTCACGGCCGCCCACCGGGCCGAGGCGGCGACCTGGCTCGACGCGCGGGGGGTGCCGGACGGCTTCGTGGCGCTGGCCCCGGGATCGGTGTGGGCCACCAAGCGCTGGCCCGGGTATGCCGAGCTCGCGGCCCGCCTGGACCGGGGCGTGGTGGTGCTGGGGGGCCGGGACGACCGGGAGGCCGCGGAGCGGATCGCCGCCGCCGACCCGGAACGGGTGGCGGTGGCGGCCGGTGCGCTCTCGCTGCCCGGGTCGGCGGCGCTGCTGGAACGGGCCGCCGTGCTGGTGACGAACGACTCGGCCCCGCTGCACCTGGCGACCGCCGTGGGCACCCCGGTGGTCGCCATCTTCGGGCCCACGGCGCCGGCCTTCGGGTTCGGGCCGCGCGGGGCCGGCGACGAGGTGGTGGAGCACCCCGGGCTCGCCTGCCGGCCGTGCTCGCGCCACGGACCGATGCGGTGCCCGCTGGGGCACCACCGCTGCATGCAGGAGGTGGACGTTGCCCGGGTGCTGGCCGCCGTCCAGCGCGTGATCGAGGGGAGGAACGCTCCGTGCGCTACGTGATCGGGGTGGACATCGGGGGGACCAACCTGGTGGTCGGGGCGGTGGCCGAGGACGGCTCCCGGCTCCGGGCACTCCTGAGCGAGCCGACCCGGGCCGAGGAGGGACCGGACGCGGTCCTGACGCGGGTCGGGGCGCTGGCCCGCACCTGCATCGGGGAGACCCGCGCGGCCGAACCCGACGCGGTCATCCTGGGGGTCGGCGTCGGCGCCCCGGGGCCGCTCGACACCCGGACCGGCGTGGTCTTCCTCACCCCGAACCTGGGCTGGGTGGACCTGCCGCTGCGGCAGCGGATGGCGGACATGCTGGACCTGCCCGCCACGATCGACAACGACGCCAACTGCGCGGTGCTGGGCGAATGGTGGCAGGGCGCGGCGCGGGGATCGCGTCATGCGCTGGGCGTGACCATCGGCACCGGGATCGGCGGGGGCATCATCCTCGACGGCCGGCTCTACCACGGCGCGTCGGACTGCGCCGGCGAGTTCGGCCACACCACCATCGACCCCGAGGGCCGGCGCTGCAAGTGCGGCAACTACGGATGCCTGGAGGCCTACGCCTCGGGCCCCGCGATCGCCCTGCGGGCCACCGAGGCGCTCCAGTCCGGGGCCGAGAGCCGGATCCCGGCCTACGTGGGCGGCGACCTGGGCCGGGTCACGGCCCAGGTGGTCTACCAGGCCGCGCAGGACGAGGACCCGCTCGCCCTCGAGGTGGTGCGCGACACGGCCCGCTACCTGGGGGCGGGGGTCGCCAACCTGATCAACACCTTCAATCCGGAGGTGGTGGTCGTCTGCGGCGGCGTGACCCAGGCGGGGGACCGGCTCTTCGCCCCGCTCCGCCAGGAAGTGGCCCGGCGCGCCTTCAAGCCCGCCGTGGCGGCGTGCCGGATCGTCCCCGGGGAGCTGACGGGGACCGCGGGGGTGTACGGCGCCGCGGCCTCCTTCCTCCAGCTCCACGCCGAGCGGGCCTCCCGGCCCGCGGGTCAGGGAGCCCGTGCCTAGGATCGGCGTCCTCGGCTCGCTGGTCTGGGACGTGATCCACGGCCGGGACCCGGTGCGGGCCCCGGTCGAGGAGTGGGGCGGGATCGCGTACGCCCTGGGCGGGTTCGACGCCGCGCTGCCCGACGACTGGACCATGGTCCCCCTCATCAAGGTGGGCCGCGACCTCGCGCCCCAGGCCGCCGGGCTGCTCCGCACCCTCACCCGGCTCGCGCCGGGGGCACGCTGCGTGGAGGTCCCCTCCCCCAACAACCGGGTCGTGCTGCACTACCACACCGCCGAGCGCCGGTGCGAGCGGATGTGGGGCGGCGTGCCGGGATGGACCTGGGAGGAGCTGGGTCCGCTGGTCGGGGACCTCGACGCGCTGTACCTCAACTTCATCTCCGGGTTCGAGCTCGGCCTCGGCACGGCGGTGGCGCTGCGCCGGGGCTTCCCGGGCCCCATCTACGCCGACCTGCACAGCCTCTTCCTCGGGATGGGGGGCGACGGGGTCCGGATGCTGCGTCCCCTGCCCGACGCCCCGTCCTGGTTCGGCTGTTTCGACGTGGTACAGATGAACGAGGAGGAGATGGCCCAGCTCTCGCCCGACCCGCTGGAGGCGGCGAGCGTCGTCCTGGGGGCCGGGGTCCGCCTCCTGATCGTCACGGCCGGGGCCCGGGGCGTGGTCTACGTCGCGGCCCCCGGCTTCGACCGGCTGCGGGACCGCGCCGCGGCGGGCACCGGAGGGGCGGTGCGCACCGCCCGGCTCGAGGCGTCCCCGGTGGACGCACTCGACCCGACCGGGTGCGGCGACGTGTTCGGGGCGGCGTGCATGGCCCGGCTGCTGGCCGGCGCCCCGGTGGAAGAGGCCCTCCGCCACGCCGGCGTCCTGGCCGGACGGAACGCGGTCTATCGGGGTGCGACCGGGCTCGCGGGCCACCTGCGCGGCGAGCTGGTGAGGTCCTGATGCGCGTCGTCGGCGTCCCGCTTTATCTTGACGACAAGGGGTTCGACGCCGTGGCCGGTGGCCTGGCCTCCTGGCCCCCCGAGGGGCCGCTCCTGCTCGACGCCCGGAACACGAAGTGGGCCTCGCCCTACGGGTTCGCGGCCATGCTCTCGCTGGGCCAGGCGCTGCGCGAACTGGGGCTGGCGCGCCCGCAGTTCGCGGTCCCCGAGCAGACGGAAACCAGTTCCTACTGGGCCACGGCCGGGTTCTTCGAGCACGCGGCGGCGATGTTCGAGGTGCGGGGCAGGGTCCCCAGGCCGAAACGCGGGCCCGCCAGCGGCATCCTGCTGCCGGTCACCCAGGTCCGCGCCTCGGATGACGTGCACGACGTGGTGGAGCGGATCCAGAAGCCCGCCGCCGAGGTGTTCAAGCAGCTGCACCTGGAGAGCATCGGGGCGCCGCGCTTCAGCATGGCCCTGTCGGAGGCCTGCCAGAACATCATCGAGCACGCGGGGACCGGCGGGTGGGTGGCGGTGCACAGTTACAATTACCGCAGGCGGCTCGGGCGCCGGGCGGTGGAGATCGCGGTGTGCGACCCCGGCATCGGGTTCCGCCAGTCGCTGGAGGCCGCCGAGGCGCGCAAGTGGGACGACCGGTGGGGAGACAGCGCCGCGCTGGAGGCGGCGGTGGTCCACGCCGTGAGCCGGTTCCGCGACCCCGGACGCGGGCAGGGGCTGGCCGCCATCAAGGGCTACCTGCTCAAGTGGCAGGGCAAGCTCTCCATCCGGAGCGGCACGGCCCGCATCGCGGTGGTGCCGCCCTGGGACGACGACCCCGCGCTGGAGCGCGGCCTCCCCCATTTCCCGGGAGCGCAGTTGCAGATCGTGGTGCCAGCCCAGGAGCCGCCGACGGCATGATCCTCACCCTCCGCGTGGACGACTTCCTCCGGGGCGCGGTGGCGATCCCCACCCGGGACCTGCTGACCCGCCCCACCGGGGCCGCGGTCCGTGGCCGGATCGTGAGCGCCATCGCGGCGGCCGAGCAGCCGACCGCCTGTCTCGACTTCGGGGCCGTGGGGCTGATCGACTTCAGCTGCGCCGACGAGGTGGTGGCCAAGCTGCTCCGGGTGCTGGCCACGGGCCGGTACGTGGTGCTCCGGGGCCTCGACGACACCCACGCGGAGGCGATCCACTACGTGCTGGCCCGGCAGGAACTCTCGGTGGTGGTGGTGCCGCGGGACGGGGGCTGGGACGTGCTGGGGTACGCCACGCCGGACATGCGGGCGGTGCTGGAGGTGGTGTACGCCGAGGGGCCGGGCGATACCGATCGGGTGGCCCGGCGGCTCGACTGGACCCCGGAGCGGGCGGCCGACGCCCTGCAGACCCTGGCGCTGCGCCGCCTGGTGCTGGCGGCCGGGGGGACCTTCGCGCCGCTTCCCGTCCCGTGAGCCGGCCCCGCGGTCGCAGCACCATCAGCGTGCACGGCGAGGGGGGCCGGCGGGCCGACTGGGCGCCCCTGGTGGCTCCCGTCACCCAGTCCGCCACCTTCGTCAACCCGGTGGGCAGCGACGAGGAGGTCCTCTACACCCGGTACGGCAACAACCCGGTGCAGGTCGCCCTGGCCCGCAAGTACGCCCTGCTGGAAGGGGCCGAGGACGCGGTCTTCCTGGGCAGCGGGATGGCGGCCACCGCCCTGGCCCACCTGGCGATCCTCCGGCCGGGGGATCACCTGCTCGCCAGTTCCTGGATCTACGGCGGTACCCAGCGGCTCTTCGACGAGGAATTCAGCCGGCTGGGCATCGCCGTGTCGTACGCCGATCCGGCCCAGCCGCGTGACTGGCGGCGCCTGCTGCGGAAGACCACCCGCGCCATCTTCGTCGAGACGCCCACCAACCCCGTCCTGCGGGTGATCGACCTGGGCCTGCTCGCCACGGTGGCCAGGGAGCGGGGGCTGGCCCTGATCGTGGACGCGACCTTCGCGAGCCCGGTCAACTGCCGGCCGATCGAGCTGGGCGCCGACGTGGTCATCACCAGCGCGACCAAGTACCTGAACGGCCACAGCGACGTCATCGCCGGGGCGGTGGCCGGGACGGCCTCGCTGGTGGAGGAGGTCATCCGCCTGCTCCGGCTGTACGGTCCCGCCATCGACCCGCACCAGGCCTGGCTCCTGGACCGCGGGCTCAGGACCCTGGCGGTCCGCATGGCGCGCCACAACGAGAACGGGATGGCCGTCGCCCGCTGGGCGGAAACCCGGAAGGGGATCCGGGCGGTGCACTACCCGGGGCTTCCATCCCACCCGGACCACCGGATCGCGGCCAAGCAGCAGGGCGGATTCAGCGGCATGGTGGGCCTGGAACTGGAGGGCGGGGCGGCCGGGGCGGAGCGGTTCCTCCGCCGGCTCACGGTCTTCACCCACGCGCCCAGCCTGGGCGGCGTGGAGAGCCTCGTCTCGGAGCCCCGGCTCACCTCGCATACCCACCTCGACTCCGACGGACGCGCCGCGCTCGGCATGCCGGACGGGTTCGTCCGCCTCTCCTGCGGGATCGAGGACGCCGACGACCTCATCGCCGACCTCGACCAGGCCCTGGGGTAGCCGGTGATCCGCTTCACCCACGTCTCCAAGCAGTTCGGCAACGGGACCCAGGCCCTGCGGGACGTGTCGTTCCAGGTGGGCAAGGGCGAGTTCGTCTTCCTGACGGGCCACTCCGGGGCCGGCAAGTCCACGATCCTCTCGCTCATCTCGGCCCACGAGCGGCCCACCGAGGGCGACGTGCGCGTGGCGGGTCTCCCCATCGCCCAGCTCCGGGCCGCCCAGGTGCCCCGGCTGCGCCGCCGGCTGGGGATCGTGTTCCAGGACTTCCGGCTGCTGGAGCACCGCACCGCCGAGGAGAACGTGGCGTTCGCCCTGGAGGTGACCGGGGCCCGGCCCGAGGCGATCCAGGGCAAGGTGATGCGGGTGCTCACCAAGGTGGGGCTGGCCTCCAAGGCCCGGGCCTACCCGCGCGAGCTGTCGGGGGGCGAGCAGCAGCGGGTGGCGATCGCCCGGGCGCTGGTCAACGACCCGCCCATCTTCCTGGCCGACGAGCCCACCGGCAACCTGGACGACCGGGCGGCCAAGATCGTCTTCCGGCTGATCCGCGACATCCACGCCGGCGGCACCACGGTGGTGTTCGCCACCCACGCCCTGGAGCTGGTCCGGGCCGCCCAGTTCCGGACCCTCGAACTGAAGCAGGGCGGCCTGGTGTACGACAGCGCCGAGGAACAGGGGGTGGTCGCGTGAACCTGCCGGTCCGCGAGGCGCTCCGGTCGTTCCGCCGGGCCCCGCTGCTGTCCGCCCTCTCCGTGGCGGCGATCGCCTTCTCGCTCTTCACCACCGGGCTCTACGGCCTGGTGTCGCTCAATTTCAGCCAGTCGATCCGGACCCTGGCCGAGCGGGTCGAGGTGGTGGCCTTCGTGCTGCGGGGCACCCCGGCGGAGACGATCACCCTGGCGGCCCAGGACGTGGCGGCCTTTCCCGAAGTGCTGGACGTCACCTACGTGAGCGAGGACCAGGCCCTCGAACGGGCCCAGGCCGAACTGGTGGAGTTCCGGGAGGCCTACCAGGACCTGACGACCAACCCGCTTCCGGCGTCGCTCGAGATCCGGCTCAAGCCGGAGTACCGCAGCGCGGAGCACGCCCGGGCGGTGGCCGACCGGCTGGCCGGCTTCGGGTTCGTGGACGACGTCCGGTACGGCCGGGAGTGGGTCGAGCGGCTGGACCGCATCCGCCGCCTGGGCGCCGTCATCCAGCTGGTGATCGGCGCCGCGTTCATCCTGGTGGCGGTCGCCATCATCGGGGTCACCATCCGCATCACCGTGTTCCAGCGGGCGGACGAGATCGCCATCATGCGGCTGGTGGGCGCCACCAACGGGTTCATCCGGGGCCCCTTCGTGCTGGACGGGGCGTTCAAGGGGCTGCTGGGCGGGGTGATCGCCGTGGCGCTGTGCCGCCTCGTCTACGACCTCTTCCGGCTGGGGCTGGGCGTGGAGTTTCCCGACCTGGCGTTCTTCGACGCGGGCGGCGTGCTGCTCATCGTGCTGTTCGGCACCCTGATCGGCCTGACCGGCAGCCTGCTCAGCGTCGGACGGCACCTGCGACAGGTGTGAGGATGGGTCGCGCCGCCACCGGCCTCGCCCTCCTGGCCGGCTGTCTGCTGGTCCTCCCCGCCCCGGCCCGGGCCCAGACCCCGGAGCTGGAGCAGAGCCGCCGCCGGATCGAGGAGATCCGGGCCGAGCGGGAGCGGCTCCAGCGCCAGCAGGCCCGGCTGCAGGGCCAGCTGCAGGACGCCAGCGCCGAACTCCGCAACATCGACCGGCAGCGCGATTTCACCGAGCGGCTGGTCAACGAGATCGAGCGCCAGATCGGCGGGCTCGGCAGCCAGGTGGACCAGGCCACCGTCGAGCTGACGCTGGCCCAGGACAACCTGAACGAGCGGCGGGCGGTGCTGGAGCGCCGCCTGGTGGACATCTATAAGCGGGGCCCGCTCTACACCTGGCGGGTCCTCCTCACGGCCGAGTCGTTCGGGGACCTGCTGGCCCGCTACAAGTACCTCTACCTGAGCAGCCGGCAGGACCGGACCCTGTACGACGACGTCGCCCGGCTGAACGAGCGGATCGAATCCAAGCGGGCCCAGCTGCTCAACGTCCGGCGCCAGCTCGACAGCCGGCGGCTGGAGCGGGAGGCCGAGCTGCGGCGGTACGCCAGCCTGGCCCAGGACCGGAACGCCCGGATCCGCACCCTGCGACGCTCCACCCAGGAGACCGCCGACCGGCTCTCGGTGCTGGAGCGCGACGAGCGCCGGCTCAACGACCTGCTGGTGGAACTGGAGCGCCGGGCCCGCGCCGGGGGCGGCGCGCGGGCGGCGGGGCCGGGGAGCCTCACCACCGAGGACATCGGCCGGCTGGACTGGCCGGTGGACGGGACCATCCTCTACCGCTTCGGGCGGGACACCCTGCGCAGCGGCGGGGTGATCCGCTGGAACGGGATCGGGATCGGGGCTCCGGCGGGCACCCCGGTCAAGGCGGTGGAATCGGGCCGGGTGGCCCTGGTCCAGCGGCTCAGCACCTACGGCCTCACCGTGGTGCTGGAGCACGGCAACGGCTACTACTCGCTGTACATGCAGCTCGCGTCCGCCTCGGTGGCGGCGGGCGCCTCGGTGACCCGGGGCCAGGTGGTGGGCGCGGTGGGCGGGGCCAACACCGACTACGGGCCCCATCTGCACTTCGAGATCCGGGGGGAGAACCAGATCGCGCTCGATCCCGCGGAGTGGCTGCGCCGACGCCGCTAGGGCCTCACGCCGCCGCCGGGTCGGCCACCCCGATGCGGTCCCCCTCGCCCGACGCCTTCGCCCGCAGCAGGGCGGTTTCCGCCAGCGCGAACAGGTCTTCGGGCTGGACGGCGGCCGGGTGCGGGTGGGTGACCACGCCGGCACTGAGCCGCGGCCGGTCGTGGGGCTCGAGCTGGGCGAAGGGGTGGCGATCGACCAGGTCCCGGATCCGCCCGATGGTCCGGCGGGCGCCGTCCAGGGCGGTTTCGGGCAGGATCAGGGCGAACTCGTCGCCGCCGTAGCGCGCCACGGAGTCGGCCTCGCGGATCTCCCGCTGCAGGATCGCTCCCAGGTCGGCCAGGGCCCGGTCCCCCACCTCGGTGCCGAACCGTTCGTTGATCCGGGCCAGGCCGTCCACGTCCAGCAGTACCAGGCTGAACGCCTTGCCGTAGCGACGCGACCGGCCGAACTCCTCCTTGGTCCGCCCGTCGAGGGCGTCGAGGCTCACGCAGCCGGTGAGCGGATCGAGGGAGGCCGGGGCCGCCTGCCGCCGGGCCAGGGTGGCGCGGCGCTCCTGCTGTTCCAGCAGCCGGGCGGCCCCGTGCACCAGCCGCTCGGCCAGCCGGAGCGTGGTCGGGTCGAGCCGGCGCGACCGGCCGGTGCGCAGGACCACCGCCCCGATGACCTGACCCTGGCGGTGCAGCGGGATCGCGGCCGCGCTCCGCACGTCGCTGGCCGGATCCGACTGCCGCCACCGCTCCCGCACCTGGGCGAAGAGCGGATCGCTCGCCACGTCGGGCACCAGCACGGTGCGCCCGGCGATGACCGCCTCGACCACCTCGGGGTAGCGCGACAGGTCGACCGGGACGTCCCGCACCCGGGGGTTCTCGTGCAGGGCCACCAGCCGCCCGGTGCCGGGGCCGGGTCCCGCCGGCGCGGTCCACAGCACGCAGGCGCAGTGCCCCAGGTCGAGCGACTCGCCCAGCCGGCGCACCAGCGTGTGCAGGCTTTCCTCCGACCGCTGCACCAGGGCCAGCTCCTGGAAGGCGTCGAACAGGTCGAGGGTCTGGCGGGCCACCCGCCGGGCGTGGCTCGCATCCGCCTCCGACCGGACCCGGGCGGCCAGGCGGGCGCAGAGTTCGGGCAGGTGCACGGGGGCGGGCAGGACGTCGCAGGCGCCGCGCTCCAGCAGGCGGGTCACCGCCCCCGGGTCGGCCAGCTCCACCGTCAGCACGACCGGCACGCCGGCCGGCTGGGTGGCCCGGAGGGTCTCGAGCAGCACCGCCGCCGACCGCTCGTCGCGGGCGGACGCGAGCACCACGTCGCTCCCCCCGTCGGGGAGCGCCGGCCCGCTGCCGTCCACCACGGCGAATCCCGCGCGGACCAGCACCCGCTCCACGCCCTCGGGGCGAAGCGCCAGCGGACCGGCCAGCAGCAGCCGCGCCGCCGGGACCGGCGTGGCGAGCGCCGGGTCGGCCCCGCCATCTTCCCGCACGAGATGGAGATGCAACGCGTCGAGTTCGGCCATACGGGAGCGAAGTACCTGCTCGGAGCCCATGTCTCCACGAGCGGCGGGATACAGCACGCCCCCGCTCGGGGCCGCGCAATCGGCGCGACGGCGATTCAGGTCTTCACCAAGACCCCGAACCAGTGGCGCGATCCGGACCTCGACCCCGACCGGGTGCGGGCATTCCGCGCGGCCCTGTCCGAGCACCGGATCGCATGCACCATCGCGCACGATTCGTACCTGATCAACCTGGCCTCCCCGGACCC
Source organism: Gemmatimonadales bacterium (assembly GCA_041612035.1). Classification (GTDB taxonomy): domain Bacteria; phylum Gemmatimonadota; class Gemmatimonadetes; order Gemmatimonadales; family GWC2-71-9; genus SZUA-320. The sequence continues at coordinate 3,381 of JBFILX010000013.1, read as the reverse complement.
CGTCCTAAGTCGAAGATCCACAACGGCTTTCCGTCGCGAACTCGAGCGCTGCGACGCCCTGGGCCTGGATTTCCTGGTGTCGCACCCCGGCAACTACATCGATGACCCGGTCGACGGGCTGGCCCGCAACGCCCGGACCCTGACCGCCTGCCTGCGGGCGGTGCCCGGCCGGGTGCAGGTGCTGCTCGAGACCACGGCCGGCGCGGGGACGGCCCTGGGGGCGCGATTCGAGGAGCTGGCCCGGCTGCGGGATCAGGTGGGCGCCGACGTCCGCGACCGGGTGGGCTTCTGTGCCGACACCTGCCACCTGTACGCGGCGGGGTACGACCTGCGCGAGGACTTCGAGGGGGTGTGGGACGAGTGGGACCGGATCCTGGGCTTCGACCTGCTGGGCTGCGTGCATCTCAACGATTCGCGGACGCCGCGGGGCTCGCGCCGCGACCGGCACGCCCTGATCGGCGAGGGCACCCTCGGGCCCGAGCCGTTCCGGCGGATCATGCGGGACCCGCGGTTCGCGGCGGTGCCCAAGGTGCTGGAGACCCCGAAGGGCGACGATGACCGGAACGACCGGCGCATGCTGCGCCGGCTCCGGGCCTACGCCGCGCGCCCGTGATGCGCCCCCGCGCCGGTCCGCGCCGCGCCGCGGGCCGGGCGGTGTATTGTTCAGGACTGCGTCCTGCGCGGCATGGTGCCGGGAACAGGTCCCGGCGGTCTTACCCGGATTCCCGATGGCCACCACCGAGGCATCCCTCCGTCACGCCGTCTCCCTCGACGCCCAGGGTCTGAAGCCGGAGGCCGTCTGGGCCAACCTGCGGGCCATGGAGCTGTACGAGCACGCGCTCCGGCGGGGGGAGGCCCGGCTGACCGACCGGGGGGCGATGGTGGTGAACACCACGCCGCACACCGGCCGGAGCCCCAAGGACAAGTTCGTGGTGGACGAGCCCGAGTCGACCGGGCGGATCTGGTGGGACCGGAACGAGCGGATGAGCCCGGCCCTTTTCGAGCGGCTCTTTGCCGACGTGCGGGCCCACCTCGACGCCCAGCCCGAGGTGTTCGTGCAGGACCTCTTCGGCGGCGCCGACCCGGACTACCGCCTCCCGGTGCGGTTCGTGACGCCCAACGCGTGGCACGCCCTGTTCGTGCGGAACATGTTCATCCGGCCGGGGCTCGCCGACCTGGACGGCTTCGAGCCGCGGTTCGCCGTCTACCACGCGCCCGAACTCCAGGCCGACCCCGCCCGGCACGGCACCAAGTCGGTGACCTTCATCGTGCTCAACTTCGCCGCCCGGGTGATCCTGATCGGGGGGACCCGGTACGCGGGCGAGATGAAGAAGTCCATCTTCACCGTGCTCAACTACCTCCTGCCCCTGCAGGGGGTCCTCCCCATGCACTGCTCGGCCAACCTCGGCCCGGCCGGGGACACGGCCATCTTCTTCGGGCTCTCGGGCACCGGGAAGACGACCCTGTCGGCCGACCCCGGCCGGCGGCTGATCGGCGACGACGAGCACGGCTGGAGCGACCAGGGGATCTTCAACTTCGAGGGTGGCTGCTACGCCAAGGTCATCCGCCTGTCGCCCGAGGGCGAGCCCGAGATCTACGGCGCGACCCAGATGTTCGGGACCGTGCTGGAGAACACGGTCCTCGACCCCGCCACCCGGACCATCGAGTTCGACAACGACCGGATCACCGAGAACACCCGGGCGTCGTATCCGCTCCACTTCATCCCCAACCACGAGCCCACCGGGCTCGGCGGGCACCCGCGGAACATCATCTTCCTGACCGCCGACGCCTTCGGCGTGCTGCCGCCCATCGCACGGCTCACCGCCGACCAGGCGATGTACCACTTCCTGTCCGGCTACACCGCCAAGGTCGCCGGCACCGAGCGGGGCGTGACGGAGCCCTCGGCCACCTTCTCGGCCTGTTTCGGGGCGCCGTTCCTGCCGCTGCACCCCGGCACCTACGCCACCATGCTGGGCGAGCGGGTGGACCGGCACGGGGCCCGGGTCTGGCTGGTCAACACGGGCTGGACCGGGGGACCCTACGGGGTGGGACACCGGATGAAGCTGGGCTACACCCGGGCCATGATCACGGCGGCGCTCTCCGGCCAGCTCGACCGGGCCAGCTTCGTGCCCGACCCGGTGTTCGGCCTCCAGGTGCCGACCTCGGTGCCGGGGGTGCCGAGCGACGTCCTGGTGCCCCGGAAGACCTGGGCCGACGGGGCGGCGTACGACGCCCAGGCGGCGAAGCTCGCGGCGATGTTCCGCGACAACTTCACGGCCTACGCGCCCCAGGTGTCGGCGGCGGTCGCGGGAGCGGGCCCCACGGCATGAGCCGCGGGGGCGGACGTCCTTTCGAGGTCGTTCGCGACCCGCTCTGGGACAACATCCGGCTCGACGGGGCGGCGCTCGCCGCGCTCGACACCCCCGCGGTCCAGCGCCTCCGCTACGTGCGGCAGGTCGGTCACGCCTTCCTGGTGTACCCCGGAGCCACCCATACCCGCTTCGAGCACGCGCTGGGCGCCTACCACCTCGCCCGGGAGGCGATCGCCATCCTGCGCGAGCGGGGCGAGCTGGACGGCGTGCCGGAGCCCGACCTGGTGGCCGTGCCGCTGGCGGCCCTGCTGCACGACATCGGCCACTACCCCTTCTCCCATGCCCTGGAGGAGGCGGGGTTCCTCTCCCACGAGGCGCTGGGGGCGGCGCGGCTGCACCAGGGCGCGCTGGCGGAGGTGCTGGAGGCGCAGGGCGTCCCGGGCCTGGCCGAGCGGATCGGGACGCTCATCCGGGGCCGCAGCGCGAGCCCGCTGCAGGGGCTCATCTCCGGGTCGCTCGACCTCGACAAGATCGACTACCTGAGCCGCGACGCGCGGATGTGCGGCGTGCCCTACGGGGCGGTGGACGTGGACCGACTGCTCGCCTCGCTCACCCTGCTCGACACCGGCCCGGGGCGGCGCGAGGTGGGCATCCACGAGAAGGGCATCAGCGCGGTGGAGTCGCTGCTGTTCGCCAAGTACCAGATGTACCGCAACGTCTACTGGCATCACGCGGTCCGGTCGGCCACCTGCATGTTCAAGCGGGCGGTGCGGCGGGCCGTGCGGGACGGGATCGTGACCCGGGAGGAGGTGGCGGAGACCACCGACGGCAGCCTGATGGAGCGGCTCCTGTCGGCCGACCAGGGGGGCCTCGCCCGGGCGGTGCACGAGCGGCGGCTGCACAAGCGCGCGGTGGACCTGCCCGCCCGGGAGGCGCCGGCCGGGGTGCAGGCGTGGCTCTGGCAGGACCCGGACCTGCTGGAGCAGGCGGAGGACGCCCTGGCGCGGGAGGCGGGGCTCGCGCCCGGCGCCCTCCTGCTCGACTACCCCGACCGGGCCACGATGCTGGC
>JBFILX010000012.1:0-22705 GCA_041612035.1 Gemmatimonadales bacterium | reverse complement strand
AGGAGCGAGCGGGCCGCATACTCGCAGGAGGGGGCCGCGGCGCCGGCATCGTCCACGGCGGGGGCCGGCGACTCGCCCAGGGCGCGGTCCACGGTGCTCAGGATGACGCGCAGCGCCCGGCGGTCTTCGGACCCCAGCGGCGTGCTGTCCACGAGGGCCAGGGTCTCGAGCAGGCGGGCCCGGGAGGCGGCGTACGCGCGGGCCAGGCTGTCGAGGGTGACGCCGTGCACCGAGGTGTCGGCGGCGCGGGCGCGGGTGACGTCGAGCTGGTCGGCGAAGGTGCGGGTCGCCCGGTAGGCCGCCTCCACCTGGGCGAGGGGCCCGGGGGGAGGCCCGGCCGGGGCGCAGGCCCCGGCGACGACGAGGAGGACGACGCCGAGGGCGCGCCTCACCGGGTCAGTCGACGGTCCAGGTGCTCGACCCGTGCAGCGCCGCGGCCAGGTCGCCGGACCGCTGGGCGCGCTCCTCCGCGATCTGGCCGTGCAGGACGTTCTCGTAACTGGGCGCCGGGTCTTCGTACAGCACCCCGATCACTTCGGGGAACGCCGGCGGCTCCAGGCCGGCCAGGAGCAGGGCCAGCGCCCGGTTGGTCTGGTCGTGCACCAGGAGGTCGGCCTCGGTCACCCCGCCCTCCCCCAGCGTCACCACGTCCAGGGCGAGCTGACCGGGCCGGAGCCGGAGGCCCTTGGAGCGGTCCGGCCCGAAGAGGAGCGGCCGGCCGTGCTCGGCGTGGAGCTGGGCGTCGGCCGCGACGTCCCGCGCGGTGAACGACTCGAACACCCCGTCGTTGTACACCACGCAGTTCTGGAAGATCTCGACGAAGGCCGCCCCCTGGTGGGCATGGGCCCGCCGCAGCACCTCGGTCAGGTGGGGCGCCAGGGTGTCGATGGACCGTGCCACGAACCGGGCCCCGGCCCCCAGCGCGAACGCAGTGGGCGAGACCGGCGGATCGATGGAGCCCCGGGGCGTCGAGGGGGAGCGGGTGCCCAGCCGGGAGGTGGGCGACGCCTGCCCCTTGGTGAGCCCGTAGATCTCGTTGTTGAAGAGCAGGATCTGCAGGTTCACGTTGCGACGCAGGGCGTGGAGCAGGTGATTGCCCCCGATGCTCAGGCCGTCCCCGTCCCCGGTGATGACCCAGACGTCGAGCTCGGGATTGGCCAGCTTCACGCCCGCGGCGATGGCCGGCGCCCGGCCGTGGATCGTGTGGAACCCGTAGGTCGACAGGTAGTACGGGAACCGCGAGGAACACCCGATCCCCGAGACGAACACCGTCTTCTCCCGCGGGGTGCCGAGTTCGGCCAGGGTCTTCTGGACCGACTTCAGGATGGCATAGTCGCCGCACCCCGGGCACCAGCGGACCTCCTGGTCGGACGCGAAATCCTTGGCGGTGAGCGGTGCGGCGGGGGTGGCGGTCATGCGGCCTCCAGCGCGCGGCGGATGGCCGCGCGGATCTCGGCGACCTTGAACGGCTTCCCGGTCACCTTGCTCATCCCCTCGGCCGGGAGCAGGAAGGTGCTCCGCAGCATCGTCACCAGCTGGCCGGTGTTCTTCTCGGGCACCAGCACCCTGCCGTAGGCCTGCAGCAGGGTCCCCAGGTTCCGGGGGAAGGGGTGCAGGTAGCGCAGGTGCACGTGGGACACGTCGAGCCCCTCCTCCCGACTGAGGGTCACCGCCTTGCGGATCGGCCCGTAGGTGGACCCCCAGCCCACCACCGCGAGGGCGCCCCCGGCCGTCCCCACCTCCACCCGCTGCTCCGGGATGTCGTCCGCCACCCGCCGGACCTTCTCCATCCGGGCCCAGGTCATCCGGGCGTGGTTCTCGGGGTCGTAGGAGATGTTGCCGGTGTCGTAGTGCTTCTCCAGCCCGCCGATCCGGTGCTCGAGCCCCGGCGTGCCGGGGACCGGCCAGACCCGGGCCAGGGTCTCGGGATCGCGCTGGTAGGGGTTGAAGGACCCGTTCCCGCCGTTTCCGCCGGGCCCGGGCCGCCCGGCGCCGGGGACCACCTCCTCGAGTTCGGGCACCACCCAGGGCTCCGCCGCGTTGGCCAGGTAGCCGTCGGTCAGCAGGATCACGGGGGTCATGTGCCGGACGGCGATCCGCACCGCCTCGGCCCCCACGTCGTAGCAGTCGGACGGGCTCGCCGCCGCGATGACGGCCACCGGGGCGTCCCCGTTCCGGCCGTACACCGCCTGGAAGAGGTCGGACTGCTCGGCCTTGGTCGGCAGCCCCGTCGAGGGCCCCGCCCGCTGGGAGTTGATCACCACGAGGGGGAGTTCGACCCCGATCGCCAGCCCCAGCGCCTCGGTCTTGAGGGCGATCCCGGGCCCCGAGCTGGAAGTGACCCCCAGGGCCCCCGCGTAGGAGGCGCCGATGGCGGAGCAGATGGCGGCGATCTCGTCCTCGGCCTGGAAGGTGACCACGCCCAGGTGCCGCAGGTTGGCCAGCACGTGCAGCAGGGGGGAGGCGGGGGTGATCGGGTAGGAGCCGAAGAACAGCCGCTCGAGCCCCACCGCGCGCAACCCGGCCAGGAGCCCGTAGGCGAGGGCCTCGGTGCCGTTCACCGTCCGGTACACGCCCGGGGGCAGGTCGGCCCGCGCCACGGTGTAGCCCACCACGTCGCTCGGCATCTCGACCGTCTCGCCGTAGGCGTGGCCTGCATTCAGGGCGGCGATGTTGGCCTGGGCGATGGCCGGCGCCTTGGCGAACTTCTTCTCCAGCCAGGCCACGGTCACGTCCTTGTCCCGGCCGTACATCCAGAGCATGAGGCCCAGCGCCCACATGTTGCGGCAGCGGAGCGCCTCCTTGGCGCCCAGCCCGAACGGCTCCACGGCGTCGGCGGTGAGCTTGGTCATGTCCAGCTTCATCACCTTGAACGGACGCACCAGCTCGCCCTCGAGCGGGTCCCCCTCGAGGCCGGCCTTCTCGATGTTGCGGCGGGAGAAGGCCCCCGTGTCGGCCACGATCAGCCCCCCGACCCGCAGGTCGCCCGCGTTGACCACCAGGGCCGCCGGGTTCATCGCGACCAGCACGTCGAGTTCGTCACCTGCGGTCAGGATCTCGCGGGCCCCGAAGTGGATCTGGAAGGAGGAGACGCCGTACGTGGTGCCGGCCGGCGCCCGGATCTCGGCCGGGTAGTCGGGGAAGGTCGACAGGTCGCTCCCGGAGAGCGCCGTTTCCATGGTGAACTGGGTGCCGGTGAGCTGCATGCCGTCGCCCGAGTCACCCGAGAAGCGGATGACCACGGTGTCCCGGATGGCCCGGGAAACGGCGCCCGCGACGGCCGAGGATGTCATGCGGCTCCCTCCGGAGTGGCTCCGACCGGTCTGTCCCAAGATAAGCCGACCGCGGCGCTCGGAGTGAGCGTCAGGGCTGCCGCACCCCCAGGGGGACCCCCGTGGTCTCGGTCGACCCGTTCCCGCCCTGGCCTTCGGCGTTCCGGCCCCAGCAGACCGCCGCACCCGACCGGGTCCGCCCGCAGGTGTGGTCCGACCCCGCGGAGAGGGCGGCCCAGGTACCGCCCCCGAGGACGGCCACCGGGAGGAGACGCTGGACCGGCGTCCCGTCGCCCAGGGCCCCCGCCGCGTTCTGGCCCCAGCACCAGGCCGCACCGCCGGTGGCGATGGCACAGGTGTGGAAGCCCCCGGCGGCGATCGCCGTGAAGGTCCGGCTCCCGCTCACCGCCGTGGGCACCACCCGGGTGGCGGTGCTCCCGTCCCCCAGCTGGCCGTTGCCGTTCAGGCCCCAGCACAAGGCGGCCCCTCCCTGGGCCACCCCGCAGGTGTGGCCGCCGCCGGCCGCCAGGGCCACCCAGACCGTGGTGCCCGAGACCCGGACGGGGGTGTTGCGGTTGACCCCGGTGCTGTCGCCCAGGCGCCCGTTGTTGTTGAGACCCCAGCAGAACGCGGCGCCGTCCACCCGCAGCCCGCAGGTGTGGAAGGCCCCGGCCGCGATGGCGGTGAAGGTGTGACCGCCCCAGACCGCGACCGGCTGGGACGAGGCCGTGAAGGCCCCCTGCCCCAGCTGGCCATCGCTGCCCGCGCCCCAGCAGTAGGCGGTGCCGTCGGTGCGCAGCCCGCAGGTGTGGCCCGAGCCCGCGCTGAGCATCGTGAACGAATGCCCGCCCGTCACCGCCGCGGGGAAGGCCCGGGTCGTCCCCGTACCGTCGCCGAGCTGGCCCGAGCTGTTGAGCCCCCAGCAGTGGGCCGCCCCGGCCGTGGTGATCCCGCACGAGTGGCCGAGGCCGGTGGCCACCGAGCTCAGGGTGAGTCCCCCGGTGACCTGGCGCGGGACCGAGTCGCGGGCCGCCGTACCGGTGCCGAGCTGACCGGCGGAGCCGTCCCCCCAGCACCACGCCGAGCCGTCGGCCACCGCGCAGGAGTGGCCGCCCCCGGCCGCGACCGGGCCGGTGAGGAAGCCCAGGGCGGTGGCCGTGAGGACGAGCGGAGGCGCCGTGCCCCGCGTGGCGGTCAGGGTCTGGGGCCCCGGATCGAGACCCAGGCGCCAGGCGCCGAGCCGGGACACGCCGGCCGTGTCGGAGATGGCCGCGCCGATGGCAGTCCCGCCGTTCGACGGGGTGAACGTGACGGCGACGCCCGACAGCGGGTTGTCGAAGGCGTCGGTGACCCGCACGGCCGGCGCGGTCGGCACCGTGGCCCCGATGAGAGCCGACTGCCCGTTGCCGGCGACCAGGGTGATCTTCGCCGCCGGGCCGACCACCCCCGTGGCGCTGAAGGCCAGCACACCGGGAAGGCCAGCCACCACCGCGGTCATGCTGTTGAGGCCGATGGTCGTACCGAGGGTCCAGCGGACTACGCTCGCGATACCGTTGTCGCCCGTCGTCTGGGTGGCGCCCCCCACCGACCCACCGCCCGCGACGACGGTGAACGTCACCTGCAGGCCGGCCACCGGGTTGCCCGCACCGTCCACCACCCGCACGGCGGGGGTGACCGGCACGTCGGTGCCGGCGGGCGCGGTCTGGTTGTTGCCCGCGTCGATGGACGCCGCGGTGGCCGGCCCGGCGCTCAGGGTGATCTGGCGCGAGGTCACCTGGGCCAGCCCGTCCGAGGAGAACCGGAGCACCCGGGGACCCGCGAGCCCAGCAATGGCCAGCGAACTGAAGACGGCCCGGCCGTCCGCATCGGTCCGGATGGCCGACTCCCCCTGCAGGGTACCGCCGCCGGAGGCGATCGTGACCGAAACGAGGAGCCCGCGCGCCGCGATCGGCACGCCGTCGGCGTCCTGCACCTCCACCACAGGCTGGGGCGACAGCACCACGCCGCTCGCGGCGGTGGCCGGGGGCTGCACGCTGAGGGCCAGCCGCGCCGGCACCCCGCGGCTCGGCGCGGTCGGGCTCCCGCACCCCGTGAAGAGGCCGGCCAGGAGCGCGAACATCAGGCGTAAACCGTTGTGCCGCATGCCGTTCCAGACGATGAGCTGAGGCGGGACGACGCCGCAAGTTCCGCGCCCCGGAACTGGGGGCGGGGGAGGCGGGGAGGAAGCTGGGGCGGCAGGATTCGAACCTGCAACTTCCCGGTTAACAGCCGGGCGGTCTGCCAGTTGACCTACACCCCATCGCCGTGGCGGCGCGGCTCGATATTGCCGGGGTTCCGGCCCCGGGGCAAGGTTCGGGGGTAGCTTCGACGACCGTCCCCGACCCGGAGCCCCGCCATGCCCGCCAGGCCCCCCGCCGAGATCCGGCTGCTCCTCGCCGCCCTGGAGGAGGCCTTCCAGAAGCGGTCGTGGCATGGCACCAACCTCGCCGGCTCGCTGCGAGGCCTGGCCCCCGCCCTCGCGTCGTGGCGACCCGACCCCGACCGCCACAACATCTGGGAGATCATGGTGCACGCGGCCTACTGGAAGTACGCCGTCACCCGGCGGATCGTGGGCGGGCCGCGGGGCAGCTTTCCGCTCAAGGGCTCGAACTGGTTCCGCCGCCCGCTGGCGAAGACCACGGCCGCCTTCCGCGAGGACTTCCGGCTGCTGAAGCAGTGCCATGCCGACCTGATCGACGCCGTCACCGCGCTCCCGCCGGGTCGCCTGGCCGAGGTGCCGAAGAACGCGAAGTTCACCCTCGAGCAGACGATCCGGGGCGCCGCGGGACACGACCTCTATCACGCCGGGCAGATCCAGCTGATCAAGCGCCTCTACACCGCCCGGAGGGGTCGGGGATGATCGCGCCCTCCCCCTCGGCGCTGATGGAAGCGGCCGGCGAATGCGCCCGGCTCGCCGGCGCGGTGGCGCTCCGCGCCTTTCGTCCCGGGATCGCCGTGGACTGGAAGGCCGACGGATCACCGGTCACCGAGGCCGACCGGGCGGCCGAGCGGGCCGCGCGCGAGTGGCTGGAGGCGCGGTTCCCCGAGGACGGCATCGTGGGCGAGGAGTTCGGCGAGCGCCCCTCGCGCTCCGGCCGGGCCTGGCTGCTCGACCCGGTGGACGGCACGCGCAGCTTCGTGCACGGCGTGCCGCTCTGGGGCACGCTGGTGGCGCTGACCCAGGGGGAGCGCGTCCTGGCGGGCGCGGCGAGTTTCCCGCCGGTGCAGGAGCACCTGCACGCCGCGCCGGGCGAGGGCTGCTGGCACAACGGGTCCCGCTGCCGGGTGAGCGCGGTGAACGACCTCTCCCGCGCGACGGTGCTGGCCAGCGAGATCGGGATCCCCGACCCGGTGCGCCGGGGGGCGTGGGAGCGGCTCAGCCTCGCCGCCGCCACGGCCCGCACCTGGGGCGACTGCTTCGGCTACCTCCTGGTCGCCACCGGTCGGGCGGAAGCGATGGTGGACGCGCGCATGAACGCCTGGGACTCCGCCCCGCTGCTTCCGATCATCGTCGAGGCGGGAGGACGGTTCACCGACTGGGACGGCCTCGAGACGGGATTCGGCGGGAGCGTGATCGCCACCAACCTCGCGCTGGCCGACCGGGTCCGCACCGTGCTCCACTCCGGGTGACGCGCACGGCTTAACGCATGCGGCTCCGTGCGCGTCTACCTGTCGGGACGATCAACCTGACCGGCGGGCAACTCCGCCGTCCTTCGACCCGGAGTGGTGCCCGCATGACGACACGCCGTTTCGTACTGACCCTCCTGGCCGCAACGCTCGCGGCCTCCCCCGCCCTGGCCCAGGCCGCGCCGCGCCCCGAGCGGGTCGGCCCGGCCCCCGAGACGGTCCTCCGCCTCCGGGAGCAGCTGGGGCTCTCCGCCGACCAGGTGACCCGGCTCGAGACCATCCGCCGGCAGAACCTCGAGGCCCGCCGGGCCCGGATGGCCGAGCGGATGGACATCCGGAGCCGGGTGCAGGCCGGCAGCCTGACCCGCGAAGAGGCGCGACTGATGGTGGCTGAGCGGATGGGGGCCGCGGCGGGGAGCGCGACCGAGGTCCGCGACCGCGTGAACGGGGTGCTCACCGAGGCCCAGCGGGAGCGGGTCACGAACCTGCGGCGGGGCGCCATGATGATGCAGCGGGGCCAGGCGATGCGTGGACGCGGCCACGGGGCCCTGGGCCAGCGGCGGCCCGGAGTCGTGGGACCGCGCGGGGACCGCATGCGGCCCGACCGGTCGCGGATGCGGCCCGGCACCAGGGGCGAGCTGCGGCGCCCCATGCGTCCGATGCGCCCGGCGCCGCCGCAGACCCCATGAGCGGCCCGGTCAGCGCGCGAGAGGAGGGCCGGTCCCGGTCGGGGCCGGCCCTCCTGGCTCAGAGCCAGCCCTTGCGGTAGAAGTAGCGGAGCATGATCCCGGCCACCACCAGCATCACCCCCCACAGCACGAAGTAGGAGTACCGGAAGTGGAGCTCCGGGAGGTAGTCGAAGTTCATGCCGTAGATGCCGGCGATGAAGGTGAGCGGGATGAAGATGGCCGCGAAGATGGTGAGCACCTTCATGATCTCGTTCAGCTTCATCCCCACCGCGGTGCGATACGTGTTCAGCTGGTCGGACAGGATCTCGCGATAGGTGTCGATCGCCTCGCTGGCCTGGGTCTCCAGGTCGTAGAGGTCGCGGAGGAACGGGTAGGTCTGGTCGTTGATCAGGTCGCTGTCGAGCTTGGCCAGCTGCAGGAAGGCCTCGCGGGACGGCCGGATCGCCTTGCGCAGGTAGTTCATCTCCTGCTTGTACCAGCTGATCCGCTGCAGGATGTCCTCGTCGTCGTCGCCGTCTTCGTCCAGGATCGCCTCGTCCACGTCCTCCACCCGCTCCCCCAGGCGCTCCACGATGTGGATGTAGTTGTCCACCACGGTGTCGAGCAGGCTGTACATCAGGTAGTCGGCGCCCAGCGTCCGGATCCGGCCGACCTTGTTCCGCAGCCGCTCGCGGACGGGCTCGAACACGTCCCCCTTCCGCTCCTGGAAGGTGAGGAGGAGGTTCCGGCCCAGCACCAGGCTCAGCTGCTCCGCCAGGATCGTGTCGGGATCCTCCGGATCGAACCGGAGCATCTTCACCACGAGGAAGACGTAGTCGCCCACCTCCTCCATCTTGGGCCGCTGGTCGGTGTTGAGGATGTCCTCCAGCACCAGGGGGTGGATGTCGAACACCTGGCCGATCTCGCGCACCAGTTCGGTGTCCTCGAGCCCGTACACGTTGATCCAGGTGACCTGGCTGGCGTCGGGCGGCGGCACCGCGTCGGCGATCCGCTCGATGTCCTCCTCGATCAGGGTGTCCTGATCGAACCGTTTCATCCGGACGAGCGACCGGTCCATCTTGTGGTCGCCGATGAACACCAGTGAGCCGGGGGGCCGGCCGAGGGCCTGGTCCTTCTTTCGGAGGAAGCGCGCCATGGAACCTCCCGCGGGGATGACCCAAGATGGCCCGACCGCCTCGCGGGCGGAACACCTGTCCCCGGCCCTCGGGGCCCGGTAGCTTCCGGCCCGACCCATGGCCGACACCCCGCCCCTCATCGCCCGCGCCGCCGGGCACGCCGACCGGACCGCCCTGATCGCGGGCGCGGACCGGCTCGACTACCGGGGCCTGCTCGACGCCTCGGCCCGCGCCGCGGCGGCCCTCCTCGCCGGCGCGGACGACCTGCGGGAGGCGCGGGTCTGCTTCCTGGCCCCGCCGGGCCCGCCCCACGTGATCACCCAGTGGGGGATCTGGCGGGCCGGGGGGGTGGCGGTCCCGCTGGCCACCTCGCACCCGCCCGCGGAACTGGCGTTCGTGCTGCGCGACGCCCGGCCTGCCGCGGCGGTGGCCTCGCCCGAGCGGGCCGGCGACCTGGCACCGCTGGCGGAGGCCGCCGGGGTGCGCTTCCTCACCACCGACGATCTCCTCGCCGCCCCGCCGGCCGGGCTCCCGGCCGTGGGATCCGACCGGCGCGCCATGATGGTGTACACCAGCGGGACCACGGGACGGCCCAAGGGCGTGGTGACGACCCACGCCGCCCTGGCGGCCCAGGTCGCCTCGCTGGTGCGGGCCTGGGGCTGGACCCGCGACGACCGCACCCTGCTGGTGCTTCCGCTGCACCACGTGCACGGGATCGTGAACGTGCTGAGCTGCGCGCTCTGGGCCGGTGCCGCCTGCGAGCTCGCCCCGCGGTTCGACCCCGAGGCCACCTGGGACCGGCTGGGCTCGGGCGAACTGACGGTGTTCATGGCGGTGCCCACGGTGTACCGCCGGCTCATCGCGGCGTGGGAGGATGCTCCGCCGGGCCGGCGCCGGGCCTGGTCCGAGGGGGCCGCCCGCCTGCGTCTCATGGTCTCGGGCTCGGCCGCGCTGCCGGTCTCGGTCATGGACCGCTGGCGCGACCTCACCGGCCACACCCTCCTCGAGCGATACGGCATGACCGAACTCGGCATGGCCCTCTCCAACCCGCTGGACGGGGAACGCCGGCCCGGGTTCGTGGGCACCCCGCTGCCCGGCGTGGAGGTCCGGCTGGTCGATGAGGCGGGCCGCGAGGTGCCGCCCGGCGCGCCGGGGGAGATCGAGGTGCGGGGCCCCACCGTCTTCCTGGAGTACTGGGGTCATCCCGAGGCCACCGGGGCCGCCTTCCGGGACGGCTGGTTCCGCACCGGCGACATGGCGGTGGTCGAGGACGGCGCCTGCCGGATCCTCGGGCGGACCAGCGTGGACATCATCAAGACCGGGGGGTACAAGGTGTCCGCGCTGGAGATCGAGGAGGTCCTGCGCACCCACCCGGCGGTGACGGAGTGCGCCGTGGTAGGCGTCAGCGACCCGGAGTGGGGCGAGCGGGTGTGCGTGGCGGTGGAAACCGCGGGCGGCGCGCCGACCCTCGAGGAGCTGCAGCGCTGGGCCAGGGACCGGCTGGCGCCCTACAAGCTGCCCCGCGACCTCCGGACGGTGCCGCGGCTTCCGCGGAACGCGATGGGGAAGGTGCTCAAGCCCGAGGTGGCGGCCCTGTTCGCGGGCCCCTGAGCGCCTCGTCGGGGTGCCGGGCCGCCCAGGCCTCGATCGCCGCCGGATCGGGGGTCCCCACCGGGCAGAGCGACTGCACCCGGCCCGCCATCGCCAGCACCGCCTCCTCCCCGAACGGTCCCCCGACGACCTGCAGCCCCACCGGGAGCCCCGCGCCGTCGAGCCCGCACGGCACCGAGGCCACCGGCAGCCCCGGCAGGCTCAGCACGAAGGTCGGGGCGATCCAGTCGACGTAGGTCGCCATGGCCCGCCCGGCCACGGTCTCCGGGTAGTTCTGTTCCACTGGGAACGGCGGCACCGCCATGGCCGGGGTCACCAGGTGGTCCACCCGACGGAACAGGTCGCGCAGGAGGTGCCAGACCCGGGCCCGGGCCTTCTCCGCCGCGGCCAGGTCGAGGGTGGTGGTCTCCAGTCCGGCCCGGGTGTTGTTCCGCACGTTCACGCCGAATGCGTCCAGCCGGTCGAGCCGGTCCCGCATCCAGGTCACGAACCAGAGGCCGCGGAGCGCCAGGAACGCATCGCGCGCGAAGGCCAGGTCGAGCGCCACCTCCTCCACCTCGCAGCCGGCCGCGGCCAGGCGTTCCATCGCGTCGCGGCACACCGACTCCACTCCCGGATCGACCCCGATGCCCGCGATGTCGGGACAGTAGGCGACCCGGACCCCGGGCCGCGGTCCCGCGCGAACGGCCCCGGCGAAGTCGCGTCCCGCGACCGGCTGGCCCAGCGGCGCCTCGGGGCTCGGTCCGGCCATGGCCTGCAGCGCGAGCGCCAGGTCGCCGGCGGTGCGGGCCATGGGGCCCGTGACCTGGAGGGTGTCCCAGGCCCAGTCGGTCGGCACGGTGGGGACCAGGCCCACGGACGGCCGGAGGCCGACCACCCCGCAGAACGAGGCGGGAATCCGGAGCGAGCCGCCCAGGTCGGTGCCCTCCGCCACCGCGATCATCCCGGTGGCGAGGGCGCAGGCGCCGCCCCCGGTGGACCCGCCCGCGCTCCGGTCGGGATTCCAGGGGTTGCGGGTCCGGCCGAAGACGTCGTTCCAGGTGTTGCCGCCGGCGGCGAACTCGGGGGTGTTGGTCTTCCCCAGGATGATGGCCCCGGCACGCCGCAGCCGACGCACCACCAGGGCGTCCTCTTCCGCCACGTGGTCGGCGTAGGGCGGCGACCCGTAGGTGTGCCGCAGCCCGGCCACCGGGGTCACGTCCTTGATGCCCACCGGCAGCCCCGCGAGCGGGCCCGGGTCGTCCCCCCGCCGGATCGACGCCTCCAGGGCCCGCGCCTCGTCGCGCGCCGCGGGCGCGAGGGTCACCAGGGCGTTGAGCGGCCCGTTCAGCCGATCCACCCGGGCCAGCGCCGCGTCCACCACCTCCACCGGGGAGAGTTCGCCCCGGCGGACCCGACCAACCAGGTCGGCGGCGGAGTGGGCGGCCAGGTCGTCCGGGGTCACGGGCGCGCGGGCCACTCGCCCAGGAAGGCCACCGCGCGGCAGAACGCCGCCTCGCCACCCCGGAACTTCCAGGGGAAGCACCCCAGGATGGTGCGGGTGTTCTGCAGCTCGGGGGCGTCGATCTCGCCGCCCAGGTTCTCGATGTGCATGCAGTCGCGCGGGAAGAGCGCGTTGTGGGTGAGCTGGTAGGCCGAGTCGGGGAACAGCTTGGCCACCCCGGCGGGACCGCCGAACAGCTCCTCGGCCCGGGCCCGCACCCGGTCACAGTGGCCGTGCATTCCCTTCCCCAGGAACCGGCCGATGGGGAGGTTCATCGGGTGGTCGGTCGAGATGCAGTCCACCCCCCAGATGTGGATCTTCTTCTCCAGCAGCCAGGGCACCATGTCGGGGTGGGCGCCCGGGTGCATGTGGATGTAGCGCTCCTCGTCGGGCTCGCTGCCGAACTGGGCGTACCGGTGCCAGCCGGTGTGCAGGAAGAGCATGTCGCCTTCCTTCACGGTCACCCGGCGCTCGATCATCGCCGGGGTATAGACGCCGAGGTCGCCCATCTCGTCCCGGAGGTCCACCACCACCCCGGGACTGCAGAGCCATTCCATGGGGATCTCGTCGATCGTCCGGCCGTTGGTGACGAAGTGGCGCGGCGCGTCGAGGTGGGTGCCCATGTGGTTGGACGTCTGGATGTACTGCGCGTTCACCCCGTGCTCGGCCTTGCGCTTGATGTACTTGACCTCGAACGGGGGGTAGTAGGGCCAGAAGGAGACCTCCTGGTTGAGCGGCTGGGACAGGTCGTAGGTCCGCATCATGCCTCCGGGAATACCGGGGCCTGCTACCGGCAGGCCCGCATCAGGATGAAGTAGAGGGCGAACGAGACGATCGCCGCGGAAAACCAGGCTCCCCGGAACAGGAATTCCAGGGCGGGGTGCAGGAGGCCGGCCAGCGAGACCCCGATCCCCGCCAGCAGCGCCGCCATCGCGCAGGGGTTCACCCCCCGACGGTACGCATAGGCCCCGTCGGGCAGATACAGGTCGAGGAGCGCCAGGTGGCCCCGGCGCACCAGCAGGTAGTCGCACACCAGCACCCCCCCGACCGCGCCCAGCAGGCCGGAGTAGCTGATGAGCCAGGTCTGGTAGGCGTCGAGCAGGCGCCAGGGGAAGATGGCCACGCCCAGCAGCGCCGTGATGAACCCGCCCAGCCGGAACCCGATCCGCCGGGGGCTCAGGTTGGCGAAGCTGTTGGCGGGGGCCACCACGTTGGCGGCGATGTTGGTGGTGAGGGTCGCCACCAGGATGGCCACCAGGGCGACGAGGCCCAGCACGGGACTCCCCTGCTCGCGTGCGACCCGGCCGATCAGCTCGACCGGGTTCCAGATCGCCTCGCCGTAGAGCACCACGGTGGCGCCGGTCACGGCGATGCCGATGAAGGCGAACAGCGGCATGGTGGTCAGCAGGCCCACGGTCTGCCCCGCCATCTGGTCGCGCTGGCTCCGGGCGTAGCGGGTGAAGTCGGGGATGTTGAGCGCCAGCGTGGCCCAGTAGCCGACCATGGCGGTCACCCAGGGGAAGAAGAGCCCCGGCGAGAACCCGCCGGGCCGTCCGCCCAGCCCCGCCGACCCGCCCAGCATGGCCCCGAGGCTCCCCACCCGGTCGATCGCCCACCAGAGCAGGCCGAGCCCCACCGCGATCAGGAAGGGCGCCGCGGCCGTCTCCAGCCACTTGATGCTTTCGGTGCCGGCCCAGACGAAGTAGAGGTTCATCAGCCAGAAGAGGCCGAAGCCGACATAGGCCGGGGCGCCGTAGCCCATGAACGCCCAGTCGCCGCCCAGCCCCCGGAACGCCGGCCACACGATGCCCAGGAGCTCGCTGATGGCGAGCCCCCCCACCCAGGTCTGGATCCCGAACCAGCCGCATGCCACGACCGCGCGGAGCAGCGCGGGGACATGGGCCCCGCGGGTGCCGAACGCGGCCCGGGCGTACACCGGGAACGGGATGCCGTAGCGGGTGCCGGCGTGCCCGTTGATCAGCATCGGGACCAGCACGATGGCGTTGCCCAGGAAGATGGCGAGCACGCTCAGCCACCATGAGAGCCCGGCCTGGATGAGACTGGCGGCCAGCATGTAGGTCGGGATGCAGACGCTCATCCCCACCCACAGCGAGGCCAGGTGCCACTGCGACCAGGTCCGGGCCGAGCCCGGCGTGGGCGCGAGGTGGTCGTTGATGAGCCCGGACGGCGGGATGGGCGCCGCGAGCTCGACGAACTCGCCGGCCGTCCGGGTCGCGCTCATGCCCCCCCGAGGCCCGCGGCGCCGGCCCGGGTGCAGGCCCGGGTCATCACCCGGCGGGCCAGCACCCCGGCGAGGTGGCGGCGGTAGGCGGCCGACGCGTGGATGTCACTCGAGGGATCCACCCCGACCCGCGCGGCCTCGCCCACCGCCCGCACCAGGTCCGGCGTCGGCGCCTGGCCCTCCAGCAGCGACCCCGCCTCGGCGATCGTCACCGGGCCCTCGCCCACGCCCATGAGCACCAGCCGGGCGCTCTGGCACCGTCCGGCCTCGTCGAGCCGCACCCCGGCCGCCGCGCCCGCCAGGGCGTAGTCCCCGTGGCGGCGCGCCACCTCGTCGAACGCCCAGCCCGACCGGGCCGACCGGGGCGGCAGCTCCACCTCGACCAGCAGCTCCCCCGGCTCGAGCGCCGTGGCGAAGAGCCCCAGGAAGAACTCCGGCGCCGGCACCCATCGTTCGCCCCGCACACTGCGGCAGCGGAACCGGGCCCCCAGCGCCACCAGCACGGCCGGCAGCTCGGAGGCCGGGTCGGCGTGCGCCAGGCTCCCGCCCAGGGTGCCCCGGTTCCGGATCTGCACGTGGGCCACGTGCGGCATCGTCTCGGCCAGGAGGGGGGCGTGGGACGCGATGAGGGGGTGGGTCTCGAGGGTGCGCTGCCGCACCATGGCACCCAGCCGGAGCGCCTTCCCCTCGGGGTGGACCCCCGCCAGGCCGCCGATCCGGTTCAGGTCCACCAGCACCGCGGGGGCGGCCAGCCGGAAGTTCATCGCGGGCACCAGGCTCTGGCCGCCGGCCAGGGCCTTGGCGTCGAACCCGTGCCGGTCGAGCAGCTCGAGGGCCTCCTCGAGGGTGGCGGGGGCGTGGTAGGCGAAGGGGGCCGGCTTCACCTGTCCTCCGCCAGCCGCGCCGACAGCTCGGCACCCAGGGCGTCGAGCCCCGACCGGAGCATGGCGCGGCTCACCATGTCGAGGAGCCGCTGGCCCACCCCGGCGATCTTGCCGCCCACTTGCAGGTCGGCCCGGTACCCCATCGCGGTGCCCTCCCCCTCCGGCGCCAGGGTCACCTCCGCGGCGCCCCGCGTGAAGCCGAAGCGCCCGGTGCCGTCCACGTGCATCACGAACCGGCGGGGCGGGTCGAGGTCGGCCAGGGTGATCTGCAGGGCGAACTCCGCCGCCGTGATGGGCCCGATGCTGATCTGCATCCGGCCCCGATAGCGGTCGGGCCCCTCGCGCACCAGCTCCCGCGTGCCCGGCATCGCCTTGGCGATCACGGTCGGGTCGAGCAGCAGGTCCCAGACCGCCTCCGGGCGGCCGGCGAAGACGTGGGTCCCCTCGACGATCATGAAGCGTCCCTCGCGGCCCGCGCCGCGCTGATGAGTTCGAAGAGCCGGTCGGGGCTGAGCGGGATCTCGGTGATCTCCACGCCCAGGTCGGCCAGGGCGTCCTCCACCGCCTGGGCGAAGGCCGCGGCGGTGGGGATCGCGCCGGCCTCGCCCACTCCCTTCACGCCCAGCGGGTTGAGGGGCGACGGCGTTTCCCGGTGGCCGATCTCGACCGTGGGCACGTCGAGCGCGGTGGGGAGGAGGTAGTCCATGAGCGAGGCGTTCATGAGCTGGCCGTTGTCGTCCCAGACCAGCCGCTCGTAGAAGGCATTGCCGATGCCGTGGGCCACTCCGCCCTGGATCTGGCCGTCCACGATCACCGGGTTGATCACCCGGCCGCAGTCGTGCACCACCACGTAGCGCCGGATCGAGACCATCGCGGTCTCCGCGTCCACCTCGACGATCATGGCGTGCACCCCGTTGGCGGCGTTGCCGCGCGAGGGCCCGAAGTAGGCGGTGGCCTCGAGCCCCGGCTCGGTCCCCGGCTTCACCGCGCCGCGAAGCGGGTTGGCCTTCGCGGCCAGCTCGCCCAGCGAGAGCCCCTGCGCCGGGTCGTCCCGCCGGGCCACCCGCCAGTCCTCCAGGACCAGGTCGTCGGGCGACGTCCCCAGCAGGTCGGCGGCCAGGGCGAGCGCCTTGGCCCGCACCCGCACCGCCGCCTCGTGGCAGGCGGTGCCCGCCACCACGATCCCCCGGCTCGCGAACGTCCCGGTGCCCCAGCCGAACTCGCGGGTATCGCCGGTCACCACGTCGATCCGGTCAGGCGGGACCCCCAGCACCTCGGCCACCACCTGGGCGAAGCTGGTGAAGTGCCCCTGGCCCTGGGTCCCCACCCCGGTGGCGACGCGCACCCCGCCGCTGGGCTCCACCGTCACCCGGGCCCCCTCGTAGGGCCCGATCCCGGTGCCCTCGATGTAGGAGACGATCCCGATGCCCAGCCGCCGGCCCTCGGCGCGGGCCCGGGGCTGGTCCTCCCGGCGGAACCGCTCGTAGCCGATCATCTCCACCGCCTGCTCGAGCACCGGGGCGTAGTCGCCGCTGTCGTACACCAGGGGGGCGGAGTCCTGGAAGATGATCTGGTGGTCGTGCGGGAAGGCGTCGGGCGACAGGTAGTTGCGCCGCCGGATCTCCACCACGTCGAGCCCCAGTTCGCGCGCCGCCAGGTCGAGCAGGCGCTCCATCACGAACACCCCGTGCTGGCGCCCGGCGCCGCGCACCGGGGTGACGATCGGGCGGTTGGTGAAGACGACCGTGAACTCGCTGTCGTAATGGGGCACGTCGTACGGCCCCAGCAGGGTGCACTGGCTGTTGATGGGGATGGTGAGCCCGTACGGGTCGTAGGCCCCGGTGTCGTGCCAGAAGCGGTCGCGCACCCCCAGGATGCGCCCGTCGGCCGCCACGGCCATTTCCGCGTCGTGGATCTGCAGCCGCTCCTGGGTGGTGGCGTAGAAGTTCTCCCGCCGGTCCTCGATCCACTTCACCGGGCGGCCCAGCTGGCGCGACGCCCAGGGGATCAGCACCTCCTCGGGGTAGAACATCATGATCTTGGGGCCGAACCCCCCGCCGATGAACGGCGCGATCACCCGGACCTGCGATTCGCGGAGCCCCAGCAGGCGGGCCAGGCCGTTCCGGATGGGGATCGGGGCCTGGGTGGTGTCCCAGACGGTCAGCTCCTCGTCGCGGGGGTCCCACCGCGCGACCACGCCGCGGTTCTCCAGCGCGGCGGCGGCTCCGCGGTCGTAGTGGAACCGCCGGGCGACGACGTGCGCCGCGTGCCGCCGGGCCGAGGCATAGTCGCCCTTCGCCTGGGCCACCCGGGCGGCCAGGTTGGTGCCCAGGTGCTCATGCACCAGCGTCGCGCCGGGCTCGAGGGCGGCTTCCAGGTCCACCACCGCGGGCAGCGGTTCCAGGTCCACCGTGATCCGCTCGGCCGCGTCCTCCGCCAGGTAGCGGCTCTCGGCTACCACCAGGGCGATCGCCTCGCCCGCGTGCCGGACCGTGTCGCGGACCAGCGGGCCCTGGGTGGCCTCGTGGAAGACCGTCCCCGGCACCGGAACGGGCGCCACCAGCAGCGGCCCCGGCCGCCAGTAGGCGCCCAGATCCTCCGCGGTGTAGACCGCCACCACCCCGGGCAGGGCGCCGGCCTCGGCGGTGTCGATCGAGCGCAGCCGGGCATGGGCCTCGTCGCTCCGCAGGAAGGCGGCGTGGAGCATCCCGGGGAGCTGCACGTCGTCCACGAAGAGGGCGCGGCCGGTGAGCAGCCGCGCATCCTCGTTCCGCGCCAGGCCCCGCCCCGTCCACCGTGCCCCGGCGGTCATGCGGTGGTCGTCCCCCCCGTGGCGGCCCGGCGCACCGCCTCGACGATGTTGGCGTAGCCCGTGCACCGGCACAGGTGACCGGACAGCACGTCGCGGATGGCATGCTCGTCGGCGTCGGGCCGGTCCCGGAGGAACGGCACCAGGGTCATGAGGATCCCCGGCGTGCAGAAGCCGCACTGCAGGGCATGGGCATCCCGGAACGCCTCCTGCAGCGGATGCAGGATGCCGTCGGGCCCCGCCAGCCCCTCGACCGTGACCACCTCGCGGCCTTCGGCCTGAACCGCGAAGAGCAGGCAGCTGCGGACCGCCTCCCCGTCCAGGAGCACGGTGCAGGCCCCGCACACGCCATGCTCGCACCCGACGTGGGTGCCGGTGAGCCCCAGCTCGTGCCGCAGGAAGTCGCTCAGGAGGAGCCGCGGTTCGGCCGACCCCTCGCGGGGGCTGCCGTTCACCGTCAGCCGGACGGACCGCGTTGCGCTCATCCGCACTCCGGGGTCACGCGAGGGTCCTCAACGCGACCGGGCGGCGTGCGAGGCCGCCCGGGCTGCAGGCGCGGAGGATGATGGGAGACTCAGCTAACGATAGCGGCCGGGGTCATGACCGCAAGGTGGCGCGGACCCCGCGGGGTCAGTCGCCCGCGGCGAGCCGGAAGGCGGCCATCCCCTGGTCCACGTAGAGGGACCGGGAGAGGAACTGGCGGTCCGGGTACCAGGCGAACACCACCACCCGGTCCTCGACCAGGCGCACCAGCGAGGGGGCCGATGCCGACGGCACCGCGGGACAGCCCTCGGTGCGGCCCTGGCGGCCGTGGAAGGCGCGGGCGGCGCTGACGTTGGGCGTCCCGTGGATCACGATGCCCCGCGCCAGGGCCCGGTCGTTGATGCCGGGCTCGAGGCCGCGGAGCCGAAGCGAGAGCCCGCGGACCCCGTAATAGGCGTCGCCGGTGAGGAAGGTACCGAGACTCGACTGGTTGCTGCCGTCGCGGTTCGAGAAGGCCGTGGCCCAGGTCCCGCCCGAGCGGATCCCGTGCGCCACGTACTCCTGCAGCAGCACCGACCCGGAGCCCAGATCCACGACCCAGAGCCGCCGTTCGGTGGATGGCCGGGAGAAGTCGATCACCACCAGGAGCGACTTCCGGGTGAGCCCCGCGGCCGCGGCCCGGCCGTGCGCGGCCACCGCGTGGGTCCACGCCTCCGCCGACATCCCGAACGGCGCGGCGTACGGCCCCGGGACGGGGACCAGCGCGGAAGGCGCACAGCCGGCGAGCAGGCCGGCGACGAGAAGGGTGCCGAGCGGACGCATCGGCGGCAGGAGGGGCAATCCACGTGCCCTGGCATCGGCCCCGCCGGGGTTGGGCAAGCGAAGTCATGGCAGGACAAGCACTTACCGCAAGCGCACGCGCCCACCAGGTGCCCGCCCGTCGTCCCGGCCAGCCGGGCCACGGACGGGGCAGTTCGCCATCGCCCGGGCCGGGCCCGGTGTCGCGGCTCGGCGACACTCCACCGCGGTCGGGCCCCGCCGACGGCACACCGCCGGCTAGAGCGGCCGCGTCAGCAGGAAGAGGAACGCGGCGAGGCCGATCACCACGACGGCGCGCCGGACCGCCGCCTGGCTCACCCGCTGGGCCATCCGGGCCCCGGCGTAGCCGCCCGCCACGCTGCCCACCGCCATCGCCAGGGCGAGCGGCCAGAGCACCACCCCGCTCAGGGCGAAGACGATCGCCGCGACGAAGTTGATGCACAGGCCGCCCCAGTTCTTGAGGCCGTTCATCTGGTGGATGTGGGAGAGCCCCATGAGCCCCAGCACGGCCAGCATCAGGATCCCGATGCCGGCCCCGAAGTACCCCCCGTACACCGCCACCGCGAACTGCGCGAGCACGAAGACCGTGGTGGGCCCGTCCGTCGCCGCGGGCGCGTGCCCGCGCAGCCACCGCAGCAGGACCCCCCGGGCCATGAACAGCAGCGTGGCGGCCAGCACGAGGTACGGGACGATGCGGGCGAACCGGTCCTCCCCGGTGCGCAGCAGCAGCCAGCCGCCCACCACCCCGCCCACCACGCTCGGCAGGGTGAACCGGATCACCCAGGGGCGGGAGCCGGTCAGCGCCTCGCGGTACCCCCACACGCTGCCGAGGGCACCAGGCCAGAGAGAGACCGTGTTGGTGGCGTTGGCCACGAGGGGCGGGACCCCGAGGGCCACGATGGCGGGAAAGGTGACCAGCGTACCGCCGCCGGCGATGGCGTTGATCGCGCTGCCCAGCGCGGCGGCGAGGGTGGCAAGGGCCAGCGATTCGACCGGCACCGCGATGGCCCCGGGGCGCCGATCAGGCCGGGTCGGTGGCCTTCAGGACGGACTGCAGCCGCGTGCTGGCGGCCCGGAGGTCGCTGCCGTGCCGGCGGCGGGGATCCACCACCCCCTCCTCCAGGTCGCCGGCCATCTTCTGGCAGACCTCCGCCGCCCGGCGAAGCCAGAACTCCTGCACCGAGGCCGGGTCGCCGTCGCTCGCCGCCGACATCGCGGCCCACAGCCGTGACCGGACGTCGTCAATGGCGCTCTTCACGTTGTTGAGCTGCTCCGGCTCCAGATCACCCCGGGCCAGTTCGTCCTCGATGCCCCGGAGGATGGCCAGCATGCGCTGGGCGCTGGACGGCTGCGAATCGGGCGTCATGGGATGATCTCTCCGCGGAGGCGCGGGAGAATGATACGACCCTCGACGACCGGCCTGAAGTGGCACCGCCGCCCCAGGGGGCGGCGGCCGTCAGTCCTGCGTCGTCGGGTACTCGTCGCTCCAGCGGGCGAGCGTGTCGAGGAGCTCCTGCCGGCGGCGGCGGCGGTTCTGCCGGCGCGAGTACGCCAGCAGGACCGGCACGGTCACCACGCTACCCACCAGGAGGATGAGCGGGAGGGGCTCGATCGGCATCGCAGGCTCCGGCGCGGGTCGAGAAGGCGGACGGCAGCCCGCGCTTTCGCTCGGCGAGCCTGCCAGCCCGTGGTGCACGAACGGATCTCCGAACTCCCTGAACTCAATACTCACCTGTCGCACCGACGACACAAGAGCGGCCAGGTTGCGGTCTGCCAAGCCAAACGAGCGTCGCTGGCCGAATCCCGCACACCAGGAACGTCGTGGGATCGATCGACAACGTTCCGCATTCCCGATGCGTAACAATGGGGACGCAGGTCGCTCAATCCCGACGCCCGCAGCCGACATTCGCCCCTCAGCTCGAGAGACCGATGAGACCCACCGGACCGCTCGCCATTGCCGCCACCGCCTTTCTCTTCCTCGCCTGCAGCCGGTCGACGCCCGCGCCCGCACCCTCGCCGCAGCCAGGCCCCCCCGCCCCCCGTCCCGAGTCGCCGGCCACCCCGCCCGGTACCGGTGCCGCCCAGGGTGGCCAGGCCCAGGGCACCGGCCAGGGCCAGGGCAGCTCGGCGCAGGATCCCGCTCCCCGTCCCTACAACCGGGTGATCACGGCCGAGGCGAAGACCCGGACCGGGCTGTTCAAGACCCACCTGGTGGGTACCCGGCTCTACTTCGAGATCCCGAGGACCCAGCTGGGCAAGGAACTGCTGCTGGTGACCCGGGCCTCGCGGGTGCCGGTGAACCTGGGCTACGGGGGCCAGCAGGTGGGCCCGCGGCTGGTGGTCAAGTGGGACCGGAACGGGCACCGCGTGCTGCTCCGGCAGGTCTCCTACGAGACGGTGGCCGACTCGACCAACCCGATGTACGAGGCCGTCCGCAACTCCAACAACGACATCATCCTGTCCGGGTTCAACGTCGAGGCCTACGGGCCCGACAGCGCGGCGGTGATCGAGGTCACCCGGCTCTACACCGCCCCGCCCCCGGAGATGGGGCCGGGCAGCCGGGTCCGGACCCAGCCCGACGCCAACCGCTCCTACATCGAGCGGGTCCTGTCATTCCCGGAGAACGTGGAGGTCGAGGCCACGATCACCTATCCGCCCCCGCCGCAGACCGGAGGCCAGCAGGCCCCCGCCAGCCCCTTCGCACCGGCGGCGACCGGCACGGCCACGCTGACCATGCACTGGAGCATGATCAAGCTCCCCGACGACCCGATGATGCCGCGGCTGGCGGACAAGCGGATCGGGTTCTTCGCCCTGAGCCAGATCGACTACGGGCGTCCGGAGCAGCGGGCCCAGACCCGGCGTTACATCGTGCGCTGGCGGCTGGACAAGAAGGACCCCACCGCCGCCATGTCGGAGCCGGTGAAGCCCATCGTCTACTACGTGGACCCGGCCACCCCGGACTGGCTCAAGCCGTACGTCCGGAAGGGAATCGAGGACTGGCAGCCGGCCTTCGAGGCGGCCGGGTTCCGGCGCGCCATCGTCGCGGCCGACCCGCCCTCGAAGGAGGAGGATCCGGACTGGGCGCCGGAAGACGCCCGGTACTCGGTGGTGCGGTGGCTCGCCTCGACCATCGAGAACGCCCAGGGGCCCAACATCCACGATCCCCGGACCGGCCAGATCCTGGAGTCCGACATCTACATGTACCACAACATCATGAGCCTCCAGCGCTCGTGGTACTTCACCCAGGTGGCCCATCTCGACCCGCGGGCCCGCCAGTGGCCCTTCCCCGATTCGCTGATGGGCGAGCTGGTCCGCTTCGTGGTGGCCCACGAGGTCGGCCACACGCTGGGCTACCAGCATGACCAGAAGGGCAGTTCGACCTACCCGGTGGACTCGGTGCGGAGTCGCACCTGGGTCGCCCGGATGGGCCACAGCCCGTCCATCATGGACTATTCGCGGTTCAACTACACCGCCCAGCCGGAGGACGGGATCGCGCTGGAGCACCTGATTCCCCGGGTCGGGCCGTGGGACCTCTACACCACCCGCTGGGGCTACAGTCCGATCCCGGGCGCCTCCACGCCGGACGAGGAGTGGCCCACCCTGGACCGCTGGTCGCGTGAGCAGGACTCGGT